>OMZV01000002.1 GCA_900315635.1 uncultured Prevotella sp.
AACAGCTATGAAGAACGGAAATTCGAAATACAACGCATTCCTTGCTGTAGTACAACAGCAAGACAACTAATCATGTAATAGGGTGCTGAGTAGTTACTTGGATATTAATTGCGTTGTCGCCGACCAAATTTTGCAATGCAACGGTACTCTAATTGCGTTGTAAAACGGTATCTTTCACGATTATTTTTAATTTATTTTCCATCAGTTTTTAATTTAAAATCAATTCAAAAATAATTTATTTTTATTTCTAAAACGGTATCTTTCACAACGCAACTTGCCATCGGTCACAATGAAAAAGGGCTTGTTTCATTTTGTTTTATCCGCCTTTTGAGTTATCTTTGTAGGCAAAAACAGAGAGTTATGGTTAAACGAGTACGACCGAAGAAGAACCTTGGACAGCATTTTCTGACCGACCTTGACATTGCGCGCCGCATTGCCGACACTGTTGACGCATGCCCCGACATTCCCGTTCTGGAGATAGGACCGGGCATGGGGGTGCTGACGCAATACCTTGTGAAGAAGCCGCGTGAGGTGAAGGCTGTGGAGATTGACAAGGAGAGTGTGGCTTACTTGCAGGAGAACTTCCCGTCGCTGAGGGACAATATCATCAGTGACGACTTCCTGCGCATGGACCTCACAAAGGTGTTCGGCGGGCGTCAGTTCGTCTTGACAGGCAACTATCCGTATGATATTTCCAGTCAGATTTTCTTCAAGATGCTCGACAATAAGGATCTTATTCCTTGCTGTACCGGAATGATTCAGCGTGAGGTGGCACAGCGCATCGCCGCTGAACCGGGCAATAAGACCTACGGAATACTCTCTATTCTGATTCAGGCATGGTACAATGTGGAGTACCTCTTCACCGTCGACGAGAATGTCTTCAATCCACCTCCAAAGGTTAAGAGCGCCGTTATCCGCATGACCCGCAATTCAACTACCGACCTTGGCTGTGACTGGCAGCTGTTCCGCCGACTGGTAAAGACGGTTTTCAACCAGCGAAGGAAGATGCTCCGAGTGAGCCTTAAGCAGATGTTCTCTGCTGAGCGGCAGCCTTCTGACGGGTTCTGTCAGCAGGACATTATGACCAAGCGCCCTGAACAGCTCAGCATCCCACAGTTCGTCGAGTTGACGAATATGGTAGCCAAAGAGCTGGAATAAATATTGCACACTGCGGTATCGATGTGCGCAATAATTGAGATTTCTAGTTAAAAGGTTGTTAAAAAAGAACTTACAACTATTGCATTGCTAGTATAAAGTTGGTATATTTGCAATGAGAAAAGCTAGAATGTTATGGAGCAGAGAATTATCATTTCACGGAATTTCGAGACCGAGTTGGCGACGGCTCTCACTGAGTGTGAGCACGACCGCATATTTATTATCACCGACGAGACGACTGCTAAGCTGTGCTGGCCGAAGGTGAAAGACTTCTTCTGTCTTCATGGCGCACATCTCATAACCATCGGAGCTACCGATGCCAACAAGACCCTTGACTCGCTCGTGCATGTCTGGAAGGAACTGCAAGAGGGCAGGGCGACACGCCATTCGTGCGTTATCAACCTAGGTGGCGGAATGGTTACCGACCTCGGTGGCTTTGCCGCGTCGACATTCAAGCGGGGAATGAACTTCATAAACATTCCTACTACATTGCTCGCAATGGTCGATGCCAGCGTCGGCGGCAAGACGGGCATAAACTTCGGTGGACTGAAGAATGAGATTGGCGTATTTAATGATGCCAATTATGTTATTCTGAACACTAATTTCCTTAAGACCCTCGACGACAAGAATATCCGCTCAGGATATGCCGAGATGATTAAGCACGGACTTATCTCTGACGAGAAACATTGGGCTGAGCTGATGAATTTCGACCTCAACAATCCTGACTTGCACAAGCTCGCGTCCATGCTTGGCGACAGCGTGAAGGTCAAGGAGCGCATTGTCGATGAGGATCCGCATGAGGTAGGTGTGCGCAAGGCATTGAACCTTGGGCATACTTTCGGTCATGCTTTCGAGAGTTTCAGCTTCGAGGCTGCAAAGGAATCCTCGTTAAAAGGGATGACTGGGGAGAATCTTCCTCTTCTTCATGGCTATGCTGTTGCCTTCGGACTTATTCCGGAGCTCTATCTCAGCGCTGTCAAGATGGGATTCCCGCAGGACAAGCTCCGCCAGACGGTTGCCTTTATCCGTGAGAATTATGGTCAGTTCACTATTACTTGTGATGATTATCCACGTCTCATCGAACTGATGCACCACGATAAGAAGAACACGGGCAATGAAATCAATGTAACCCTTCTCTCCGGTATTGGCGAGATTCATATCAACCAAACTCTTACTGAGGATGAGGTCAAGGAGGCACTAGACTTCTTCCGTGAGGGCTAATGCCTCCCATAATCTGTAGGATCCACCTTCTCTTGTAGGCTTTTACCATTTGTCCCATTCGTCGGATTCCTCATCCCAACAATTGTGACCCTTGGCAAGGTTGATGTACTCATCGTCACCGTTGTTGACTTCATCCTTGTAAGAGTGGAGGATTCCACCGACATAGTGACCGACCTTAGTGTTGACGAAGCCGTTCTCCTTGTATTGCTTGAAAGACCCCGCCATAATCCGTGTCGGTTCAACAGTTGTCAATTCGGTAATAGGCTTGATATATATATTTTTCATTTCACAGTCTTATTAATAGTCATAAACAATCTTCTTCAACGTATCTGTAAGCTGCAAGACATTCGTTTTCATAAGCCTACAATATTAAAAAAAATAAAACGAGAACAGAATCCATTTCTTTTTACTAACTTTGCAGATTGGTAAAACTACATTGTAAATTAGAAATGAACATATTAGAGCTTAGTGAGCAGGAGATTGGCCGCCGCCAGAGTTTGCAGGCACTCCGTGATATGGGCATTAATCCATATCCAGCCGAGGAGTTCCCGGTCAACGCGTGGAGCGATGACATCAAGGCCAACTTCAATGAGAACGAGAAGCGTGAGGTAACCATTGCCGGACGCCTTATGGGTAAGCGTATCATGGGCAAGGCATCGTTTGCAGAGCTTCAGGACAGCAAAGGCAGAATACAGCTTTACATCAGCCGTGACGACTTATGCCCCGGCGAAGATAAGGATATGTATAATAAGGTGTTCAAGAAACTCTTGGACATCGGCGATATTATTGGCGTCAAGGGATATGTCTTCCGCACACAGATGGGAGAGATTTCCGTTCATGTCGAGAGCATAAAGCTTCTGTCGAAGAGCCTTAAGCCACTGCCTATCGTGAAGTATAAGGATGGTGTTGCTTATGACAAGTTCGACGATCCAGAGCAGCGTGCCCGTCAGCGCTATGTCGACCTTATCGTCAACGATGGCGTCAAGGACACATTCCTGAAGCGTGCTACCGTTCTGCGCACTATGCGTAAGTTCTTCGACGACCGCGGCTATACCGAGGTTGAGACTCCTATTCTTCAGAATATTCCGGGCGGAGCAAGCGCAAAGCCATTCATCACACACTTCAATGCACTGAACATCGATATGTACATGCGTATCGCTACCGAGCTCTATCTTAAGAGACTTATTGTCGGCGGTTTCGAAGGTGTTTATGAGATTGGCAAGAATTTCCGCAATGAGGGCATGGACCGCTTCCACAACCCTGAGTTCACTTGCCTTGAGCTCTATGTTCCTTACAAGGACTACAACTGGATGATGACTTTCACCGAGCAGTTGCTTGAGACTATCTGCACTGCAGTTAACGGTAAGCCAGAGGTTGAGTATCCTGACGGAAAGGTCGTCAGCTTTAAGGCTCCGTTCAAGCGCATTCCTATCCTCGACGCTATCAAGGAGAAGACTGGCTTCGACCTCGACGGCAAGTCGGAGGAAGAGATTCGCGACATCGCTGTCAACAAGCTGAAGATGGAAGGCATCGATGAGAGCTTCGGCAAGGGTAAGCTCATCGACGAGATATTCGGCGAGTACTGTGAGGGTACATTCATTCAGCCTACATTCGTCATCGACTATCCTGTCGAGATGAGCCCGCTGACAAAGATGCACCGCTCAAAGCCGGGACTCACCGAGCGCTTCGAGCTTATGGTTAACGGTAAGGAGCTTGCCAACGCATACTCTGAGCTTAACGACCCGATAGACCAGGAGCAGCGTTTCATCGACCAAATGAAGCTTGCCGACAAGGGTGACGACGAGGCAATGATCATCGACCACGACTTCCTTCGTGCCCTGCAGTACGGTATGCCTCCAACATCAGGTATCGGAATCGGTATCGACCGTCTCGTCATGCTTATGACAGCCAAGGAGAATATCCAGGAGATCATGCTCTTCCCGCAGCTTAAGCCGGAAGTAAAGATGCCTCAGAGCTCTATCAAGGAGTGGGCTGCTATCGGCGTTCCTGAGGACTGGGTATATGTTCTCCGCAAGGCTGGCTTCAACCTTATCTCCGACATCAAGGACCAGAAGGCTCAGGGCCTCCAGCAGAAGATTGGTGAGATAAACAAGAAGTACAAGCTGGGATATGAGAAGCCGTCACTTGATGAAATTCAAGCTTGGATAGATAAGGCACAAGGTTAAATTCAAAATTCAAAGTTATCATAATTTTGAATTATGAATTATGAATTTTGAATTAAAGAAGAAGACATGTTCAACATAGGTAAGATAGCAATCATTGGCGGCGGCAGCTGGGCAACGGCAATCGCAAAGATTATCGTCAGCCACACGCACCACATAGGATGGTACATCCGCCGTGACGACCGAATCGACGACTTCCGCCGACTTGGCCACAACCCCGCATATCTTACCTCTGTTCGATTCAATATCGACGAGATAAACTTCTCATCGGATATTAACAAGATTGTTGAGGCTTATGACACGCTGGTGTTCGTCACCCCGTCGCCATACCTCAAGAACCATCTCAAAAAGCTCAAGACTCGCATAAAGGATAAGTTCATCGTCACAGCCATCAAGGGTATCGTGCCGGATGAGAATCTCTGTTGCTCGGAGTATTTCCATCAGGTTTATGATGTGCCTTTGGATAATCTCGCCTGTATCGGCGGACCAAGTCATGCAGAGGAAGTGGCAATGGAGCGGTTGAGCTATTTGACAGTGGGCTGTTCCGACGAGGATAAAGCCCGTGAGTTTACTAAGGTGCTGGCAAACATATTCATCAAGACAAAGACTTCGACCGACGTGCTTGGAATAGAGTATGCTTCGGTATTGAAGAATGTCTATGCCATTGCCGCCGGGATATGCTATGGACTGAACTATGGCGACAACTTCCAGGCGGTTCTGATGTCGAATGCCGTTCAGGAGATGGACCGCTTCCTGCGGACTATCCATCCTATCGACCGCAATATCATCGACTCTGTCTACCTCGGCGACTTGCTTGTTACGGGCTATTCCAATTTCAGCCGCAACCGCACGTTCGGTACAATGATTGGAAAGGGCTACAGCGTTAAGTCGGCACAGATAGAGATGGAAATGATTGCCGAGGGCTATTTTGGCACTAAGTGCATGAAGGAAATCAATCGCCATCTGCACGTAAACATGCCAATCCTCGATGCCGTCTACAATATCCTCTATGAGCGCATATCGCCACAAATAGAAATAAAATTATTAACAGATAGCTTTAGATAAGAACAATGAAGAACATTTCATTAGACATTACGAAGGCTGAGCAGTTCCTTGAGACAGGAACTCTCGCAGCATTTGAGCCGAAAGTAGTTGCAGCAGAGGCAAGCCTTGAGAATGGCACATGCCCGGGCAACGATTTCCTTGGATGGCTTCACCTGCCATCAAGCATCACACCAGAATTCCTCGACGAGATTCAGGCTACTGCCAACACACTGCGTGAGAAGTGCGATGTAGTTGTTGTAGCTGGAATCGGAGGCTCTTACCTTGGTGCACGCGCCGTCATCGAAGCACTCGGAAACAGCTTCGCATGGCTCATTCAGGACAAGAAGAATCCTATCATAACATTCGCCGGCAATAACCTCGGTGAGGATTATCTCTCAGAGCTCACTGAGTATCTGAAGGACAAGAAGTTCGGTGTTATCAATATCTCTAAGTCGGGTACCACAACCGAGACCGCCCTTTCATTCCGTCTGCTGAAGAAGCAGTGTGAGGCACAGCGCGGTAAGGCTGAGGCAAAGGACGTTATCGTTGCTGTTACCGACGCTCACAAGGGTGCTGCCCGTGCAGCTGCCGATAAGGAAGGCTACAAGACATTCGTCATTCCTGACAATGTAGGTGGTCGTTTCTCAGTGCTCACTCCGGTTGGTCTACTGCCTATCGCTGTAGCAGGTTTCGACATCAAGCAGCTCGTCAAGGGTGCTGCCGATATGGAGAAGCTCGTTGGCAATGACGTTCCGTTCGGTGAGAACATCGCTGCCCGCTATGCAGCTGTCCGTCAGGCTCTGTACACACAGGCCGGCAAGAAGATTGAGATCGTCGCCAACTTCCAGCCGAAGCTCCACTATATCGCTGAGTGGTGGAAGCAGCTCTACGGAGAGAGTGAGGGTAAGGACCACAAGGGTATCTTCCCGGCAGCCTGCGACTTCACAACCGACCTGCACTCTATGGGTCAGTGGATTCAGGATGGTGAGCGCTCAATCTTCGAGACAGTCATCTCTGTGGAGACTCCTAACCGTGAGCTCGACTTCCCATTCGATGAGGAGAACCTCGACGGTCTGAACTTCCTTGCTGGCAAGCGTGTCGATCAGGTCAACAAGATGGCTGAGCTCGGTACACGTCTGGCTCACGTCGATGGTGGTGTTCCTAACATCCGCATCTGCGTTCCTGAGCTCAACGAGTACTATCTCGGTCAGCTCATCTACTTCTTCGAGAAGGCTTGCGGCATCTCTGGTAACATCGAGGGTGTCAACCCATTCAACCAGCCGGGTGTTGAGGCTTACAAGAAGAATATGTTCGCTCTGCTCAACAAGCCAGGCTATGAGGCTGAGAGCAAGGCTATCCAGGAGCGTCTGGCTAAGGAGTAAAAAACGGATCTCCCCAACCCCTCCTAAAAGGAGGGGATTCTGAAGATACTATATTAAATATTAGAGAATGTCCACAATCGTCCTTTTGTAAATAAGTAAAGGGGTGATTGTGGATATTTTATTGATATTTCTTGGTTGCAGGGGAAATAATAATAACTAATGAACAAGATAAATACAGATAATAATTTAGGTAATCAAACATCCTCCCCTTGGGGGAGGCTTGGTGGGGATTCCCGGCTTGGGGATTTCCGTTGTGTCCTCTTCGACATGGACGGCGTCCTCTATAACAGCATGCCTAACCACGCCATTGCCTGGGTGAAAGCGTTGAAGGAATTCGGAATCCACTTCACGCCCGAGGACAGCTATGCCACTGAGGGTGCCCGTGGAGTCGATACCATTCGTGCTTATGCCAAGAAGCAATTGAATAAGGACCTCACTGAGGAGCAGGCTCAGAAGATTTATGACGTGAAGACACGCTACTTCCATGAGCTGCCTACAGCCGAGATATTCGACGGAGTAAAGGACTTGATGAGGTTGATAAAGTCAAAAGGTTTGCAGAGCTGTGTCGTGACAGGCAGTGGTCAGCGTCCATTGTTCAAGCGCCTTCTTGATGATTTCGGTGAGTTTATCGACGATAATCATATTGTCACAGCGTATGATGTTAAGCGTGGCAAACCGAATCCCGACCCTTATCTCATGGGATTGAAGAAGTGTGGCGATGTGAAGCCTTCCGAAGGCATTGTTGTTGAGAACGCTCCTCTTGGCATTCGTGCCGGTGTTGCCGCGGGTTGCTATACCGTTGCCATCAATTCCGGTCCACTGCCCGACAGTGCCTTGCTTGCCGAGCACCCGAACGTATTGTTTAAGTCTATCCGTGAGTTCTATAACGCCATAAAGGGATAGTATCTTAAACTTCAAATCTCAGTTATCTCAGTTTCTTTCCACATACCATAATTGAGATGTAAATATAATAATATTATATATATTATGATTATATTTACACACTATGGTCATTTTTTTTCGTCAGACTAATGTCTGTCAACAGAAAGAAACTGAGATAATTGAGATAACTGAGATTGTGTTTTTGTTAAATAGTTGATTGCCAGCTTATTATAAAACTGCAACTGAAACAATTACTGATAAAAAGCCAATGTTGAGTCGTCAGCCACGCAATTTGTGGTGTTTTACGGTGCGTTTGACCCTCAATTACCTCGTGATAGGATAGCTTTTACAACGCATTAAGCCCCATTTTGTAAGGCTTATACAGGCAAATTGCGCTATATGAGACCCTCCAAAATGGGGCTTTAAAAATAAACGATGTCTACAATGCAGAAAGCTTACATGTTGTAACACGACTCGTTTGTAGCCGGTGCAATCTTCTCCTTTTCGTCGGTCTGGCGTGCCTTGTAACCGAACTTTTCGAAGCCTTTCTCCAGTTTTTCAACCGAAGTCTTGTCGGCATCGTATGTTACATACACCTTCTGCTGGTCGATGTTGGTCTCAATCTTCTTCACGCCCTTCTCGAATTTCAGGTTGCCCTTGATCTTCGCCTCACAGTTTGCGCAGTGCATCTGTGGCGTTGTTGTGAAGATGACTGTCTTAATGTCCTTTGCCGATGCTGCCATAGCTACTACAGCAAGCATCATAGTGAATAAAAACTTCTTCATATTCCAATCAATTTATGTTTCTAATTTAACCTATGTCCTAAATTAACTCTCACGCTCACATACCCCATTGCGCCTGTTACCGGACCATAAACAAGTGTCGGCTCAAAGTTCTCGCCCCACGGATTGTCATATCCGAGGATAGGATTATTCTGCTTGTAGTTGGTCAGATTCTCGCCACCAACATACACATCGAAATGACGGAACGACCGCTTGACCTGAAGGTTCAGAGTAGGGTAGGCTTTAAAGGAGCCTTTCCAGTTGTCGTTAGCCAAGCTGTAAGGCATACGTCCTCCGCCATTCAGCGCAAACGTCATATCAAACTGCCACAGTCCCGGGTCAGGACGATAGCTTGCACTGAGCAATGCCTTGTAGCGGCTCTGCAAAGGTTTCCACATCAGTTTGCCACCGTAGGTTGTCTTTACGAGGTTGTAACGGTAGGCTGCATTGAGGTCGAAGCCGTGGAAGAGAGGGTATTCGGCATCCACCTGAAAGGTGTGGCTGTAGCTCTTGCCGCTGTTGAGGTTCGTGATGTGTATCTCGTGCGGGTCGGTATCATAATCGATAACCGTCTGCCGGGAGAATCGTGTGTAGTAGTACTCCGCATTGAACTTCAGCGTCTTCCCGAAGAACGGAATGTAGGTGTTGGCTGCAAGTCCGTAGTTCCAGGCACGTTCCTGCTTTAAGTCGTCGATTATGAGCTGGCGACCGGAAGCAAGCAGGTTGTTGTTCTCGGCAAGGGCGTGTGGAGAGCGGTAGCCCTTTCCGGCACTTGCACGGAGCGTTAGTATATCGTTGACCACCCATTTGACGTGGGCTCGTGGTGTGACGAATGTGCCATAGACGTTGCTGTGGTCGATGCGGATGCCTGCCATTGCAATGAACTTGCCATTATGGTTGTAGGTGTATTGAAGGTAGGCACCCGGAGTTGTTTCCGACGCAGGTGTTGGATGCTGGATGTTGGATGTTGACGACTGGATGTTTTGTGCTGATGGATTGATCAGCCCTTCATGCAGATAATCATAGTTCAGGCTAAGTCCCGCACTTATGTTATGCTCGCCCGGAGTGGTCTCGAACATCAGACTGGCGTAGGCACTCTTCTCATTGACGTCATAGTGCTTGTGACCATAGTCGGCATCCTGCTCATGCATTGAGATATTGCCCATCAAGGCGATATTCGTGTTGTTATTATCGCCGAAGATGTAGGCATGCTTCATGTAAGCCGAGTAGCGCTTTGTATCTATACCTATTTTATATAGAGGCTCATCGTTGAGGTTGTGGGCATGCATCATGGTCTGTCCTGTCGAGCGATTCTCATTAATAATTGACGCGCCTCCATGAAACATATAATGTCCCGTCTTCCAGTACCAGCGGTTCATGAAGTTGTATTGACGGATATTTGGCGAGTCCTGGAATCCATCGCCATTGCCGTCATGATGACTCCAGTTGTTCTCGAAGTGCCCGAGAATCTCTGTCGATAGATCCTTGTTGCCATTGATATGAATGTTCCCTTCGGCATCAGCCTCGAACCGTTCCATGGTATTACCATATACGTTTATCGTTCCTCCGGTCTCGTCCTCCGGTTTCATATACTCCACATTAATCTGACCCGTCATAGCCTCATAGCCATTCTTCACTGACGAGTTGCCTTTCGACACCTGAATGCTGTTCATCCATGAGCCCGGAATATATCCCAGTCCGTATGGCAGTGCGGCACCGCGGAAGTCGGGCAGGTTCTCGGTGAGCATCTGGACGTATGTGCCTGCAAGTCCGAGCAGCTTTATCTGCTTAGCTCCCGTTGCAGCATCCGAATAGTTTACGTCCACCGATGGGTTGTTGACAAAGCTCTCGCCGAGATTGCAGCAAGCAGCCTTGAAGAGTTCGCTCCGCAGCATCGATGTCGCGTTTATTGCTCCCGTGTTCCGCCGTGTGGTTTGTTTCGTGACGACTGTTACTCCCGACAGGGTGTCCTCACGCAAACTGTCTTTTGGTGTCTGTGCATTAGCCTGACAAGCCATTATTGCCATTAAGCCTGTCAGGATAATTCTTTTCTCGTGTCTGTATTTAAGGGTTGTTATCCTTTTCATTCTTTTCCCTTTCGCTTGCAAAATTACAACTTAATTTCCAAGTTACAAAATTACTGTTTCATTTGTAAGAAGTTTTATGTTATCGTGGAAATATATTATAAGATTTTGAAATAAAAAAGGTCAAACAATTATCGTGCATTGTTTTTTCTTTGTAATTTTGTAATTGTTATGAATGCACGCAGGATAGCAAAATACAGATATATTCGTTCCCGCCGATGGACTTCGAAGCACAAGAAACTTCTGTTCATCATCGGCGATATTGTCTTGTTGCTGTTGCTGGCGTGGCAGCTATGGCCCCTTTCCGACGGAGAGATTGCCCGTGACCAGGTTGATATGGAGATAGAGACATACTATGAGGTAATGGTCGATGGTCATCCTGTGTTCTTCTTCTCTGATATTGACGACTCTCTGGAAGTGTCGGGTGGCGCGGTAAGTGCTGATTCCATGGTGACTCACAAGATGCAGGCGCCGGGCTTTTGGGTCAACCGCATATCATTTATCCCGTCATGCTATGGACATGTCGTCACATACGCAGCACCGAAAGCTAACAAAGTTGTCAACCTTGACAGCGTTGGCTTGAGGCGTTTCATTTTCCGTCAGGCTATCCGTTCCGACAATCGCCTTGCTGGTTTGCAGCGAATGCAGAACGAGCTTCATTACTATGTCCGCAAACATGATATAGCCGATTATGGCTTTACACAGATAGCAAAGTATTCGGCTGAGATTGACAAGCAAGTCGACTCTTTGCAACAGATAGTCGATACACTACAAAGCATTAACCGCAATGCCAAGCTTTCCATCCGTTATGTAACCCGTTATGGTGTTGTCCGTGAAAGTGAAAGCGGTGACACTATTAACCGCCGTTGCCGGATAGTCAGGACTTATCATGACCAGTTCTGCCTTGTGCAAACTCTGAATGGAACCACTCCTGTGTTGATTAATCCACGGCTCAGTATTACTAGGGGAATGGAGGAGGTGATTAAGAGATCCAAACCCGGGGGATCCACTCCAGCCCTCCTTAAAAAGGAGGGGGCGGCAGACGCCAGTGCGCAAAAAGCCAAAGAAAAAACAAAAACGGGCACTTTAATTATTGATTCGGTTGGTACTTACGTTGGAGAGTTTAGCGTGGATTCTATCCCCCTCCTTGCAAAGGAGGGTCGGGGTGGATCTTTAGGCTGTATTCCTGACGGTTTAGGCAAGATGTATTACACCGATGGCTCCTACTATGAAGGCTACTGGAAGAATGGCAAGCGGAACGGCTTCGGATTCTATGTCTCGCCACACGATTACCTGCAGGCTGGGACATGGAAGAATGATGTGTTCAAAGGGGAACGGCTGACTTACAACGCCAATCGAATATATGGAATTGACCTCTCTCGCCATCAACACGAGCATGACGGCAAGAAATACTCCATCGACTGGAGCAAACTGAGGATAACAAGTCTTGGCAGTGACACGAAAAAAGAAGTGAAGGGTAAGGTCGATTATCCTGTATCCTTTATATATGTTAAGTCGACGGAAGGCTGCACGGTATTCAACAGCTATTATAATCACGACTATGCTATGGCTCGGAGCAAAGGAATCCGTGTGGGCTCCTATCATTTCTTCTCGACAACATCGCCGGGATATAAGCAGGCTTGGGAGTTCCTGAAGAAGAGCAAGTTCAATAAAGGCGACCTTGCTCCAGTGCTTGATGTCGAACCTAATGACTGGCAGGTGAAGGTTATGGGAGGAGCTAATGTCCTTCTTGCCAATGTCCGCCAGTGGCTGGAGATAGTTTATAAACAGACGGGTCAGCGTCCGATACTTTATGTCGGTCAGACCTTTGCCCATAAGTATCTGACCCAGGCAACCGACATTACCGGCAACTACCTTGTGTGGGTGGCACGTTATGGCGAATACCAGCCAACATGGAAACTTACTATCTGGCAGTTAAGTCCTGACGGCAGAGTCAATGGCATTCATGGCAATGTCGACATCAATGTCTTCAGTGGCTATCGGCAGGAGTATGATGAGTTCCTGAAGAGCCACACGATAAAGTAAAGGTAAAAAAGTAAAAAGGTAAAAGGGTAAAAAATAAAAGGAAAGGTCTGATTAAAGGTAAAAGACCCTCAAACTCATTTTTTACCTTTTTACCTTTTTACTTTTTTACCTTTAAATTGTTATTTCGCCACTACCATAGCATTTGTGGTGCTGCTCATCATAGACGACGCAGAACTGACCGGGGGCAACACCGTGAATCTTTTCATCGGAGTGTATAATGAAAGTCGGTGTGCCATCCTCGCTAGTGCTGACTTCCACGCTTGCAGGATGATAATCGGGTGTGTGGCGGATCTTGAATGTTATACGCTTCGGCAGCTCAGTGATTCCCTCAGTAAGGAAGTCGAAGCCATGAATCTTGAAGTCTTTCTTGTAGGCTGTCTCCGGGTCATAGCCGTGGCTTACATATAATATATTATTGGCAACGTCCTTCTTCACCACGAACCAAGGACCGCCACCTAAGCCCAGTCCCTTACGCTGACCAATGGTGTGGAACCACAGTCCCTTGTGCTCGCCAATCTTCTTACCAGTCTCCAGTTCGATAATATCGCCAACCTGCTCACCGAGATAGCGGCGGACATACTCGTTATAGTCGATATTGCCAAGGAAACAGATACCCTGCGAGTCCTTGCGCTTGGCATTGATAAGACGTTCACGCTCAGCAATCTCACGAACCTCTTCCTTCATGAAATGTCCGATAGGGAAGAGAGCCTTCTTCAACTGCCACTGGTATATCTGAGCAAGGAAGTCGGTCTGATCCTTCACTGGGTCAGGACTGGTTGTCAGCCATTTCCGTCCGTCTATCCATTCTGTCTGGGCATAGTGTCCGGTGGCAATATAGTCATAGTCATGACCACGTTTGTCATCGAAAGCCCCGAACTTTATGAGTCGGTTGCACATCACGTCAGGGTTAGGGGTAAAGCCCGCCTTAACCTTCTCCATTGTGTACTTTGTCACCTGGCTCCAGTATTCCTTATGGCAATCGACAACTTCCAGTTTGCAGTCATACTTCTTTGCAACCGATGTCGCCATCTCCAAGTCTTCCTCAGAGTTGCAGTCCCATTCTTCCTTTTCCTCCGGACCAATCTTTATATAGAAGCAGTCGGGGTGAACACCATGTCTCACGAGCTCATAGAGAACAACCGAACTGTCGACGCCACCTGAGAGAAGCAGAGCAACCTTCTTATCCTTAATCTTATTGTAGTCTATCATTCTTGATTTTCCTTCTTGATACCTTTATCCTATCAAATCCCATGCCATAAACACCGCTGACGGCACTCTGGCTGACAAAAGCCTTCGGGTCAATATCGTTGACAACCTGGAATATACCGCGTGATTCCGACCGGCGGGCAATGACGAATAGCATTCCGACCGGCTGTCCGGTATAGAATCCGTGAGCATCAATAACGGTGCATCCACGGTCGACATCATTGTTTATGGCCTGTCCTATCTCCTCCCATTTCTGTGAGACAATGAAGAACTGCACTGACGAACGCGCACCATTGGCTACATAGTCGACAATATAGCTCATTACAAACAGCACGATATAGCCATAGATAACCTTCTCCCATGAACAAAGAACAAGGTAACTTGACGTTATGACGCAGAGGTCGCATGCAAGGATAACATGTCCAAGCGAATAGTCATGGTATTTGTGGACCATTGCCGCAATGACATCAGAGCCACCCGAGCTGGAGCCGCACTGCAAAGCTGCTCCCATGCCGAATCCCATGAGCACTCCACCTACCACGCAGGCAAGGAAAGGCTGGTCGGCAAAGAGCACATGCCCGGCAAAAGCCGACTGGAAGAATGTCGTGCTGAACGTAAAGATTATCACAGCATATATTGTCCTGACGCAGAAGTTCCATCCGAGGACTATCAATGCGGCAATAAGCAGCATAGCATTCATTACGAAGTAAGAGTATTGCACTGGTATTCCCACACCCCAAAGGAGTATTGACGCTATACCAGCAACACCGCCAATGGTGATGTGATGTGGCAGAAGAAATGCACACCATCCCAATGACCCAATAATCATTGATGCCGCAATAATAATGTAATCCCTTATTGCGCGATATTTGTTTTTCTGTCTACGGTTTGCCATTATGCGTGCAAAGGTAATAAAAAAAGGTAAAAAGGTAAAAGGGTATAAAGGTAAAAAGATGGAAAAGTTAAATGGTTTATAAGTTTTTAAGTCTATTATTTTGCCTTGTTCATATAAAAGGATTAACTTTGCGGTAACGAAAACTTAAATAATTATGGAACAAATCAAGAATGATAAGCTCACTCTGACTGTATCGGAGCACGGAGCTGAATTGCAGTCTATCAAGGACGCTGAAGGTAATGAATATCTTTGGGACGGTGACGAGAAATATTGGAATCGCCACTCACCAATCCTCTTCCCTCTTGTTTGCGGACTGTGGAAAGATACCTACCGTTGTGAGGGTCATACCTATCATCTTAGCCGTCATGGCTTTGCCCGTGATACCGACTTTACTCTTGTAAGAAAGGGTGAGGACCGTATTACCTACGCACTGACAGATTCTGAGAAGACACTGAAGGTCTATCCTTATCACTTCGGTCTTGCCGTTACCTATCGTCTTGAAGGCAATAAGATTCACGTCATCTGGCATGTCGAGAACATGGACAACCGTCCTATCTACTTCCAGATAGGTGGTCATCCTGCATTTCTTGTACCTGGTGCAAAGAAAGGTGAGCACCTTGAGGGTCGTCTGCGTTTCGACAATCCAAATCCTGAGCGCCTCTATGGCAATACCGGTGGCTGCATAACCAATGGTCACTTCCCGGTAAAGACTGATAATGGTGTCTGGTCATTCACTGAGGAAAGCTTCAATGATGATGCTGTTATCTTCGATAAGAGCCAGTTGAAGCATATCGAACTCCTTGGCGACGACGATAAGCCTGTTGTTACTCTCGACATCAAGACTCCTGCCGTCGGTATCTGGAGTCTAGCTGGCAAGCATGCTCCATTCGTCTGCATCGAGCCGTGGTATGGTATTCACGATTGGGCTGAGTATGATGGTGAGTTCAAGGATAAGTACTTGATGAACAAGCTTCTGCCTGGCTCAAGCTTCATGAGTGAGTACACGATAACTATAAAGTGAAGAGTGAAAAACGAAGAGTGAAGAATCATTCACTCTTCACTCTTCGTTCTTCACTTTTTAAAACGCTTCCCTATACTTGCTTTCATCCTTATCATCCAGCATGGAGAGATAAGAATTGTATCGGCTTTCAGCGATATAATGTTCTTCTACGGCCTTCTTTACAGCACATCCCGGTTCGTTGGTATGTGTACAATTGGAGAAACGGCAGTCCTTGGAGAACTTGAAAATCTCACGGAAATAACTTGTTAACTCTGAACGCTCAATATCGAACGTTCCAAATCCCTTTATACCCGGCGTGTCGATGATATATCCGCCACCAGACAGCTCCAGCATCTCGCTGAATGTTGTGGTGTGCATTCCCGTGTCGTGGGCATCACTAATCTCCGCCGTCTTTTGGTGAGCATCTGGAATGAGGGCATTGATAAGGGTAGACTTTCCCACACCGCTGTTGCCGGAAAGGAGCGTGACCTTACCGTTAAGAAGCTTCAGCAAATCGGGAATCCCCACCAGACCTCCCCCAAGGGGAGGCTTTTGATCACCTAATATTGTTTGTGATACTTCCTCAGTATTATTTAGGTGATTAGACATCCTCCCCTTGGGGGAGGCTTGGTGGGGAATAGAGCTTTTCAGACTCATTTCAATGCACTTATACCCAATGGTCTCATATAGATTGACCATCATCTTCTCATACCTTAGCTCGTCCTCATCAAGCAAGTCGAGCTTGTTGAAGACCAGCGTAACCGGCACACGGTAAGCCTCGGCACCGGCAAGGAAGCGGTCGATGAATGTTGTTGATGTAGTGGGGTGGGCTATGGTAACCATGAGGAAAGCCTGGTCGAGATTACAGGCAAGGATGCTACTTTGCTTCGACAAGTTCGGCGACTTGCGGATAATATAGTTCTTCCGGTCGTCGATGTCGGTAATTAAGGCAGTCCCCTCCTGATTGCGGACGATGGTGACATAGTCGCCTACGGCAACAGGATTGGTGCTCCTTATGCCTTTTAGTCGGAAGTTTCCCTTTACCTTGCATTCCACCATCAAACCCTCATCAGTCTTGACAGTGTACCAGCTTCCTGTGTTCTTGATTACGAGTCCGTGCATTATCTATCTTTTATTCAAAATTCAAAATTATGATATGACTTGTATCATATTATTTTATTAATGGAACGCTAGAACAGTTACCCATTAATATGGTAATCATAATTTTGAATTATGAATTTATTATACTGTCATTATCTCTTTCTGCTTGTCGGCAAGGAGGGCATCGATCTTCTTCATTAGCTTGTCATGAATCTTCTGCAGTTCAGCCTCGGCATCCTTCTCATTGTCCTCAGATAGACCATCCTTGATAGCCTTCTTCAGCTTGTCCTTAGTCTCGGCGCGGGCGTTGCGAATCTCCACCTTTACCTTCTCGCCTATCTTATTACACTGCTTGACGAGTTCCTTACGGCGCTCCTGTGTTGGCTGAGGAATAGCCAGACGGATAACCTCACCGTTGTTCTCAGGAGTGATTCCGACACCACTGTCCATGATACCCTTCTCAATGTCACGGATAGCCTTCTTGTCCCATGGACGGATAGCGATAGTGCGTGCGTCAGGAGTATTTACCGTAGCCACCTGGTTCAGAGGAACCATCTGTCCGTATGAATTCACACGAACCTGGTCGAGGATAGCCACATTGGCACGTCCGGCGCGGATGCGTGACAACTCAGTCTCTAAGTATTTTGCCGACTTGTCCATTCTGGACTCAGTGTCTTTCAGTGTTGCTTTTACGTCTAACATAGTTTATAGTTTTTGAGTTTTTTATAATAATAGGCAAATTTAGGCATTTATTTCCAAATTCACAACTATTTATTGAGTAAAAATGTGTGTTAGTTGAAAAAAGAATTGAAAATCAATGGAATTCTATTACCTTTGCAGTAAATAAAAAAAGGATAACGAGAAAATAATTAAAATCTGATGAAAAAATATCTACTCTTACTGTTTCTGAGCATTGTAACTCTGGCGGCAAACTCGCAAACCCGTACAATATCAGGAACCCTCTATGATGGAGAAGTAAAGGAAGCTGTTCCTTATGCAGCCGTACAGTTGCTTAAGAGCAATTCCGACTCGACTTACATCATCGGTGTGACAACCGATGAGAAAGGTCGTTTCGCCCTTGTAGCCCCAACCGACGGACGTTTTGTCATCCGTGCGAGCTATGTCGGCTATAAGACAATAGTAAGGGACGTCGTCGTTGCCAACAACCAGGATGTAAATGTCGGAACGTTGGAATTCGCCAGCGACAGCCACACATTGAAGGAGGTTACCGTTACGGCAACACCGCCAAAGGTTGTTGTCAAGAACGATACCTTCCAGTATAATGCTGCGGCTTACCGTGTACCTGAAGGCTCAACTCTCGAAGCCCTCGTGAAGAAACTTCCTGGCGCCGAGGTCAGCGACGACGGAACAATCAAGATCAACGGTAAGACCGTCCAGAAGATTCTCATTGACGGAAAGGAATTCATGACCGGCGATACAAAGACGGCAATGAAGAACCTGCCTACATCTATAGTGAACACCGTCAAAGCATACGACCAGCAGAGTGACCTCAGCCGTGTCACCGGTATCGACGATGGCAATGAGCAAACTGTCCTCGACTTCGGAATCAAGAGAGGCATGAACAAAGGGGTATTCTCCAACATTGACCTTGGAATTGGCACCCACAGCCGGTATGCCGAGCGTGGAATGGCAGCTTACTTCAACAATAAGTTCCGCATGATGGTATTCGGCAATGCCAACAATGTCAATGACATGGGATTCGGAGGCGGACCACGTGGCGGTTTCGGAGGAATGCGCCAGGGTCTTAACTCTACAAAAATGCTAGGACTCAATCTCAATTATAACAACAGCAAAACCTTACAATGGGATGGTTCCATACGTTGGAATCATTCCGACGGCGACCGGCAGACAAGAGTGTCGTCAGAGAACTTTGTCGCAACGCAAGGCTCTTACAGCAACAGCCTCTCTCAGGCTTACACCCGCTCGAACTCCTGGGACGGACGGTTCCGCTTGGAGTGGACACCTGATTCTATGTGGAATATAATGTTTCGCCCGAACATTACCCTCACAAAGAGCGATGGCAACACAGTCCGTACATCGGCATCATACAATGACGACCCATACGACTACACCGATTCGCCACTCGACGAGCAGGAGATCCAGAAGCTCAATGAGCAGGGACTGATGGTCAACACCCAACGGACAACATCGATTACCTACGGCGACGCAACCAAGCTCGGTGGTATGTTGCAGGTAAACAGAAAACTGGGTCATAATGGCCGTAATGTAACTCTGCGTGCCGATGCTGATTATGACGACGAGGACTCAAAGACTTTCTCGACACAGGACATCCAGTACTTCCAGTTGCAAAGTGCCCTCGGTGTTGATTCCACATATCGTGCCTACCGTTACAACACAATGCCTACCAAGTCGTGGGACTATGCCTTGCAGGCAACCTACAGTGAGCCGGTAGCCCCGAAGACCTACTTGCAGCTTTCTTATCGCTGGAAGTACTCGTTCACCAAGAGCGACCGCTCTACTTACGACTTCTCCGACCTGCCTTCAGGAACATTCAGCGGCATCACCCCGGCTTACCGTTCGTGGGACAACTACCTGTCGTTGCTGCCACAGTCGCTCGACGATTACTTCGACCAGAGCCTTAGCCGCTACTCCGAGTATAAGAACTACACTCAGGAGATACAACTCATGCTCCGAATGAACAGAACAAAATGGCGTTTGAATGTAGGTGCAATGGTTCAGCCGCAGCACTCCAGCTATATGCAGGATTATCTCGGTGTACATGTCGATACAACCCGTAACGTAGTCAACTGGAGCCCGACGCTCGACTTCCGTTATAAGTTCAACAAACAGAGCAACCTCCGCATCAACTATCGTGGAACAGCTACCCAGCCTTCTATGAGCCAGTTGCTTGACATCACCGATAATACCGACCCTCAGAACATCAAACTCGGTAACCCTGGACTGAAGCCGTCGTTTACAGACAGGTTCCGTTTCTTCTTCAATAACTACAGGGAGAAATACTATCAGGGCTTCATGACATTTCTTAATTTCTCGACAACGCGTAACGCCATCGGCAACAGCGTCTACTATGACTCCGAGACAGGAGCCCGCACCGTTCGTCCTGTCAACGTCAACGGAAACTGGGATGCCAGCGCAGCCATCATGTTCAACACCAGTCTCGACTCAGCCGGAATATGGAATGTCAATACATTCTCCAATGTCAACTACAACCGTTATGCAAGCTACTTGCAGTTGCGGAACATGGACGAGATGGAGAAGAACATCACCAACAGCACGACTCTCGGCGAGCGTCTTTCGTTCAGCTACCGCAACTCTTGGATAGAGATAGAGCTCGATGGTTCACTGAACTACACTCATACAAAGAACAACCTTCAGTCGACAAGCAACCTCAACACATGGCAGTTTGCTTACGGTCCGAACATTAACTTGACCCTGCCGTGGAACATGAGCATATCGACCGACCTTCATGAACAGAGCCGCCGCGGATATAATGATGCATCGCTGAACACCAATGAGCTTCTTTGGAACGCACAAATATCGCAGTCGCTGCTGAAAGGTAATGCCCTGACGCTCAGTGTCCAGCTCTATGATATTCTGCACAAGCAGAGCAATCTCAGCCGTACCATCAGTGCTATGAGCCGTACTGATACGGAATACAACTCCATCAACAGCTACATCATGTTCCATGCATCCTATCGTCTGAACCTCTTCGGCGGTAAGCAGGCTCGCGACCAGATGCGTAACGGCAGTGATGGCAGCAGAAGATTCGGCCCTCCGGGTCCTCCTCCAGGTGGCGGTCAGCGTCCAATGGTTCCTCCTCCAGGCGGATTCGGTGGACATAGAGGTCCGATGGGAGGTTTCGGAGGATAATGGAAAATCCTCTGCAAGACTCCCCACAAAGGGGAATAGTTAGATTATAAATAGAATGAAATATAGACTTAAAGTTCTGCTATATACTGCGTTACTTGCTTATATAGTGTCTTTAAGTCTTTTTGCACAACATCCCAAACCACTTTGCCGTCAACTTGATAGTAACCATGTACTATGTTATCATGTGTTCCAGACGGTTCTTGTCTTTAAGCGGCTCTCTCATAGACTAGAATCTTATCCTTGTTTGCGCTTTCTCTGGCAAAAGGAAGCAATGAATCCTCTGTTACCAAATCAACCTCTCTGCCCAGAAGTTCCTTGAGGTCGAAGAGCATGGCGAAGAATTTAAGTCCTACTGTTTGAGTCTCGTCAAGAACAACCATTATGTCAATGTCACTGTCTTCCTTTTCTTCTCCTCTTGAAAAAGAACCGAAGACCCAAGCCTTCTTAACAGGTTGTCCTGCAAAGTAGTTCTGGAGTTTGTCTTTTAATTGATTGTTCATAATAGTCCTCCTTTCTTTTCTGCTACAAAAATAAGGTTTTATTTCCGAACTAACAACTTTTGATTGATATTTTTCAATCTGTGGAGTTAATTACCTTCTCAATGACTTTAGGGAAGTACTCCATTTCGAGCTTATGCTCCTTAGCGGCAATATCGTCAGCGGAATCATCCGGCGATATTGCCGTTTTGTATTGGGCAATGATCTCACCGGAGTCATATTGGCGGGTAACCCAGTGGACGGTCATGCCCGTCTCGGTCTCACCGGCAGCCTTGACAGCCTCGTGGACATGATGACCATACATCCCCTTTCCGCCGAACTTCGGCAGCAGGGCAGGGTGGATGTTTATCATCCGGTGGTCGTAAGCGTCGATAAGGAATCCCGGAATAAGCAGAAGGAATCCGGCAAGGACAATGAAGTCGACATGCTCACGGCGCATCAGTCCCAGCATCTTTTCCTCATCGTTAATCTCAGCCTTTGTCATAACGTAAGTCTTGACTCCGAGCCGACGGGCACGGACAAGTGCGTAGGCATCGGGCTTATTGCTCAGTACAAAGGCAATCTCTGCCTTGCCGTTGCCCTGGAAATAACGGATAATATTCTCGCAGTTTGTACCGCTGCCACTAGCTAGTATGCAGATTCTTTTCTTCATGACTACAAAGATACCACAAAAATATTGATAAATCAAAATAACATGCTCATAAATTTGGAGGCGTTTCTTTTATTTCTTACCTTTGCAAGAGGTAATTAATTTATGTAATTTAGATTTTCGTAGACTGTAGAAACTCTACTATCATACTTCATGCGACAGATAATCAACCATTTTACTGACGACGACTTGTACAAGTTCTCGATGTGCTGTGCCGTCATTGACAACTACCCACGTGCACAAGTCAAATACATGTTCAACGACCGTGACAACCTTGTCTATCCCGAAGGCTTTGCCGACCTTGTGATGGAACAGGTGGGCTATCTGGAGAATCTCGTCATCACCGACGAGGAGATAGAATTCATGAAACGCAAATGCTATTATCTGCCCGACTGGTTCTACATCTATCTCCGTGGCTTCCGGTTCAAGAAGGAATGGGTTAAGGCATGGCAGGACGACGAACGCCATCTGCACATCGAGTTCGAAGGGCAATGGGCTGAGACTATTCTCCTTGAGGTAAAGGTGCTCGCCATCGTTTCCGAACTGTATTATATCGTCACAGGACAGGATGCCACGTTCGACTATGACGCTTACTATACCAAGGCTTATAACAAGGCTGAGCGGTTGATTGCAGCCGGATGTAAGTTCTCCGACTTCGGAACTCGCCGCCGTGCGTCTTTCAAGGCAGAGGATACTATTGTGCGGGCTATGAAAGCGGCCGGCGAAGATTTTGAGCAATCACATTCCGTCAGTCCGGAGCCGGCTGGAAAGGCAGGGCAATTCGTCGGCACGAGCAACATCTACCTTGCCATGAAGTACGACCTCATACCTATAGGCACAATGGCCCACGAGTTCATTGCCGCCATCGGTGGAATGTACGGACCGCAGATGGCAAACCATATAGCCATGAACGCATGGCGCCACACCTTCAACGGGGCACTGGGAACATTCCTTTATGACACCTTCGGCTGGAGCATTTTCTCACTCAATTTCTCCGAGGACTTCGCCAATCTGTTCAAGGGATTGCGCATAGACTCCGGTGACAATATCGACCAGTTGAAGAAGATCTGCGCCAAGTATGAGAGTCTGGGCATAAACCCGAAGACCAAGCAGGTTATCTTCTCGAACGCACTCGATACTGATACTGCCATTGAGTTGCAGCGGATAGCAGAGAAATATGTCCAGCCTTCATTCGGAATAGGCACTCACTTTACTAATGACTTCGATGGAATCCGACCGATGAACATCGTCATAAAGCTTGTTGCCGTGAAGATAACAGAGTCGTGGCCGTTCTATAACGATACTTGCAAGATAAGCGAGGACGACGGTAAGCACACCGGAAAGCCTGAGGTTATCAAGCGTTTCATGGACGCTATCCACCTTTCTTAGCTTGTCATGGACGCTGTCTTGCGATGTAACGAACGTCATTTTGCATTGTATTAGATTATCTTTTGAGTTATAAAAGATACCGCTTTACACACAAAAATAATTTATTTTTAAATAAAAACAAATTAAAAAGCGATGAAAAATAATCTATTTTTCATCGCTTTTGATACCCTTTTGTCACGTAAAAGATGCCTGTTTATAATATAAAAGAAGGCATCTTGTCTTTCAAAATATAATCCTTTACTTTATTTGAAGCACTACCACGGACATTGTCGGGAGAGTTGCTGTTACTGAACCTTTCTTTATCTTGAAGCTCTTGAACGGTGTCTCCTTGATTCTGTCGGGGTGCTCGAAGTCATTGTATGCAGTAAGTGAAGGAGTAGTCAGTTGCGTCGCCGTGACACTCTTCGCTGTTCCGCCGTCTAGTGTTATGGCTACATCCTGCTTCTTGTCGAGTGATGTATTGGCTAGGGCTACGACTATTGAACCGTCCTTTGCCTTTGCTGTAGACACGGATACTGTCGGAATCTTGCCTGCGGTCATACGGTACATTTTGCCGCCGTCAACACTGATAGAGTCGGTCTGAACGTCAGCCGGGAGATAAGTAGCGTCCTGGAACGGGCGGTACATGTGGAAGACATAATATGTCGGGGTAAGTACGATATGCCCCTGACCGATAGTGTCGGTGAGAATCATCGACTGCAGGACGTTCACTACCTGCGCTATGTTTGCCATCTTTATGCGGTCGGTGTGACGCTGGAATATGTTTAGTGACGATGCCGCAACCATAGCGTCGCGCATGGTGTTCTGTTGATAGAGATGACCACGGATAGTTCCAGGCTCCTCGTCCCACCATGTGCCCCATTCATCGACCATCAGCCCGACTTTCTTCTGAGGGTCTTTCTGGTCCATGATAGCGCAGTGCTTCTTTATCACGTCCTCTATCTGCATGCTCTTTCCGATGGTCAGGTAGTACTCTTCGGGTGTAAATTCAGTAGATGCGCCCTTAGAGCCGTTCCAGCCCTTGACAGTATAATAATGTAGTGACAGTCCGCTCATGTTGCCGCCCGCACGATCCATGAGAACCTTAGTCCAGTTGTAGTCGTAGTCGCTGGCACCGGATGCAATCTTGAACAGCTTGTGGTTGTCGTAGTTGCGGCAGTAAGTGGAGTAACGGCGGAAGAGGTCGGAATAGTATTCCGGACGCATGCTGCCGCCACAGCCCCAGCTCTCATTGCCAACTCCAAGGTATTTGACGTTCCATGAGTGCTCGCGTCCGTTCTTCCTGCGGAGGTTAGCCATAGGCGTGTCACCGTCGCTGGTCATGTATTCCACCCATTTGGCAAGTTCCTCGACAGTGCCGGAGCCTACGTTGCCACTGATGTAAGGCTCACAGCCGAGCATTTCACAGAGATTTAGGAACTCGTTCGTGCCGAAGGAATTGTCCTCAATGGTGCCGCCCCAGTTGTTGTTCTGCATCTTCGGGCGTTGCGAGTACGGCCCTATTCCGTCGCGCCAGTGGTATTCGTCGGCAAAGCAGCCGCCAGGCCAGCGCAGTACCGGGACTTTCAACTCCTTAAGCGCGTTGAGCACGTCGGTACGG
Organism: uncultured Prevotella sp.; assembly: GCA_900315635.1. Taxonomy (GTDB): domain Bacteria; phylum Bacteroidota; class Bacteroidia; order Bacteroidales; family Bacteroidaceae; genus Prevotella. Next base: position 24,990 of record OMZV01000002.1, read on the forward strand.
TAGCCGTTGGTGTTCGGTATGTGGGAGTATGGTCCTACCCATAGTCCGCCATAGATGCAGGAGCCAAGGTGCTCGGCGAACTGTCCGTATATCTCTTTCGGGATTATGGTCTTTCCCTCATTGACATGGATGTTGACTTTAGTCTCTTGTGCTCCTGCCGTCAGAAAGGCAGTGAGGAATAGCATTCCTGCCAAGCCCCTGCCAAGGTGAGGCTTCTGCTTGCATAGTTTCTTTAATAGCATTCTCATAGGTTTGTTGTTGGTTTATTGTTATATTGATTTATGATTCAAATCACTCTTCAATAATCATTCCACCCATTGCCGGCAGGCTGACTCTCAGCTTTCCGTTTGCCGGGATTCTGACTCTCCGCAGATGGGTGTGGCGTGCGCCGTCCTCGTAGTAGAGAGCAATCTTCTCGCCTGCAAGCATTGGCAGGGTGAGTGTCTTGCTCATCGGCTTATTGGTTCCGTTGATTCCGCCGACGTACCAGCGTCCGGTATTCACGTCCTTGCGGGCAATGACAGCATAGCGGGTAGGGTAGCCGTCGATGAACTTTGTGTCACTCCACTCAACGGGTATGCGGTGGAGGAAGTCTTTCTCGAGGAAGTTCAGATTGTCGACTACGTTCGGCGTTACAGCCACGCAGTTGATGCTGGTCTGGTTGGTGATGGTTGTGGCGAGCTCAAACAGTCGGCTGGTGTAGCGGCGGTGGCGGCTCTGGTTGTCCTTGCTCATGTGGTCGTTCATGATGACTCCGCCCCAGTCGAAACTTGCCACGGCATTGCGGGCAAACGGATGCATCGACAACTCGAATCCTTCGGTTTTAGCATGGTGCTCGTCGAACATGATGTTCTCGCTGGCTAGTGCTGCCTCTGACGATATGTAGTTAGGGTACATGCGCTCCCATCCGCGTGGCAAGGTGCAGCCATGGAATATAACGGCAAGTCCGTAGTCGTTGGCATCGCTGAGTATGTCCTCATAGAGGCGCATCGTCTCCTGCTTGTCGCCGCCGAAGAAGTCGACTTTTATTCCTGCGACGCCTATCTTCTTGAGCCATTTCATCTCACGCTTGCGGGCTATCGAGTTGTTCATTATTCCGCGAGGACTCTGTGGAGCGTCGTTCTCTGCACCGTTGGAATTGTACCAGAGCATGAGTCTGATGTGCTTGTACTTGGCATAGCGGGCGAGCATCTCGATGCTGTCGCGTCCTATCTGCTTGTCCCAATAGTTGTCGACGAGTACATACTCATAGCCGAAATGGTTGGCAAGGTCGATGAACTGGCGTTGGTCGTTGTAGTTGACTGACGGATCCTGCCATAACAGCCAGCTCCATGTGTAGCGTCCTGGCTTGTAATCGGTTGAGGCTTCGTACTTCGGGTCGACGAGGTCGTAAGGTATTGTTGTCTCGACTATTGGCTGTAGGCTGTTGCCTATGGTTATTGTCCGCCACGGAGTGGAGAATGGAAGCTCGACGGCTGCGTATGGTGTGCCGTTGCCGTTGTTCTCGCCGGGTTGAGGGAAGGCTATCGTGTAGCCTGTCTCACGGTTGTAGTCGGACAGGCGGGAACCGACATAGTTGCCGTCAACGCCGGTCTCGCTGACGAGTGCCCAGTAGTCGTCGGAGTCAGAACCATTATCCGCCGACTGCGCTTTGATGTGGAACAGACAAGGGAATGTGTAGCCGACGCCATATTGTGATGTGGTATCCATTGGCGCATCGGCAGTGTATTCCTCTTCGTATGATGGTTTTGAACGCTCCCATCCGGACATTGGCGTTATCTGCGGACAGAGGAATGTCGTTGTCACTGAGTCGGGAAAGTTGAAACTGCTTGCCTCGGAGAAGATGGTGGCTGCCTTAGGGTCGTCGTTCTTCTGGCGGGGAATGCTATAGCGGTAAGCAACATCATTGTTGGCAACGACGAAGGTAACGGTCATCCTATTGCCGCTGGTGTTCTCGATATTGATGTCGGCTGCATTGGCATGGAAGTCGACATGGGCTTTCTTCGTGCGGGTCATGTCGTAGCTCTTGTCGACTTTGTAGTCGCGAGAATCTTTGATTGATAGTCCGTTGGTAAGGTCGCCGAAGCTTGACTTGAATCCCAGACGTGAAGGTTTCAGTATCTGTTGTCCGTCATAATTGGCTGTGTATGTCAGCAGTCCTGCAGAGTCTTTCACGTTGACTGTAAGTTTGCCGTCAGGTGACGTTATCGTCTTGTCGTTTGCCCATGCTCCTGTTACTGTAAGCAACAGCACAAAGGCAATAATACTTGTTCTTCTCATTATTTTATTATCGTTTTTTCTTTATATATCATTCTATCATCCCATCATCCCATCATCCGATCATCCCATCATCCCATCATCCCATCATCAGATCATCCGATCATCCCATCTACCTAATAGGTGAAATAGTGAACATGAATGTCTTGCTGCCATAATGGATGCGGTACTTCTCCAGTGGCCATGCGCCCCATGAGTTCGTGCCGCCGACACCATAATGCTCAGCATCGAGGAAGAGATTGGTGAACTTCGACTTCGGTACCTGGTAGCTGTGCCGCTGATGTTTCTCAAGTCCTTCGTCGAGATCCTCTATATTATAATGTAGAGCCGATGCGTAGAAAGAGTTAAGCACAGGCTGAATCATTATGCCATGGCCATTGCCGTTCGACTGCATCCACCATTGCATATCGCTCTTCGTTCCGGTCTCCTGTGGACGGATGTATGGGAAGAACTGCTGGTCGGCTGTCTGACGGTAGAGTCCCATTCGCATGCAGTCTTTGCGGTCGGCATAGTTTTCGACAGGACCACGACCATAGTATTCGCTGACATCCATGCTGTAAGGCAGATTGATGACGACTCCGAAACGGAACATGTCGCTGACTTTTGCTGTGTCGCTGGCTTCAAGGTTCTCAGTGATGGTCATATTGCCATGGTCGTCATTGATGTCATACTTCATGGTGAGCTTTGCGCTGACCTTTGGCATGTCATAAACGGCATTGACAGTTACAGCCTTGGTCTCTTTGTCCCTTTCGGTTGTGAGTGAAACGAGGTTCATCTCAGGGTTGTGCCATGCACGGAATAGCTTCTGCAGACCTGCTCCCATGTCGTTGTCGGTTGGAGCACGCCAGAAGTTTGGCTTGATGGTTCCGCCCTCGCCAAGGAGTTCCTTGCCGTCGACTTTATACTCTGATATGAATCCTGTCGTGCGGTCGAAGGAGATTGCGGCATTGTTGTCATTGGATGCGATAGTGATGTTTGGCTCGTTCTTCTTGTCGATGATTTTGAGCTTGTATTTCTGAATAACTTCGACAGAGTCTACAACGCTTTCTTCATTGTTCTCTATCTGAGCGTATGCTACAGTCTGACCCTTTGTAATCAAAGGCTCGGCTGTCTTCAGCTTGAAATCGATGTTGAGATATTCGCCCCATTGCTTGGAGTTGATGTGGTAGGTACCAACCTGTTGAGGCTTTACATCCAGATTGTAGATGACTCCGCTGTCAACCGGTTCGCCTCCGTTGAGGACGGTCCAGTGCATAGCATAGTTCGACAGGTCACGGAAGTAGTACTCGTTCTTGACCTTAACGTCAGCGCTTGTGCCATCGAAGTTGTCGGACGATGCCCAGATGTTCTGGTACTGGTAAGCAAGTTCGTAAGCATGTGGGTTGAGTTGCCGGTCAGGACCTATGATTCCGTTGCAGTTGAAGTTATTGTCCGACGGGTCGTATGAGTTATAGTCGCCGCCATAGCAATACTTCTCCTGATTGCCTGTGCCTGGTTCTAGTGAAGCGGATTTTGCCTCAAGCTCTTTTATGATATTCTCATCGGGCTTAAGGTAATCATAATTTTGAATTTTGGATTTTGAATTATGAATTTCCTTATGCAGTGCTTGGTCAACAAAGTCCCAGTCGAATCCGCCTTGGAACTTGGCAAGTCCGCCTTCTCTGCTCGGCAATGTCGCGTTGTTGCCTCTGATAAGCTCCCAGTAATCATTAAGGTTTCCGCCGGAGTTGCCCATTGTGTGGTTGTATTCGCACTGAATGAGAGGCTTGTCTGACATTGTGTCACTGGCATACTTCTTGCAATCGTCTACACTGTAGTACATAGGACAGAATATGTCTGTGGCATGACCGGTCTTGCCAGCCTGTTCATACTGGATGGGACGGCTTGTGTCCTGAGTACGAATCCAATCGTAAGCATCATCGAAGTTCTTTGAGTACTTGGTTTCGTTGCCAAGGCTCCAGATGATAATGCTTGGATGGTTGTAGTTGAGCGATACGTTGTGCTGGTTGCGCTGCATTATCTGTTTGGCAAAGAGTGGCGTGCCGGAGATGGCGTCTTTGCCATATCCGAAGCCGTGGCTCTCCTGGTTGGCTTCTGCAATGAGGTAGAGGCCGTATTTGTCACAGAGGTCGTACCAGCGTGGATCATCAGGATAATGGCTTGTACGGACAGCGTTGATGTTGAGCCGTTTCATTATCTTGATGTCCTGAATCATGCGCTCGAGGGATACGTTATAGGCTCCGTCAGGATCCATCTCATGTCGGTCGGCGCCTTTTATAAGTATTGGTTGACCGTTGACAAGCAGTTGCGAGTTCTTAATCTCAACCTTGCGGAATCCTACTTTCAGTGGAACGGTCTCATAAACAGGAACGGAATAGTTGCCGCGACTGCGCTCACGGCTTGACAATATGCCAAGAACGTTTACCTTCAAATTATATAGGTACGGGGTTTCGGCAGTCCATTTATGGACGTTCGGAACTTCAATCGTAGTAACGATATTGCCGTTATTGTCAGGAACTCCGCCCGACTGGGCTACCATTCTGCCTTTGTCGTCGGTAAGTTCCAGTTCCATAACAACATCGCCTTTTAGCTTGGTTGTTATGGTAAGAGTCCCGTCTTTATAGTCATTTACCAAGTCGGGGACAACGCGAATGTCTTTAATATGCTTGTCTTTTGGCTTTGCATAGAGGTAACTTGGTCGGGCAACGCCTGACAAACGCCAGAAGTCCTGGTCCTCATCCCATGAGCCATCGCACCAGCGGAATGTCTCGAAAGCAAAGAGGTTCTTGCCGGGATGCAAGTATTTGGTTACGTCGAACTCCGCCGCTACCTTTGAGTCTTCGGAATATCCGACAAATGTTCCGTTCACCCAAAGGTATATATTGGATGTGACTGAACCGAAATGGGCAATGACCTGTTTCCCGTTCCAGTTTGCCGGAATGTTTATCTCACGCCGATATGAACCGACATGGTTGTCCTTTGTAGGTACTGCCGGTGGTTGCTCATTGAAATGACCACGCCATGCGAAACCAATATTCACATACTCAGGCTGGCCGTAACCGTTGACTTCCCATATACCGGGGACTGACATCGTCTTCCAGGATGAGTCGTCATAGTCGGTCCTCCAGAATCCGTCAGGACGTTCATCGGCATTGGCAACCCAATGGAACTTCCAGTCTCCGTCAAGACTGACGTAGTTTTTAGACTTGAACCGGTTGCCGGTGTTGACAGTCGTAGTATCATCATCGGACGAGAAAGCAAAAAAGTCGCTGTGAAGCGGATAGCGGTTGATGTCGTTGACTTCGAGGTTATGCCATTCTGTGAATGTCGGAGCAACGGTCTGGCTATTGCTTTTTGGGGTCTGTGAACAAACTGACAATGCCATTCCTGCCATTAACGGCAGAACGAGCATTCTCTTGTTTATCTTCTTTCGCAAAGGTAGTTTGTTAATCATTTATTTAATATGTAGGTTTAAGACAGAAAATTTCTCTTATTGTTTTCGTGCAAAGTTACTAAAAAATAGTCAGTTAGCATGGAAACAATAAGAGAAATTAAGGCTACATATAGTGAAAGACGTGCCGTTAAGCCTTATACTTAGTGGCTGCTTTCTCGATTTCGAGTCCTTTCTTGTAGTTCTCGATGTATTTGTTGAAACCATCAACGTCGGCTGGGTCCGGCTTTACCTCAGAACCTGTATTGCCGGCGAAGACGTTGTTGTCGAGATAGTCGGCAAGGCTCTGGTGGTTCTTGTTGTTCACAAGATAGGAAGCGAGAATAGCCATTCCCCATGGTCCTCCTTCGCCTGCGGTCTTCATTACAGAGATTGGGGAGTTGAGGGCAGCTGCAAGAATCTTCTGTCCTACAACCGGTGTAGTGAAGAATCCGCCATGACCGGTGATGCGGTCGACATTTACTTTCTCGTCTTTCAGCAATATGTCATTGCCAATCTTAAGCACAGCAACAGCTCCATAGAGGTTTGCACGCATGAAGTTAGCAAGTGTAAACTTATCGTTGGCAGAACGGACAACGAGTGGACGACCATCAGCAAGATCTGTGACAGGTTCTCCAGATATATAGTTGTAGGTGACGAGTCCGCCACAGTCAGGGTCTCCCTTGAGTGCGACGTTGAACAGATTGGTGAACAATTCGCCCATGTCTGCCTTCTGTCCAGTCAGTTCAATATAGTCTTTGAAAATGTTAACCCATGCATTGATGTCCGATGTACAGTTGTTGCAATGAACCATTGCGACCGGACTTCCGTCAGGAGTTGTGACAATATCAATGCTTGGATAAGGCTTCGAAAGGTTGTGCTCAAGGACAATCATAGAGAAGGATGATGTTCCGGCTGACACATTTCCTGTGCGCTGCTTGACCGAGTTGGTAGCGGTCATGCCCGTTCCCGCATCTCCTTCCGGTGGACATAATGGCACACCGGCACGCAGATGACCTGACGGGTCAAGGCGGCGGGCACCTTCTGGTGTAAGTGCTCCTGCTTCCTCGCCGGCCACAAGGACGCGAGGCAGAATGTCGGCAAGCTTCCACGGGAATCCATACGGGTCGATAATTTTCTGGAACTTGTCCATCATTGTGCGGTTGAAATCCTTGAGCTCCGGGTCGATAGGAAGCATTCCGGATGCATCGCCAATACCAAGGACTTTCTCGCCGGTCAACTGCCAATGAATGTATCCTGCCAATGTGGTAAAGAAGGTAATGTCCTTGACATGTGGCTCGTTGTTGAGTATAGCCTGATACAAATGAGAGATGCTCCAGCGGAGAGGAATGTTGAAGTCGAAGAGCTCCGAAAGGGCAGCGGCAGCTTTGCCGGTGTTGGTGTTGCGCCATGTACGGAAAGGAACGAGAATCTTGCCGTCCTTATTGAACGGCATGTAGCCGTGCATCATGGCGCTGACTCCCATTGAAGCCAGTATCTCAATCTCTACGCCGTACTTCTCCTTTACATCAGCGCGGAGCTGGGCGTAGCAGTCCTGGAGTCCTGTCCAAATATCATCAATGCTGTAAGTCCAAAGACCGTCAATAAGCTGGTTCTCCCATGTGTGGCTGCCTTGGGCTATAGGGTTGCAATCCTCGTCAATGAGGACGCACTTTATCCGGGTAGAGCCAAACTCGATGCCGAGGGTGGCTTTGCCTGATTGTATTGTTTCTTTTGCTGTCATAGTGGTATGTTAATAAATGTGGGGGACATTGCAAAGCAATGTCGTACGCAACGACTTTAGCTATGTTGCTATGATGGCGGCTAGTGCTTCTTCTGACCGTAATAAGCGTTAGGACCATGCTTGCGGGAGAAGTGCTTCTCGATGAGTAGCGGGTTCATGGTCGTGTTCGGGTTGACTGAGAATGAGATGAAAGCCATCTTAGCTACCTGCTCGGCGACTACTGCGTGATAGACTGCCTCGTCAGGATCTTTGCCCCAAGTGAATGGTCCGTGGTTCTTGACAAGCACTCCGGGAGTGTGGACAGGGTTGATGTTGTCCTTCTTGAACCGGTTGATGATGACCACTCCGGTGTTGTACTCATACTCGCCCATCATGTCGGCAGTCATATCATCGGTGCACGGAATGGCATCATGGAAGTAGTCGGCATGTGTTGTTCCGATGTTCGGGATGTCCTTGCCAGCCTGAGCCCATGCTGTAGCGTATGTAGAATGGGTATGGACAATGCCTCCGACTTCAGGGAAGTTGCGATAAATGACAAGGTGGGTTGGGGTATCAGACGATGGGTTGAGGTCGCCTTCGACAACCTTTCCGGTCTGCAAGTCGACAACAACCATATCCTCCGGCTTCATTATGTCATAGCTTACTCCCGACGGCTTTATGACAACGAGCCCTTTCTCACGGTCAATGCCACTGACGTTACCCCATGTGAATATTACAAGATTATGCTTTACCAAGTCTAAGTTGGCACGCCATACTTTCTTTTTCAGTTCTTCTAACATAGTATTAAAGTTTAAACGTTGGGTCTTTTTCATACTTCTCACGGTCGAAGCGATAGAGCCTTGCTCCGGAGCGCGACATCGTGTGGTCGATCCTGTTGGTCTGCTTGATGAGGTCAATCTGCTTTATGCGCTTGCGGAAGTTGCGCTTGTCGATTTTCTTGTTGAGCACAGCCTCGTAGACATGTTGCAACTGAGTCAGCGTGAAGTACTCAGGCAGCAGGTTGAAACTCAGCGGCTGCGTGTTTATCCGGCGCCGAATCTGCATGATTGCATCGTTAATCATTCGGTTGTGGTCGGAGTATAACCGTGGCATATCGTCGAGCGTTATCCACACTAGTCCGTATTTTTGGCGCAGCCGGTCGTCATAGTCCCTGACATTAATGAGCGCACAGTAGGCAACAGATATAACCCTGCCGCCCGGGTCACGGTCGACATCGCCGTAAGCTCCCACCTGTCTCATGTACAGATTGCTCATTCCCGTCAAGTCGTTGACAACCCGTCGGGCGGCATCATCGACACTCTCGTCAGGTCTGACGAACCCGCCGTAGAGTGAAAACTCGCTACGTCCCGGGTCCATCTGCCGTCGTCCGATGAGCACTTCGATTTTACTTCCATCGAATCCGAAGATTATACAGTCGACCGAGACGTAGTATTTCGTGTGTTGGCTATAGAATTCTGTCATGTCGCGATTACCAGAGTAGAGCGTAAAGGGCGAACACGATGACACAGATGCCAATTGTTCCGTAGGTGTATCCGCGGGTTGTTGAGAACAGTTTCAGGTTTATCGGCAGAGCCTTCGGGTCACGGCAATTGTCGTCGGAGTTGCTCTTGAGCCAGATAGCGCACTGACCGACAAGCACACCGAAGAAGAAGAATGCCTGGAAACCGATGTCGTTTAGATAAGCCATGAAGTTGCTGTCAGGGTCGGCATCAGGGTTCATCACGTGTGCGATGGTGACGATAGCCGCAGCGATAATCATGATAATGCCTGCACAACCGAGGATACCAGCCCAGCGCTTCATCATCCGGCGGTCGGAATCCGACGGCAGCTCAGTCTTCTCTGTGATATGGCTGAAGTATGAGACGATGACGAAGAATGTCAGCAGAATCATGAAAATATATCCTGCACGGAACTGGAATGCAACCTGAGGCATAACAACCTTGAAGAGAACTCCCATCGGGATAGTCAGGATAGCTGTCCAAACGGCTGCCATAGAGCTTGCACGTTTCCATAGCAAACCGAGTCCGAAGACAACGATAATGCCCGGATAGATGAATCCGGAATACTCCTGGATATACTGGAAAGCCTGGTCGAGTCCGCCAAGAAGAGGCTTGACGGCGATGAGGGCTATGATAAGCGCGCATATAGAAACGAGTCGTCCGACATTGACAAGCTTGTGGTCATTGGCTTCAGGATTGATGTACTTCTTGTAAATATCCATCGTAAACAGGGTCGAAGTACTGTTGAACATCGACGCCAATGACGAGATGATGGCTGCGGCAAGTGCTGCGAACGACAGTCCCTTGATGCCGGTCGGGGTGAAATTGCGTATAAGCCAAGGATAAGCATCGTCGGCAACGTTGATCTTTCCGGCGAGGTTCATGCCTGAGAACATCCCCGGATTCTGCATGATATAGTAAGCGCAGATACCAGGAAGTACAACAATGAACGGAATGAGAATCTTCAGGAAGCCTGCGAAGATAAGACCTTTCTTTGCCTCATCAACGCTCTTTGCTGCCAGACCCTTCTGAATGATGTACTGGTTGAAGCCCCAGTAGCCTAAGTTCGTAAGCCATACACCACCTACAACGGCAGCAATACCCGGAACATTGGCGAATGCCTCAGGGTTGTGGCTCTGCTGAATGACGAGGTGAAAGTGGACATCGGTGGCGTGGGCTCCGGTTGTAAGGTCGGCGTAGACCTTGCTCAAGGCTCCGAAAGCGTCAGTGCCGAAGACGTTGCCCATCTCCTTCAGTGCGACGTAAGCCGTGATAAGACCACCGCCAACGAGGAAGGTAACCTGCATGACATCGGTCCAAGCTACAGAGGCAAGTCCACCGTAGATACTGTAGATACCGGCAATGACGAACAGCAAGAGAATGATAATCATGCGGATAGAGATGGTGAAACCGAATATCTCGACTGAGATTCCCTGCAAACCGAGTATCTGCTCGATGGCGAGAGCTCCCAGCCATGCGACTGATGTGAGGTTGACAAATACATAAAGGAACAGCCATAGAATAGAGAAAGCCAGTCCGACACCATCGTTGTAGCGCTCGCGGAGGAACTGCGGAATGGTGAAAATCTTACGCTCGAGCATTATCGGCAATAGGAACTTACCGATGACGACCAGCGTTACGGCTGCCATAATCTCGTAAGCGGCAATGGCGATACCATCGCGGTAGCCAGTGCCTGACATGCCGATGAACTGTTCGGCTGAAATGTTTGCTGCAATGAGTGAGGCTCCTACTGCCCACCATGTCAGTGTGTTACCGGCAAGGAAGTAGTCGTTGGCTGTCTTTTCCTTGCCTTTTTTGTTGCGGCTGAGGAACAATCCCAAGCCTATAAGTAAGACAAGATAGGCAACGAGAATGAGAAAATCGATGGTCTTGAATCCTGATGATGCCAAGGCCTGCGTGATGTTATTCATTTCTGGTTTTTAAGTTTATAAGAAGTTGTTATTTAGTTTGTTTTTGATTTGTCTTTATTTTACACTGAACTTGTAAGCCAAATGGCTGTGGTATTTTTCGCCCGGCTTCAGATAAGGGTCAGAGACTTCCCATCCCGGAGTCTTAGCGGTGAACTTTGTTGGCGAATCCGGGAACTTCTGGCTCTCGAAGCAGACGCTTACGTGCTTTGGATATTTTACGCCATGCTTGCATGCAATGCCTGTTCCCTGGAAGTTTCCGGTGTACATCTGTATGCCCGGCTCATTGGTATAGACCTCAAGGAATATGCCAGTTACAGGCGAGTAGAGGCTTGCGGCAACAGTCTTGTCGTCGCCCTTGCCATTCTTGAATGTGTTGAGAACCCAGTTGTGGTCGTAGCCTGTGGCGTTCTTTATCTGGTCGTAAGAGAAATCGTTGATGTGGTCGGACAATGGGTGAGGCTTGCGGAAGTCCATCGGTGTGCCCTCGACCGGCCTAATCTCGCCTGTTGGAATGTACAGGCTGTCGGCAGGAGTGAACTTGTCGGCATTGATGTAAGCCACCATGTTGTCGCCCGGTTTCGACAGATCGCCGTTGAGATTGAAGTAAGAGTGGTTGGTCATGTTGATGACGGTCTCCTTGTCGGTTGTTCCTTCGAACACGATGTCGAGGGTGTTGTCAGCCTTGACGGTGTACGATGCAGTGGCTTTCACGGTGCCGGGGAAGCCGTTGTCGCCGTCGGGTGATGTGATAGCGAAGACAACAGAAGAGTCGGTCTTCGACTGAATGTCGTAGACCTTGTTCATCCATCCGGTGTTGCCACCGCCGTGAAGACAGTTGCCGTTGTCGTTCGGACGCAGGTTGTAGGTCTTGCCTTCGACCGTCAACTTGGCGTTCTTTATGCGGTTGGCATAGCGACCTACTGACGAACCATAGTCCGACGGACTGTTGGTAGTGTCGGCATACTGGCGGATGTTGTCATAACTGCATACAACATCGGTCATCTTGCCGTTCTTGTCGGGTACGCTTATGGAAACGACCCTGCCTCCATAGTTGGTCAGGCACACTTCCATTCCCTTAGCGTTCTTGATGGTTACAAGCTCGGTCTGTTTGCCGTTTATCGTCGAGTCGAAGTCGGCAGGGTTCAGCCCGGAGACTGTCTGCTCAGTGGAATTTCCGCTTCCGCATGAGGCAAGCAAAGTAGCCAATAAGCCCATGCTAAAGATTTTAGTTGTTAGTTGTTTCATCTGAATTGTAGTTAGTTTTCGAGTTTACGGTGTAAAATTACACTATTAATTCCATAATAGTGTCATTTTAGACAATTATTTTTCTTTATGGTGTACATTTTAACACTCTTAAAGGAATTAAACTAGCTTTTATTAAGTGGATTATCAAGCTATAACGAACAATGTTTTAGCTTGTAAACGGACGTTATCCGTCTTGTAAAAGATAATGTTTTAGAAATGTTTTTAATTTATTTTTGGATAGAAAATAAATTGTTTCCTATCCAAAAATAAATTAAAAATATATGTGAAAGATACCCTTTTACAACACGAAAGGGCGTCTGTCAGTTCGCAGGAAACGGTTACTTGCTTTCCTGTTCAGCCTCTTCTTTCTTTTCGGCATTGCCTGCAGGCTGAGCGGCAGCGTCGTCACGGTCGGCGATGTTGTCGCCTTCGGTCTCCGACATGCTGTCCTCGAAGTCGGTAATTCCGGCTGCGATGAGGATGTTGTACCACTGGAGCAACTTCTTGATGTCGCTGTTGTGTACACGGTCACGGTCGAAGTCTGGCACTACGCTAGCGAAGTAGTCCTGCAGCTCTTTGGCAGATGCCTTGCGCCAGTTGAGTGAACTCTTCTTAGCGCCTTCCTTGTCGCGGACACGGGCGAGAATAGTGCCTAGTGGCAGATCCTCACTCTCGGTGAACATTGTGATGTCGGCGAGAGATGTTACACGGTCGGTTGCGAATGCCGGAATGCGGCGATGGGTTTCGTCAAGAGCCTCGACGATTAGGTTTGCCTTGCCACGACTTACGAGTTTGTAGAGTCCTGGCCTTCCTGCTATTGCTAAAATAGTCTGTTGCATAATTTGTTTTCTGTTTCCTCACCAAGCCCTCCAAGAGTGGGGGATGTTTAGTTGCCTAAACTTTGGCGTATTTTTCTGTTGTTATAATTAATAATGTTATTTCCTTAATATTCTGTCTATCTGCCCGTCAATGTCGGCTGTGCCATCGTTGACAATCTCGAAGTCGGAGCGGTGCCGGACCTCGTCTTGCGGCAACTGTCGTCCTATCCATTCGAGAGCTTTCTCACGAGTTATGCCGTCACGGGTCATTATCCGCTGGATGCGAACTTCGAGTGGGGCAGTGACGCATATCACCTTATTTATATGTACACGCTTGTCGAATCCGCTGTCGAAGAATATTGCACTCTCAAGCCAGTGCAGACCGCTTGCCTCGAAGTCTCGTGCCACTGCCGGATGGATGATGTTGTCGACCTGCTGGGCGCATTCGTCGCTGCGGAGAATGTACTCGGCAAGCTTCCGCTTTTGCAGTACACCTTTTATATATAGTCCGCTGCCGACTAACTTTTCAAGTGAATCTTGCAGTTCTTTCGAAGAGCGCATCAGCCGTTTGGCTTCAGCATCACAGTCGTACACCTTTATTCCACGCTCAGCCAACCGCTTGCAGACGAATGACTTGCCGCTTCCTATGCCGCCGGTGATGGCAAAAGACTCTCCACCTTGTGGCTCCTCACCAAGTTTCCCCATTGGGGATGATGCCTGATTACCCAAATTAAGTTTAGTATTTCCTATCTCTTTTCTTTCCATGTCATTACCTCTAATTCTCTTGTTAATACCTAGTTACTAGGTATCCTTCCATTGGAGAGGTCTGAAGAGGAAGTTGCCTTTTACCTTGTTTCAATCAGGTAATCGACTTCGTCGGTGACAGGCATTGGCTTTCGGACGTTAGGCGGTGTCGCGCCGATGTAGACGTGGCAATGGTCGGAGCCGCTGCGCTCAATCTCCTTGTAGTCAACGTATATGCGGAATCCGTTCGGCAGTAATGCCTTTGTTACCTCGTCCTTTGGCATGTGGCGCAACTGATTGACGCCAATGACGAATTTCACGCCTATCTTCGGTGGGAATATCCGCAGTACCTTGTCCTTCGGGACGTTGATGGCCTCTATAGGAACTTCGACAACCTCTTCAGTCAGGACATCTGGGAACAGCGTCATTGTCACGACGCTTGGCTCGAACTTGGCTCCACGGATCTTGCTAAGTGCCACTTTCATGGTCTTTGGTTCTGACAGCCCGTTGATGTTCTGTCTGACGGTGTAGGCTGCACGAATGCTGTCGAGTTGCTTTGGAGCGGCGAAGACCGTTACGCTGTCGGGTGAGAACTGGGTGTGAGCGAGGTAGTAAGTATTGCCCATGTTGACACTTCCAAGGAGTTTCACCGGTACTTTCTTCCGTTCGCCGTAATTGTAGTAGAACTCGATGTCGTCAGATTTTATGGATACTAGCTTCGTCGAGTTGTACAATTGTTGGAGTATGTACTTCTGGATGTCGGCAATGGGAATTACTCCATGACCTTTGCCGTCGGCATATTGCTGGAAACTGAGACGGATTGGCACGAAATGATCGCCGTACAGGTAGTTGGCTATCGTGTATCCCTTGTCGCGTACCACGGCATGAACGGTGTCGCTGACATCACTTGTAATGACTGCGTTCTGTGGGACATTGACGAGTTGCAGCTGCACAGTTATCTCATGTTCGTAGGTCTCATTGAGTGTCAGTATGAGCCAAAAGCTCCCGCTCAAAAAGAGAAAGAACAAAAAAATCAGAAACTCCTTGCTGATAATTTTCCGCAAGAAGTTCCTGCATGTGCTGTATGCCTCAGTTAGTCCGAAGCTCATATATACCTTTTATTACTTGTTGGCAGCGGCCTGTGCGCCGTCAGCCGGGCTCTGGAAAACGTAGCCCTTGTCGACAGTGATATTCACGCCGCGTGCTATCTCGATGTCGATGGTGTTCTTTGTAAGGTCGATGCGCTTTACTGTTCCGTAGACTCCGCCGCCGGTGACGACACGGTCGCCTTCCTTAAGGGCGTTCTGGAACTTGCGAATTTCCTTCTGTTTCTTCTGCTGAGGGCGAATCATGAATAGCCACATGATGACGAAGATGGCTACCATCATCAGGATCATTGGCCATGCGCTGCCCTGCTGCTGTGCCTGCTGGGCTGACAATAAAATTGCTGTGTTCATTTATTATTCTTCTTTGTTGTTGTTTTTAAAGTTCCTTCGGTTGTTGTCGCGGACGTCGTTTCCTTCGCGATAGTTCGGCTGCTGGCGCTGTGCCATCGGCTTGAATATCTTACCGGTGTCGTTGAGATAACGGGCAATTGAGTCCAGCATGCCGTTGATGAATCGTCCGCTCTTTGGGGTAGAGTAGAGCTTGGCAAGCTCAACGTACTCGTTGATGGTGACGTTGACCGGAATGTTCGGGAAGTTTATCATCTCGGCAATGGCTATCTGCATGATAATCACATCCATATAGGCAAGGCGGGAGAAGTCCCAGTTGCGGCTTGCGTCGCTCATATAGTGCTGATAGGTGTCTGCGTTGAGAATGGTAGCACGGAAGAGCTTGACTGCGAAGTCGCGGTCCTCTTCGTCTTTGTACTCCGGCAACATCTCCTGGTCGGCTCCATTCGCTGGGTCGAAACGCTTGATGGTCTTTATGACGAATGTGTCGACTATCTCCTTGTCGTCGTTCCAGTAGAGGCTCTTGTCTTCTAGAACAGCGTCAAGGTCGGTATTCTCCTGAATGAGCGTGCGGTAAATCTTGCGCCATAGCTCACGGTCGGCATCGTAGCTGTCGTCGTCGCTGGCTATGTAGTCTTTGTAGAACGCACTCTGCTCTATCTGGTCGCAGAGCTTGCGGACGGCCTCGATGTCGTTGTCCCACGTCAATTTCTTGTCCTCAAGGAAACTGGTCAACTGCTTGTTGCCTTCGAGTTGGAGAACAAATTTGTTGTTGATGAATTTCTCTGAGGGAGCCTCTGTCCCCTCGCGCTCAGCCCGCTGTTTGGCAATAGCCACGCGGTGGCGCTCCTCGTTGGTGATGGCAACGATTAGTTCCAGTAAGTAATTGTAGAGGTCGTAGGCTTTCGACAAGCTGAAAAGCAATTCCTTTTCTGCCTTGTCAATGTTCCCGTCGCCGTTTTGATAGTATGCATAGGTTAACTGGACTATCTTAACGCGAATTAATTCCCTGTTAATCATTTCTGTTTTTCGTTGTTGTATGTTTTCTTACGCTTAGAATATGCAAATGTAGATAAATTTAGCCATACTTGCAAACATTATCGTCCTTTTTTTAGAATTCTTATAAACTCTACAGCCTAATAAATCAAAAACTTGACCGATTATTTGTCTTATTCAGTAAAAATGAGTACCTTTGCACCGCTTTTTTACTTAGCACTCTCGTGTGATGGTGAATTAAGGCAATTAAATTAATCAAATCTTAATTTTAGAGTAACACAAAATGAAAGAGATTACAGTTACAGGTCAGAAGCGTACAGACCTTGGAAAGAAAGCTTCAAAGGCTCTCCGCAAGCAGGGCTTGGTTCCATGCAACATCTATGGTGAGAAGAAGGACGAGAACGGCAAGCCAGTTTCAGTAGCTTTCGCTTCTCCAATGAACGAGCTCCGCAAGCTTGTTTACACTCCGCACATCTATGTCGTCAACCTTAACATCGACGGCAATAACCATCCAGCTATCCTGAAGGAGCTGCAGTTCCATCCAGTAACAGACGCTCTTCTGCACGTCGACTTCTATGAGGTTAACGACCAGAAACCTATTACTATCGGTGTTCCTGTTAAGCTGAACGGACTGGCACAGGGTGTTCGTGACGGTGGTCGTATGAACCTCTCTATCCGTAAGATTGACGTAACAGCTCCTTATCAGAATATTCCTGAGCACCTCGACATCGACGTTACAAACCTTCGCCTCGGCAAGAGCATCAAGGTTGGTGACCTGAGTTTCGAGGGTCTTGAGCTCTCAACTCCTAAAGAGGTAGTTGTATGCTCTGTCAAGATGACACGTCAGGCTGTCGATTCTACTGCAACTGATGAGGATGCAGCAGCTGAGGGCGATGCAGCCGCAACAGATGCAGCCGCAACAGATGCAGCAGAAAGCAAGTAATTTTTACTAAGATAAAAAGGTAAAAAAGTAATTGGTAAGACAAGTTACCATGCTTTTTTACCTTTTTGTTTTTTTACCTTTTCACTATTGAAAGCGTGGATAAGTATTTAATTTGTGGTTTGGGTAATCCAGGTGCTGAGTATGCCGGAACCCGTCATAATACAGGATTTATGGTGTTGGACGCTTTTGCTAAGGCGTCCAATGTTGTTTTTGATGATAAACGCTATGGCTTTGTTGCCGAGACTTCAGTCAAAGGACGTAAAGTCTTCCTGCTAAAGCCAACTACGTTTATGAACCTCAGTGGCAATGCCGTGCGCTATTGGCTCAATAAGGAGAATATCGACCAGAAGCGTTTGCTAGTTATCTCGGACGATGTTGCGTTGCCTTTGGGGCAGTTCCGTCTTAAAGCCAGCGGTTCAAATGGCGGTCACAATGGCCTTGGTAATATCATTCAGCTTATCGGCCAGGACTTTCCCCGGCTCCGTATCGGCATTGGCAATGACTATCCACGAGGCGGACAGATAGACTGGGTACTTGGAAAATACAGTGAGGACGACCTCAAGACGTTGCAGCCAACTATCGACACGGCTGCCGACATCATCAAAAGCTTTGTCCTTCAGGGTATTGACGAGACCATGAACCAATACAATGTTAAAGGTAAAAAGGTAAAAAAGTAAAAAGGTAAAAAGGGGAGAAAAGAAAGGTAAAAAAGTAAAAAAGTAAAAAGGTAAAAAGGGGGAGAAGTAAAAAAGAAAAAATGGCTGAGAAAGTTTTGAAGTTGCCGAAGTATGGCGAGTCGGCACGACTGGATAAGTGGTTGTGGGCAGCACGTATCTTTAAGACGCGCAGCCTTGCCGCTGATGCCTGCAAGAACGGGCGTGTTACAATCGGTGGAACAACGGTAAAGCCAAGCCATACCATAAAGGCAGGTGACGTTATCAATGTCCGCAAACCGCCTATTACATATTCTTTTAAGGTGCTTGCCTGCATTGAGACACGTGTGGGAGCCAAGCTTATTCCGCAGGTTTATGAGAATGTCACGGAAAAGAAACAATATGAGATTCTCGAAATGAGTCGTATCAGTGGATTCGTCGACCGTCAGCGAGGCACAGGACGTCCTACAAAGAAGGACCGCCGTCAGATGGACGACTTCACCGAGGCTGCCATGTTCGGCTTCGATGATTATGATGATGACGACTGGGACGATGATGACGAGTAGATAATCGTCTGTTGAATCATCAGGTATATACTAAACAAAAAAATAATCGCAACTCCAAACCACTTGGAATTGCGATTCAAATACGGTCATCTGAATTATTAAACCAAAATCTTTTTAACCTTTGTCTCTCGCCTGAAACAATTATTATATAGCTTAAACCTATGAAAAAACCTTTTTCTTACCGAGGGCAAAGATACAACTATTCTGCATTGAATAGGTGGACTTTTGACCAAAAAAGGTGTAATTTCTATTTCAAACGATTGCATTTGGCACTTTTTTAGTCATTTTTGTCAATTTCCCTAAGAATTTTCACTGCTTCATCAACACTTGTCACATTACTGACGACCATTTGGCGTTTGCAGTTTTTCTCACGAAGATTGCACCGGCGAACGTTACTTGTGGCATAGTTGATGACTTTCCCGAAAGCTTTACTCTGATAGAACGCACTCTTCGGATTGCTGACAAACTGCATTTGCATCCTGCCCTGACGGAGGATTATCTTCTCACAACCCAACCGCTTGCCGACCCGGCGGAGTACAACAACCTGCATGAGTTCCTCTCCCTCATGTGGGACAGGACCGAATCTGTCTTCCAACCGTTTCCGATATGCGGTTAGGTCATCGTCATTCTCAATGTTGTCGAGCTCACGATAGAGCAGCATTCTCTCGGAACTTCCGGGCACATAAGTATCCGGGAAGTACATTTCGAGGTCGCTGTCGATGGAACAGTCGTCGACAAAGTCATCGCCGGTAATCAGTTCTCCCTGTGCAATCTCGTCCTGATACATATCCTGGAACTCATCATTCTTAAGCTCGGTCACAGCCTGCGACAGAATCTTCTGGTAAGTCTCATAGCCCAGATCCTCCATGAATCCACTTTGCTCGGCGCCAAGCAGATTGCCGGCTCCACGAATATCGAGGTCCTGCATGGCAAGACTGAATCCACTGCCAAGGCTGGAGAAAGTCTCCAACGCCTCAAGACGGCGGCGTGCGTCAGGGTTGAGCGAAGCCAATGGGGGCGCAAGCAGATAGCAGAAAGCCTTCTTGTTCGACCGTCCGACACGTCCCCTCATCTGATGAAGGTCGGAAAGTCCGAACCGGTGGGCATCATTGATGATTATAGTGTTGGCATTCGATATGTCGATACCATTCTCGACAATGGTTGTCGAGAGCAGCACGTCATAGTCATAGTTCATGAATCCCATGAGAATCTTCTCCAGTTCGTCGGGGTTCATCTGTCCGTGACCAATGGCAACACGGCAGTCGGGCACATATTTCTTTATGAGCTCAGCTATGGCGTTGAGGTTGTTTATCCTGTCGTTGACGAAGAATACCTGTCCGTTACGGCTCATCTCAAAGTTTATCGCGTCGGCAATAACCTCATGGTTGAATGTCGCAATGGTAGTCTGGATAGGGTATCTGTTTGGTGGCGGAGTCCGGATGATACTCATGTCACGGGCACCCATCAGTGAGAACTGCAATGTCCGGGGAATAGGCGTGGCACTCATCGTCAGAGTGTCGACGTTGGTTTTCAGCTGGCGGAGCTTCTCTTTGGTCGAAACACCGAACTTCTGTTCCTCGTCAATGATAAGCAGGCCGAGGTCGTGCCACTTCACTCGCTTACCTATTAATATATGTGTACCAATGATAATGTCAATCTTTCCTGCCTCGAGGTCAGCCAGCACATCTTTCGTCTGCTTGGCGGTACGGGCACGTGACAGGTAATCCACACGGACAGGCATATCCTTCAGACGATCCTTGAATGTCTGATAATGCTGGAAAGCCAGCACCGTTGTCGGCACAAGGACAGCCACCTGCTTGCCATCGCATGCTGCCTTGAAAGCCGCACGGATAGCCACCTCGGTCTTGCCGAAGCCTACATCGCCACATACTAGTCGGTCCATAGGCTTCGCCATCTCCATGTCATGCTTCACGTCCTGCGTAGCCTTGCTCTGGTCGGGCGTGTCCTCATAGAGGAACGATGCCTCCAGCTCATGCTGCATGTACCCATCGGGCGAGAAAGCAAATCCCTTCTCCCGGCGGCGCTTGGCATAGAGCTTTATCAAGTCGCGGGCAATATCCTTTATGCGCTTCTTGGCACGCTCCTTCATCCTGTCCCACGCGCCACTGCCAAGGACAGAGAGCTGTGGTGCCTCGCCAGCCTCATTGCTGCGGTACTTGCTGATCTTGTAGAGCGAATGGATGCTCACATCGACAATATCGCCATGCTGATAGACAATGCGAATCATCTCCTGATAGCCCTGTTCGCCATTGCCGGACGTGCCGTTGACCTTTGGCTGAGGTACACGTACAAGCCCTGCGAACTTGCCAATACCATAATCGACATGAACAAGGTAGTCACCAGGTTCCAGTTCTTGTAACTCCTTCATGGTCAGTGCCATCTTTCCGGCACGTGCCTTGTCGGACTTCAGACTGTACTTATGGTATCGGTCGAATATCTGGTGGTCGGTGAAACAGCATATCCGGAGGTCCTTGTCGACGAATCCCTCATGGATTGTCTTGTTTATTGGCTCGAAAGGAATATCCTTCTTCTGGTCCTTGAAAATGTCGGCGAGACGCTTTGTCTGCTTCTCGCTGTCGGCAAGGATATAAATCTTATATTGCTGGAGAAGATAATCCTCGAGGCTCTTCTCGAGCAATTCGAAGTTCTTGTGATACAGAGGCTGTGGCTCAATGTTGAACCGGAGCCTCTCCCACGACTTATTCTTTAGCGATGAATTCTGCAAAATGGAAGACTCACTGCCGAACTCAATACGGCTGAATTTAGCGGCATCATCGGTGAACATGCTGCCTGTAATGAGCTGGGACTCACTTTTCAGCTCTTTTTTTATGTCCTCCTGTTCGACCTCTGTCTTGCCCTCAAGTTGCTCAGTAATAGCCTGTGACGAGAAACCATCATCATAGATGCGCTGAATGGTATCATGGACATAGATATAATCCTTCATGACCAATAGGGCAGAGTCGGGTAGGAACTGCAGGAATGGAATCTTCTCCTCTGTTAGAGTAGCCAGTTCAGGCACTATGTCAATCTGTTCGAGCTTGTCGTGTGACAGCTGCGATTCCACTTCGAACGTACGGATTGTGTCAATGTCATCGCCGAAGAAGTCGACACGGAATGGCAACTCCGAGCTGAACGAATAGACATCGAGTATGCTTCCACGGACAGCAAACTGTCCCGGCTCATAGACATAGTCGGTCTCCTCGAAACCAAACTCCCGCAATGTCTTCTCTATACCGACAATGTCGATGGTCTGTCCGACTTTCAGTGAAAGAGTCCGAGAGTCGAGCCGTTTCTTGCTGACAACGAGTTCGGCAACGGCCGACGGTGATGTGACAATATAAAGTGAACCTGAAGATACTGAAACCCTGCTCAGACGAGACAGAACCTCAGTGCGGAGAATGTCGCTGGCAGCATCACGCTGTCCGTATTTCACGGCACGGCGGTAGCCCGATGGATAGAAGAGAACGTTGTCGTCGTAAAGAATCTGTGTGAGGTCGTGATAGAAATAGCCAGCCTCGTCGGCATCCTGAAGAATGAAAAGGACTACTCGCTTGAGTTTTTTAGCTAAGCTTGCGAAGAACACAGGGGCTGAAGACGCAACAAGTCCTTGGAGGAAAAGTGTCTTTGCCGACTTTTTCTCTAAGGACTTTACCAATGCCTTCGCCTGTGGCGTCGAGGCATATATTCCAACAATGTCTTTTATCTCCATTCTAACTCCCCTCTAACTCCCTTTATTCTTTCGGTAGAGAAGGATACTTCTTGAACCAGCCGTCCCAACGCAGGCGCATAACTCCGAAGAATGCCTCGGAGAAAATGCCACCGCTCATCTTGCTCGTGCCCTCACGGCGGTTGACAAATATTACCGGCACTTCTTTAATCTTGAATCCTATCTTGTAAGCCGTGAACTTCATCTCAATCTGGAAAGCATACCCCTTGAAGCGGATGTCGTCGAGGTTGATGGTCTCCAGCACACGGCGCTTATAGCAGACGAAGCCCGCTGTGGTATCACGTACCGGAATGCCCGTGATGAGGTTGACATAGCGTGAGGCATAGTAGCTCATCAGCACTCGTCCCATTGGCCAGTTGACGACATTCACACCGGTAACATACCGTGAGCCGATGGCGACATCATAGCCTTCGTCGTGGGTAGCATGGTAGAGCCGTGGCAGGTCGTTAGGGTCATGGCTGAAGTCGGCGTCCATCTCGAAGATATAGTCGTAGCCGTTCTTCAGAGCCCATTTGAAACCGGTGATGTATGCTGTTCCAAGTCCCTGTTTGCCAGTGCGCTCGATGATGAAGAGCCGTCCGGCGAACTCCTTTGCCATGAGACCCTTGACAATATTGCCAGTGCCGTCAGGGCTTCCGTCGTCGATAACGAGTATGTTGAATGCCTTTTTCAGTCCGAACACCGCACGGATTATCTTCTCGATGTTCTCCTTCTCATTGTAAGTTGGGATAATGACTATGCTGTCGCTTTCGTTCATTGTCGTATTCTTTTTTGCAGCCCGTCAGATAAATATGTATAGTCCAGCGAGCTTTTTAATTTCACTTTGCAAAGGTATTACTTTTTTTTCAGAACAAATACTATCATCACTTAGATTATGTTATTTTTTAATAATATGATTATCCTCAGCCTCTTATTATTCGGATAAATGTAGAGTTATACAAGGGAAGAATAAGAATAAACTTTACAAAAGAAGCAATTCGTTATCAGTTAAAAGACAAATGATGCCAAATTAGCTCGTAAAACGGTATCTTTTAGCTTGCAATCGGGTATGTTTTACGTCCTAATCGGGTATCTTTTACAAGCTAAAAGATGCCCGATTAGAAAACGATTGATTATCAGATAGTTACAAGGGGTGTGCGGCTGGTGTTTTTAAACAAGTATTCCTTTGATAATATTTTGACCTATTATCGCTTTTCTTTATACTAATAACACTTCTAAGGAGTGTTTTAACAAGCGATTGACTCTATTGGTCAGGGTTCTCGACATACCCCTGATATTCTGGCGCAAGACCACTCATGACGGCAGCATACGACTCGGCAATCATCTCACGCTCATGGTCGTCGTGTGGCTTGTATGGTATCGGCTTGTGAATGGTGAGGCTTAGTGGATGCCAGAATACCCAGTAGATGTCCTTCATGCGGGGTTTCACGTCGAAAGAGCCATTGATGGTGAGCGGGCAGACAGGCAATTTTAGCTCGCTGGCAAGCATGAATGCGCCACGGCGGAACTTGCCCATGTGACCGGTGAATGTGCGGGAACCCTCGGGGAAGACGACGAGCGACATGCCTTCCTTGAGTATTTCACGGGCATTGTCGTAAGTCTTGCGGATTTTGCTGGCGCCGCTGCGGTCGACATAGATGTGATGGGCGTACTCGCAGGCCACGCCGAGGAATGGTATCTTGCGCAGCGATTTCTTCATCATCCATTTGAAGTTGCGGTTGAGGAATCCGTAAATGAGGAATATGTCGAACGCGCCTTGGTGGTTAGCCACGAAGACGTAGCTTTGCTTCGGGTCGAGGTTCTCACGACCTTTGACACGGACTGGCAGAAAGAGCAGATAGCAGGTGAAGCGAGCCCACCACTTGCCGGGATAGTAACCCCAGAAGTGTCCGTTGCCAAGACGGCAGCCGATGGCGGTTATCGTCGCCGTGATAATGCTCAGAATGAGGAATATCGGTAGGAAGATAAAGAGTTGGTAGAGTCTGTAGATGAAAGTCAGAATGTATTTCATATTAAGTCGTGAATGAATAGTTAAGAGTGAAGAATCGTTTTGTCTTATGGTTTATTGTTGCCTGTGGAGAGTTATAATCGCTATCTCGTTAGGCATATTTAATCGGAATGGAACCAGTCCGCCCAGTCCGGATGTAACATAAATGTACCGCCCGTTGCGCTCATAGAGTCCGTAGTCCTCATGTTGTGACAGCTGAGTCGGACGGTGACCGAGTATCTGCATCTGCCCGCCGTGGGTATGTCCGCTCAGAGTCAGTTGGGCGTTGGTCTTTGGGAGGATGGTGCGCTCCCATGCCGAAGGGTCGTGTTGCAGGCAGATGACAAAGGCATTTTTGCTTACCCCACGGAAGGCTTTCGCCCAGTCGGCACGTTGTGGGAATGGTGGACGACCGTCGTTTTCGGTGCCTACTATCACGATTGAGTCGTTGCCGTTGTGGATGGTGATATGCTCGTTGTTCAGTACAGCCCAGCCGAGGTTCTTGCGCTCGTAAGTGAGCAGCTGCTTCATCATCTGTGACTCTATTTGTGGCGTGTGTTTGACATATTCGGCATAGTCGTGATTGCCGAGGACGGATATTACGCCGACCATTGCCGGACGGATGGTGTTCTGCATGGCGAGGACTTCCTGCGGACGCATGTTCAGAAGGTCGCCGGTAAAGCAGATGAGGTTTACCTTCTGAGCCTTGATGCTGTCCATCTCGTTTTCGGGAATCGTCCTGCGCCAGCCGTCGAATGTGCCCAAATGAAGGTCGGAAACATGGAGGATTTTATATCCATCGAACGATTTGGGAAGGTCGGCAAAGTATACATCAACATGACGCACACGGATTTTGCCTACCCCAATGGTCAGTCCATACAGGTAGGCTGCAACGGCAAGTACACCGGCAATGAGTCCGATGTAGTGCCCGTAGTTGCGGTGAGTGGGAATAATTGTTTTGCGGAGTACCCATCCAACGGATGAGCAAATTGTGAAAATGGCCTTTGGTCCGACGAATAGCCCTATAAGCAAGAGGTATAAGTTAAGCCATGTGAGGTCGGACGGGGCGAAATTGTGGATTGATGCAAGGAGGCATGTGTAGACAATCATCACTGCACATGGTGTCCACCATAATATGCGCTGCCACCTTTTTATGTGGTAGTGCCTGCGGAAATAGTGCATGTCAATATATAAGTCCGACAGCACTATTGTCAGTATCAGTTGTATGGCGATCCTTTGTATCAAATTATAAATTATAAATTATAAATTAGAAATAATACTTTTGTTTCTTTACTTTTCTACTTTTCAGCCAGTTTTTTACCTTTTTACTTTTTTACTTTTTTACCTTTCGTCTAGGCCTTTTTACTTTTTTACCTTTTTACCTTTATCGGGCAAGGCTTCTTTGAAGGTATTTGCGGAGCACTACGACAGGCAGGTTGCGGCGGCGGGCATAGTCACGCAGCTGGTCTTCGCCAATCTTCCCAAGGTCGAAATAGCGAGCCTTGGGGTGGGCGAACATGAATCCTGATACACTTGCGTGCGGAATCATCATTCCTGATTCGGTCAGCCTGACGCCTATTGACGGCATGTCGAGAATGTCGGAGAGTATGAAGTTCACGCTCGTGTCAGGTAATGACGGATAGCCGATGGCAGGGCGAATGCCTTGATAGCGCTCGGCATGAGTGTCATCCATAGTCAAATGCTCGTCAGGAGCGTAGCCCCAGTATTTGCGGCGCACCTCTTCGTGCATCTTCTCTGCCGTCCCCTCAGCCAGTCGGTCGGCAAGAGTCTGTGACAGCATACGTTGGTATGGGTCACTTTCATAGTCGGCTGTAAGCGAAGAGTCTACCGATGAACAGAAGGCTCCGGCCTTATCGGCAACGCCTGATGACAGCGGACGGACATAGTCGGCAAGGCACAAACAAACCTGTGAGCCCCTTGACGGGTGCTGTTGGCGAAGCATCGGTATCCTGACACCGTCGAGTATCAGGTCATCGCCGTCGCTGTTGGCGGGGAAGACACCGAATACTGCATGGGTTTTGTAATGCTTGTCCATTTCGGCGAGCATGTCCTCGGCATCGTGGCGGAGCTTTTGCTTGGCTTCGTCAGGTTTGCCGTTCATCGACCATGCGTAGTAGAAGTAAATCCAGTTGATGTATGGCTGTATCTCATGAACGGAATATGACAGCCTCACCACGGTATGCTTCATCGAACTTTCCTTTATTATATATAATGTGTCCGTTACAGATGGTCGCCTCAACTTGCCATTGGTAGGTGTGACCTTCCATAGGACTCCATTTGCATTTGCTTTGTATCGTGTCATTGGTTACAGTCCATGGACTGTCAGGTCGGACAATTGTTATGTCGGCTTTGTAGCCTTTGCGGATGAATCCTCTCTCTGAAACGTTGAACAGCCGTGCCGGGTTGTGAGCCATAAGCTCGACCATTCGCTCAATGGAAAGGACTCCGTCGTCGACCAGTTCAAGCATTGTCGGCAGAGAGAACTGTACCATTGGCATTCCGCTGGCTGCCTTCCGGCATCCGCCTTGCTTTTGGGAGAGCAGATGAGGGGCGTGGTCTGTGCCAATGGTTGTTATCCGTCCGTCCGTCAGTGCTTTGCGAAGTGCGTCTCTGTCGGCTCTGGTCTTGACCGCAGGATTGCATTTTATGAGTGCTCCCTTTGTCTTGTAATCGTCGGAATCAAAGTAGAGATGAGCGATGACTGCTTCGAGGGTTATTAAAGGGAATGGATGTTTGTCGCCCGGAATTGACGGTTCGTCTTGCGAAAGATTAAGTTCCTTTGCTGTTGTCACATGGGCGATGTGAAGATGTGTACCGTATTTCCGTGCTAACTTTGCGGCTAGCGAAGAGCTCTGCCAGCATGCTTCCTCAGAGCGGATGATGGGGTGCAAGTCTATATTGGGGTCGTCGCCATACTTCTCAATGGCTCGTCTCATGTTGGCATTGATGATGTTCGTGTCCTCACAATGGGTCATAAGAGGAAGGTCGAGGTCAGCACATGTCTTGAATATTGTATTCAATGAGTCCATACGGTCGACCAGCATGTTGCCGGTTGAGGCTCCCATAAACAGCTTTATCCCCGGGATCTTGTGGCGGTCGAGTTGCTTAAAGAGATCAGTATTGCTGTTTGTAGCACCGAAGAAGAAGCTGTAGTTGACGTGACTGTCTTTTTTCGCACGGCTGAATTTGTCGGACAAAGCCTCTAAAGTCGTTGTCTGAGGATTGGTGTTCGGCATCTCGAAGTATGTCGTTACACCTCCGTAAGCGGCAGCACGGCTCTCACTTTCTATCGTCGCTTTCTCTGTCATGCCCGGCTCACGGAAGTGAACGTGCTCATCGATGATACCGGGCATAACGAAACAACCCGTGGCATCGATTGTTTCGTCGTATATACCACGGGGTGCTTCTTTCCCTTCTATTATCTTTTCTATGCGGTCGCCGTCTATAATTATCGAGCCGATAAACTTCCGCCCTTCATTAACAATGGTGCCGCCATAAATCAATTTCATTAATCTTAGACTTTGAATATTGAGCGCTGAGTCCCTAAACCGTTTGATTCTTCACTCTTCGTTCTTCACTCTTCACTATAAGTTTTCGAGCTCTTCACTCTTCGTTCTTCACTCTTCACTATAAGTTTTCGAGTTCTTCACTCTTCGTTCTTCACTCTTCACTATAAGTTTTCGAGTTCTTCACTCTTCGCTATAAGTTTTCGAGTTCTTCACTCTTCGTTCTTCACTCTTCACTTATTACTTGTGCTGTCACCAGCCATCTGATTTGGTGTAGGAGCGGCAGGAACGCCACCTGTTCCGGGTGCATTCTGCGGGTCAATCAGTGGAGTTGATGTAGCCATTCCATTGCCGGCGTCTTGCAACTGCTGGGCAGCTTCCATGTATTCCTTGATATATTGGTTGTTCTTGAACTCCGGAGTAGCCTTGCTCATGACGTCTTCAATCCACGGAGTAAGCACCGGCTGAGGATAAAGTGCCTGAGCCACCATTATGAATATGCCCGGACCAAGTATGTTGTCGAAGTTCTCCGTAACGTATTTCATAACGAGGTCGTCGACACGCTGGTCGAGTTTAGCGTTGGCTGCAGCCACACGGCGGTTGGCTTCGTCCTCGCTCATACCGTCCATGATATACTGTGAATGCCTGCTACTGAGAGTTTCGCCATCATTGACTATCTGATAGAATCCACGTAGGAACTCATTCAGCTTGTCATTGAGTGGAGTTCCGCCACGGGTTGTAGTGCTCGGAGTATCGTTAATCTTAACGGTAATATCGCCATTTTCCAGAATCAAAGGAATGGTTGGGTTATCATCGTCAAGATATATGGTAGCCCATTTGGCACTATCTATGCGTCCTGCAAATGCAAACTCACCGTGAACAACATCGCAAGAATCAACATTCTTCCAGTCGTCCTCGTTGGGTACTTGTAGATAAAGCTTTTGCCCGTCCATCATCGATACGTTCGATGTACCGGTAATGTTATAAGTGTTTCCGCAAGAAACTAAGGTAGCAATAGCTAAAATTGCGTTTAGAACTTTCATCCTCATTTTACTTGATATAGTAATGACAAAAGTACAATGTAATAATGATGTGTGAAAATAAATTTATCCTATTTAAAACAAAAAGCTAGTCTTTTATGTTTTTTTCAGTTTTCCGGTCTTCCTTTTTCTGTTCGTAGGATATACGATTAATGCTGTACAGCTCCAACACGGCAGCAACCAGCAAAGCAACGACCCACTTGTTGTTAATGTAAGCCATGTAGTTCTGGTGGGCTTCGAAGTTGAACACTTCCGGGTTGTGCCATACAGTAGCCTGATAGAGCAGATGCCATGAGTTCTCCGCCATCATCAGTCCTGCCAAGATAAATGCTATGTCGGCTATTGTCATGATGGAACGCAGCCTGCGAATGGTCAGGCTCTTCCCCTCATAACGTTGCATCATCTGCATAACGCCGAACAGAACAGCTCCCACAAGGAATGCTATTGATACTACTTTCGGAGCAACTCCGAAAACGTAAAGCCCAACCCCGGCTACCATCAGTACACCGCCGAAGATAAAGAGAAATGTCTGGAATTTATTCAGTTGTCTCATCGTCATTATTATTGTCTGTATCAGAAGCCTTCTCGTCCGTTGAAAGGACAAAAATATCTTCATTGTCTTTCTTCATGAAGTAGCGCTCGCGGGCAATGCGCGCCATCTCCTTCGGGTCACGCTGCATGCGCTTGAGCTCCTCGGAGTCCTTCTGATACTGTCCCTCATATTTGGCAATCTCCGTCTTGAGGTCGGAAATCTGATACTCCAGTTCTATATACTTCATAATGCTGTCCTCATCGAGAAAGCCGACAAGCAACACACCTATTATAATAGTAATCTGATATTTGAACCGCTTTATCAGATGCCAGATATTTGATGCAATCTTACCCACGTCCTAAATGTTTATTGTGTAAAGTATCTGCAAAATTAAGAAATAATCCCGACATACAATGCCGGGATTATGTTTTTTTATTAATTTCGTTTGAAGTCAGCCTTAATTATTTGGCTTGCCGATAAACCGGCGGGGCTTCTCCTTTGGTGCGAACTTACCGTTAGGCTTTGCATATCCATAGCCATAGTAGTAGTTGAAGTCATATCCATAGTGGAAGTTGCTCCAGTTTGGCGAAGAAGTGTGGGTCAGGCTGAACCTTGTGTATACCCCGTCCATGACAATCTCGCCATCGAAGTAGTTGTCGTCGAGACCATAGTTGGTGATAACGATGTCCGTGCCTTCCTCTATGAAGTGGACATAGATGTTCCCGTTGCTTACCGTCCAGTTGATATGGTTGGCGATATAGTCGGAACCCCATCCGCCTCTGTTGTAATAATCAATCCAATAGCCTCTGCCACTGCTGTATGAATACGGGTCCTGGCTGAAGCAAATCTGGGAGTAAGTCGCCTCGTAGGTGACTCCTCCGTACTTATAGTAAATCTGCATGTTGCCCTCCCATGTACCGGCAAGGGTATAGGCAACGTCTGAGTCATCGTCGTCGCAGCTTATGAAAGTCATTGACATTAAGGCCATTACAACGAGTGCCATCAGCATTGAAATCTTTTTCTTCATGTTGTTATGAGTCTTTTGGTTGGTTTGCAGAATGGAATTCCGTTTAAATATTGTTTAATTATTCCGCAAAGATACAGCAATTTGCGAACAAAACAAAATAAAAAGTTATTTTGTTTCTATTTCGATAAAAATGATTACTTTTGCATCGATAAAAATTAAACGTATCAACATTAATATAAAAAATGAGAACAGTTTATGAATTCTCTGTCAAGGACAGAAAAGGAAACAATGTCAGCCTCAAGGAATATGCCAATGAGGTTCTGCTGATTGTAAACACAGCCACACGTTGTGGCTTCACTCCGCAGTACACCGAGTTGGAGCGTCTTTATGAGACCTATCACTCTCAGGGCTTCGAGATTCTCGACTTCCCATGCAATCAGTTCGGTCAGCAGGCTCCGGGCACTGACGAAAGCATACATAACTTCTGCAAACTTACATACGGAACAGAGTTCCCTCAGTTCAAGAAGCTGAAGGTGAATGGTCCTGACGCCGACCCTCTGTTTAAGTTCCTCAAGGAGCAGAAGGGCTTCGCAGGCTTCGACATGACCAACAAGATTGCGCCTGTCCTCGTGGAAATGTTCGATAAGGAGAACCCGGGATGGCGTGATACTCCTGACATCAAGTGGAACTTCACCAAGTTCCTCATCAATAAGAAAGGTCAGGTCGTCACTCGCTTTGAGCCTACAGAGAAAATCGAAAACGTTGAGGCAGCAATAAAAGAAGAACTGGCTAAATAATCGTCTAATTAAGGAGAATAAATGTTTAACATTGATACTAACATCCCACCAAAGCGGGAGAGCTTGGGGAGGCTTCTAATCCTCGGCTCAGGACCGGCAGGCTACACTGCCGCCATCTATGCCGGAAGAGCCAACCTCAATCCGGTGCTGTACTGCGGAATGCAAACCGGCGGACAGCTGACCACCACCACTATAGTAGAGAACTTCCCGGGCTATCCCGACGGAGTCGATGCCAACCAGATGATGATGGACTTGCAGAAGCAGGCTCAGCGTTTCGGCGCAGACATCCGTGACGGATTAATAACCAAGGCAGACTTCTCCGTGCACCCGTTCAAACTCACCACCGACCGTGGCGTTGAGCTCGAAGCCGACAGCGTGATTATCGCCACAGGCGCCAGCGCAAAGTATCTCGGTCTTGCCGATGAAGAGAAATACAAGGGCGAGGGCGTTAGCGCCTGCGCAACATGTGACGGATTTTTCTATCGCAAGAAGGTCGTTGCCGTCGTCGGCGGTGGAGATACAGCATGTGAGGAAGCCAGCTACCTTGCCGGACTCTGCAAGAAGGTCTACATGATAGTTCGCAAGCCATACCTCCGCGCCAGCGAGATAATGAAGAAGCGTGTCGAAAATACCGAGAACATCGAGATTCTCTATGAGACCAACACCCTCGGACTCTATGGCGAGAACGGTGTCGAAGGCGCACACGTGGTATATAAGAAAGGTGAGCCCGACGAGCGCAAGTACGACCTGCCTATCGACGGATTCTTCCTTGCCATCGGTCATAAGCCGAACACCGACATCTTCCGTGGTCAGATAGAGCTCGACGAGCAGGGCTATATCGTTACAAAGGGCAAGACCACAGCCACAAGTGTCGACGGAGTCTTTGCCGCCGGCGATTGTGCCGACCCGCACTATCAGCAGGCTGTCGTTGCTGCGGCTTCGGGCTGCATGGCGGCTCTCGATGCACAGCATTACTTGCAGACACTTGAGAAATAGGACCAACATTATAAGTTGAATAGCACGAAAGGCGCAACTTCTGCTTCTCAGCTCTCGGGCTGAACACGGGCTGAAGTCGTGCCTTTACTGTTTTTACACGAACACTGAATTATGGAAAACATAGCCAGAACAAGAAAGAAATACTACTTGGGAAAGTCCATTGCGTCCTTCCTCCTCGTCCTTTTCACCATGCCGCTGGGTCATGCGCTGATGATGCTCATGGGCAAATTCATGGATCCCGTGGCTGTCCACTATGCCGGATTCTTCATGGGACTAGCCGGATTCATCATCGTCGTGTGGGGCGTCTTCGTCAAGGGCGATACCAAGCAGACCCTCTTCGGGCTCTTCGGTGGACTGCTCTTCTGGACCGGATGGGTGGAATTCCTCTTCCAGTACTACGCCCATCGCTATGGTGCCCAGCCCGAGATAACGCCCGAAGGCCATGTCACCCAGCCTGAGTATCTGCTCATGCCAATGACATTCGGACTCTGGATGATGGTCATGACCCTCTACATCTTCTGCACGAAGACCGGATGTTGCTTCATCAACTGGGTTCAGCACCACCTCTTCCGCAGTCGTGAAAGGGATATTGTGGCACGCCCGATGACCCGCCACACGTCCATCGTGACTTTCATGGAACTTAACGTCATGATGTGGACGACCTACATTGTACTGATGTTCTGCTACGACCCGAGGTTCATCGGCGACCAGTCGCCTATCGTTGCGCTCATTGCCTTCGGCTGCTTTGCCGGTTCACTGTTCATGTTTCGCAAGGAACTCCGCCTCGCCTCATGGGGAGCTAATATCCGAATGGCTATTGCCACGGTCATCATCTTCTGGTGCCCCGTCGAGATAATGGCACGCCTGCAGTTCTTCACCGAGATATGGGTACAGCCCGAGAAGTACAAGGCACAGATGATAACCATCCTCATTGCCTTCATCGTTCTTCTCGCCTATGTAGTATATGTCGCCGTGAGGAAACCGAAAAAATAAGTCATTTGCCCATCATCTGTAGTCGGCGAATAGGAGTTCGCCGCTCCCAAGTATGCCACCTTTGTAAGTGATTGATAATCAAACGCTTCGCAAGTAGCGGCAAAACGCGTTGTAAAAGATACCCAATTAGCTTCTAAAAGATACCGTTTTACGAGCTAATTGGGCATCTTTTACAATCTAATTGGGTACCTTTTACAAAATAGTTAGTCCATAATTTTGTTTTTTCTTCGGTTTATTGTAATTTTGTCACGGAATAAATTTGACTGAAAACAATGAAAATAGAAGATCGTTTTATAAACTACACAAAGTTCGACACACAGTCGGCTGAGGATTCCGACACCGTGCCAAGTACGTCGAAACAGCTCATCTTCGCCAAGTATCTCAAGGAAGAACTTGAGAAAGAAGGTCTCGAGGACGTCGAGATGGACGACATGGGCTACATCTATGCCACACTTCCTGCCAACACAAAGAAGAAGGTCCCGACAATAGGATTCATCTCTCACTATGATACCGCGCTCGATGCCAGCGGCGCAAACATCAAGGCTCGCATCATCCGCGGCTATGACGGCAAAGACATAGAGCTCTCGCCGGGTGTCATCTCCAGTCCGGAAAAGTTCCCGGAACTGCTCGAGCATAAGGGCGAGGACATCATCGTGACCGACGGAACGACCCTGCTCGGTGCCGACGACAAGGCTGGCATAGCCGAGATAGTACAGGCAATGTGCTATCTCCGTGACCATAAGGAGATAGAGCACGGCAAGATTCGTGTCGGCTTCAATCCTGACGAGGAGATCGGTATGGGTGCCCGTCACTTCGATGTCGAAAAGTTCGGCTGTGAGTGGGCTTACACAATGGATGGCGGCGACATTGGCGACCTGGAGTATGAGAACTTCAACGCCGCTGCAGCAAAGGTCAAAATCCATGGTGTCAGCGTCCACACAGGTTATGCCAAGGGCAAGATGATTAACGCCGCACGCATTGCCTGTGAGTTCAACAGCATGATTCCGACTACCGATATTCCGGAGACCACCGAGGGCTATCAGGGCTTCTACCATCTGCTCGGCATCGAGGGACATTGTGAGGAGGCTAAGCTCAGCTACATCATCCGCGACCACGACCGTGATAAATTCCAGGACCGCAAGCGCTTCATGGAGGATATTGCCCGCCGTCTCAACGCTAAGTATGGCGAGGGCGTCGTCGAAATTACCATCACCGACCAGTATTATAACATGAAGGAGAAGATCGACCCGAACATGCACGTCGTCGACCTTGTCGTCAAGGCAATGGAGAAGAGTGGCGTCCGTCCGAAGGTTGAGCCTATCCGTGGTGGTACGGACGGAGCGCAGCTGTCGTTCCGTGGACTGCCGTGCCCGAACATCTTCGCCGGTGGTGTCAACTTCCATGGTCCTTACGAGTTCGTTTCCATCCAGGTCATGGAGAAGGCTATGCAGGTCATCGTCAACATCTGCAACCTCACTGCCCAGTATAACGACTAATCACACCATATTCGGAATGAAATAAAAAGGGATGTAATAGTCCCTCTTTTCTAAGATATAAATTATAATAATCCCCTGTAAGTGACAGCACTTGCAGGGGATTTTTGTTAGCTTCCTATACATTTTTTTGACCGTTTAAGCATTATTTTCGACCACTTAAACACTGTATTGACCATGTTAGGCACAGAACGGAAAAAGGCAGTTTGTAACAAACGAAATTTTAACGTATCTTTGTACTCACCAAAGATATATTAATTCTAACTAAAAGACTAACATGAAAAAGGTTCTATTAATGATTATGCTTGTTAGTGTCGCACTGACAACTCAAGCAAAAAAGCGGTTCGCTATTACGATGACCGGAGAAAATCTGGCAACCCTTACTCAGGTTACTGACAATCAGGAACCTTGTCTTGATCCATTCGGTGGTGACGACGGCTCTCCGTTGTACTTCTCTGTGCGTGAGAATAAGAGGTACTACAACATCTACAAGAAGGAGAATCCTTTCTCAGCCAGTATGTCACAGAAGACTAGCGGCAAGAACAACAACCGCTATCCTTGCTACAACAAGAGCACTGACAAGCTCGCATTCAGCTGCCAGCAGGACGGAGCTTACACATCGGACATCTATACTATGTTCGACAACAAGGGCAAGGCTCTCTCGCAGGTTACAGAAAGCAGTGATGCTTACGAGAGCAGTCCGAGTTTCAACAAGGAAGGCGACTTGATAGTTTATGACAAGATTGCCTACACGTATTACCGTAAGGCAAACTGGGCTACATTCTTATTCGGGTTCGGTGAAAATACCGTTGTCGTTGAGAACAGTGAGATCTGGATGAAGAATCTCAAAACCGGTGAAACAACTCTGCTCGGAAATGGATATTCGCCATGCTTCTCGCCTGACGGAAAGAGCATAGCTTACGTCAAATATTCGAGCGATGCCAAGAGTACAAGTATCTGGGTTATGAAAATAGATGGTAGTGAGCAGGTACAGATAACCGATGCAAAGAAGGGCTTCGCGCTCAATCCTAGATGGAGTCCTGACGGCAAGCGGCTTATCTTCCAGTCGTCGAAGAAGGACAAGAAGGATGCCGACCTCTATGTGGTTGATACCGACGGCAACAATCTAACACAGCTCACCATCAATAACTCTTATGACGGACAGCCTTACTGGACTACTGACGGCTACATCTATTTCGTTTCCGACCGTGGTAATGAGGCTGGCAATTATCAGATCTGGCGATTCAAGTACGAATAATCTTTTCTTTTCTTTAATTCGAGAATACAAGGATAAGCCCCGTAGCTTTAGGTGTCAAACACAAAAGCTGCGGGGCTTTTCCGAATAAAAAACATTCCCTTTTCTTTGCCAATCCGTATGTTTCCATTATCTTTGCACTATGAATTCTATTCCCCCGCTGATTGCCGATTTGGCATTGATTCTTGTAGTTGCAGGAGCAGTAACGCTGTTGTTTAAAAAGTTGAAACAGCCGTTGGTGCTCGGATATATAGTAGCCGGATTCCTTGTTTCGCCGAATATGCCGCTGACAATGTCGGTGGTCGATAAGTCGGATATTCATACCTGGGCTGACATTGGAGTGCTGTTCCTGTTGTTCTCGCTAGGTCTTGACTTTTCGATAAAGAAGATTCTAAAGATGGGAGCGGCGCCTGTCATTGCCGCCGTGACCATTATCTTTGCTATGATGGCGCTCGGAAGTGGGGTGGGCTATGCCTTCGGCTGGACAAAGATGGACTGCATCTTCCTCGGCGGAATGCTTGCCATGAGCTCTACTACCATTATATATAAGGCATTCAACGATATGGGACTGTCGCAGCAGAAGTTCGCGTCGAGTGTCATGAGCGTGCTTATCCTTGAGGATATTCTTGCCATTGTCATGATGGTTATGCTGAGCGCTATTGCCGGCGGGGGAACGCTCAGCGGCGGACAGATGCTGCAAAGCATTATGAAGATTGTGTTCTTCCTCGTGCTTTGGTTTGTCGTCGGGCTCTATCTTGTGCCGAGCTTCCTGCGACTTGTCCGTGGACTTATCAATGACGAGACACTTCTGATTGTTTCACTTGGACTCTGTTGCCTGATGGCTGTAGTATCGACAAAGGTCGGTTTCTCGTCGGCTTTCGGAGCATTTGTCATGGGTAGTATTCTTGCAGAGACCATTGAGGCAGAAAGAATTATAAAACTTGTTGAACCGGTGAAGAACCTTTTCGGCGCTATCTTCTTCGTTTCTGTCGGTATGCTCGTCGAGCCAAAGATTCTTGTGGAATACGCTTTGCCTATAGGAGTACTTGTGCTGACGATACTTTTCGGTCAGGCTGTCTTCGGTTCGGTGGGATTCCTGCTTAGCGGACAGACGCTGAAGAATGCCATGAGGTGCGGATTCTCGATGGCTCAGATAGGTGAGTTTGCCTTCATTATTGCCTCGCTGGGATTGTCGTTGGGAGTCATCGGCGATTTCCTCTATCCTGTTGTTGTGGCTGTCTCGGTGGTAACGACATTCCTGACGCCATACATGATTAGGGCGGCGGTGCCT
The DNA here is from genome assembly GCA_900315635.1 of uncultured Prevotella sp. GTDB lineage: Bacteria > Bacteroidota > Bacteroidia > Bacteroidales > Bacteroidaceae > Prevotella. Next base: position 61,916 of record OMZV01000002.1, read on the forward strand.
TGCTATGATCGTTTGATACGGATTATTCCACGGCGTTGGCTGGGTCGGGTGGAGCACAGTACAGCCGGAACGCCTGAGACTTCGGAAACAAAGGCAAACTGGTCGAGCCTTATCCGTGGCATGTTCTTCACCACACTTATTTACGGAATACTCTCGGCTGCCGTCATTGCGGTAATGTTCAACTTTGCCTTGCCGCCATTACGTCTTCTGAGTACTAGCCTGACTGGCAGTCACTGGGCTGGAAATGCAGTTTGTGGAGTCCTCACATTATTATTAATTGCACCGTTCCTGCGCGCTATTATCATGAAGAAAAACCACAGCGAGGAAGCTAAGGCTCTGTGGACTGAGAATCACTTGAACCGTTACCCGCTGTTGTTCACCATGCTCGTGAGGACAGTCATTGCGTCGGCATTCGTGTTCTATATCGTGACTTACCTTACCCGGTTCAGCGCCGGACTTATTATTGCGCTTGTCGTGGCTGTCATAACGGTGATGGTGCTGTCGCGTGGAATCAAGAAAAGAAGTATTACGCTGGAGCGTCGGTTCGTTCGCAACCTGCAATCGCGTGACGTTGCCGCCAGAGTCCATGGCGACCGCCGCCCGTTGTTTGAGCAGCACTTGCTCGACCGTGATATACATATCGGACTGTTTACTATTCCGGAGGATTCTGAATGGGCTGGCAAATCGCTGAAGGATTTGAAGTTCCGCAATCGCTTTGGAGTCCATGTAAGCAGTATTATTCGTGGAGTTCAGCGGATAAATATTCCAACCGGCAGCTCTGTCTTGTTCCCAAATGACAAGATTCAGGTCATCGGCGATGATGAACAGCTATCCAATTTCGGTAAGAGTATGAATGCCGAGATATATAAGGAAGACCCGAATATAGAGAAGCACGACATGAAGTTGCGCCAGCTTGTGCTGTCGGGCAACAGCCAGTTCATAGGAAAGACGCTCAGCGAGTCGGGCATTCGTGACAAATACAACTGTATGGTTGTTGGTGTTGAGGAAGGACAGGAGAAGCTGACTATGATTAGTCCGTCACGAAAGCTCTGTAAAGGCGACATCTTGTGGGTTGTCGGCGAGGACGATGCACTGGCTAAGCTCATTGAAAATGCTTAACTGGAAGATATTACAACAAGCTATTACTTTACAATAATTCTATTTCTCTAAGTTATACTTTATAAGTTTTAGCTTGTTGTAATGTATCCATTTATATTATTTCTGCCCGTATTTTCTGTTATATTTTATTCTTGTTGTAACATTCAAAATGAGTGGGTTGAGTTGTTGCCCTATTTATTCCTAAATCCTTTGATTATCAAGCAATAACGTGATTCATCCACATTGAGATAATGCAATGATATAACTCTGTCATAAAATAATCACTGGCTTGATTTGAATGTGTTGTATAGTAAATAATTCGGTTAAACTTATAATATATAAACCGATAGCGTTTAACTAATATAAAAAACAGACTATTATTTTTGACATAACATAAACATATATTACTTTTTCGGCCCGAAAGAAAAAGCAGGGTATTTAGGATAACTATATTTTAGAATTAAAAAGGCACTTTCGGAGGAAGCGCTATTGTGTTCAGGAACATTACAGGTTATTTAAGATGTATAGCTTCAACGCTAGTCAGCGTTAGAAGTCAAGGATTGTTAGCTGTTGGCAGAAGTCTGATTTCTGCATTGTTGATTGTGCTCTTGACACCGGCAATAGGGCAGACTGTAGCCGATAGTCTTGATTCTAATGTTGTTCCGAGGCACAGACTCTTGACTGCACACTCCGTACACTGTCGGTATTGATATTGAAGAAGCGGGCATTGTATATGATTGTGATGTTGATTCCGAGCGTGTTACTAGTGTCGTCGTGACTCTTCGACCGCTTGTTTATTGCCTTCGAATGGAAATAATGAAAAACAAACTATCATACATTATATTATTGACCGCTGTTGGTATGAGCTCTTGCTCGTCGGAAGACTCAACAGCGGTCAATCCTGATATACCCGAGGACAAAGCCGAGGCTGTCGGCTGACAGTGCCGACCATAAAGTTACGACCATCCACAATGCCTCTATTTATATTCCGCCTTACACTGTCAGTGGGTCTACACGGGAGCCGTTGGCAATGTGGCAAAGCGGACGGCGGTATGTCTGTCATTTCCGGATTACAAATAGTGTCAGCGGCTCTACCGACCCGGCTGAGATTATCGACCCGAGCGGAACGAATCCTACCAAGGGCATTGAACTTGTAGATTTCGACGTCTATGTTCCTGACCCGGTAACACATGCTTACAGGCGCACAATTATTCCTACTATTACAACGGGAATAGAAGACCTTGATTTACCGGCGGATTCCAAGCGGAATCTGTTCTGATTTTCCTGACGAAATATATTTACACGAAAATAGTACGGAAACGAATAAAGCGTAAAAGATACCCAATTACATTCTAATTGGGTATCTTTTACGCTTTAATTGGGTATCTTTTACGACCTAATTGGGTATCTTTTAGAATTAGTACCACTGAACGGCATTGCTTATACCGCTGCGCTTGTCGTATTTGAGGGCATCGGTAAGTGTTGCGGCGTTACAGCGGAACGTGAAGTTGTAACTTGTGTACGGGCGGAGAACTATCGATGCGCTCATGTTGAAGCAGTGGAGGTCACGGCTGAGACTGGCGGTGGTCATACTCAGGTCGTGGTTGTCGAAGTCGTAACCGCTGGCGAACGTAATGTTCCAACCGTCACTGATGCGGACGTTTCCGCTGACGTTCAGTGTCTGGGTGAACTTGTACGGATAGCGCATCTTCTTGTAATTGAACTTGTTTATATCGGTGTTCTCACGCATTGTGATACCGTAGCCGAAGGTCAGCGACCATGGCATTGAGAACAGCATGTAGCCATCCTCGTCGGTCTCGGCTATATTGCCGCTCTTCTTCTTGGCGCTGTGCTTTCCTTTCTCCATCACGTCGTCGACGTTTGACTCTATGTCGGTGTCAACACCCTCGCCGTCGTCATAGTCGTCGTCTTTGTCCTCGTCGTCGCCGTGTCCGAACCATTTTTTGAGTTTCTCAGGGTTGAGGGTGAACGAAATATTCTGGCTGAATCCCTGGAAGCGTGGCATGCGGTGGAAGTGGAACTCGGTATGATTGCCGACGTATGGGCGACCGTTCTCGTCGAGTTCGTAAGCGTACATCGAGAAGCGGGCGTTCATGGAGAAGGTGTAGTTCTTCCACCATTTGAGACGCAGGCGGACTGTCGGGTCGCTCCAGCGGTGGGTAGCCGCAGCGGCATTGTATGACATGTTCAGTCCCAGCTCATCGATGATGCTTATCTTCTTGACACCGGTAGAGTCCTTGTCGCTCTTTATCTTGGCTTCGATGTTGTTTGATATGTCGAAGGAGATGTTCTTTGTCTGTCCGCGGCCCGGATAGCCATAGAGTGAGCCTTCGTATGGCGAGTACTCGACGTAGTGGAGCTGTCCGTTGGCATCGGTGTACTGATAGCTGTCGTAATAGCCATAGCGGCTCGCACTGAAGTCAGGTGCATAGCTGAAGCTTACCTGCGGGGTTATGACGTGGCGGATAGCCTGGATCTTGTCGCCGAATATCTTGCGGTTAGGAATCCAGAATCCATAAATCTTCGTGCTTGCAGAGACGGCGAGGTTCCAGTTGTAGATGTTGTGGAAACCGTTTACAGTGTCTCGAACTTCCGTCTGTGTGGCTTCATCCCATGAGCGGTTGACCTTCTGGAGGTACATGCGGTCGTAGAAATTGAACGATGGCGACACGTTGATGTAGTTGAACAGCGTGAAGTTTGCCTGAATAGGTATGCTGTGGTTCCATCCGTTGCGCCAGTCACGGGCAAGGTTGGAGTGCAGAAGCTGGTCTTCCTTGGTGTTGATGGAGTTGCTGATCTGTCCTGTGTAGCTCATGGAGATCTTCTCATACCAGCGTTCCTTTCCGGCGGCATGCTTGCGCTTGAACGGGTAGAAACGGCTGATGTTGATGTTGAGGTCAGGCAGTGTCATCGCAATTGTTGAGTCACGCATGTTCTGGCTTAGGTTGGTCGTTGCGCTGAGCGACATGCCTATGCTTGAGAATGACGTGCTCCAGCTCACGGATGATGTACGGGTCGACTGTGTCATGGTCTGCGGGTTGTACATACTGGTGAGGTTGTTGCGCTCATAACTGGATGTGGCGAAGTTGACACTTGCCGACAGGTTGCTGAACGGGTTTGCCTTGGCATCCTGACGGTGGCTCCACTGTATCTTGAAACTGGTCTGCTTGGCATAGTCAGGCATTCCCTTGTCGCCAGTACGTGTGTCCTGATAGCTGAAGTAGAATGAGCCGCTGTAGCGGTAGCGCTTGCGGTAGTTGCTGGCTGCGCTCAGTCCCCATGAGCCCTGGGTGTATATCTCGCCGAGGAGCTTGAGGTCCCATTTGTCGCTTATGGCAAAGTAGTAACCTCCGTCACGCAGGTAGAATCCGCGGTCGTTCTCATCGCCATAGCTTGGCATGATGAATCCAGAGGAATATTTCTTTGAGAATGGGAAGAAGCCGTAAGGAATAGCCAGTGGCAGCGGTACGTCGGCTACAACGAGATATGCCGGTCCGAAGACGACGTCCTTGTTAGGGCGCACCTTCGCACGGCTCAGTGCAATGTAGAAGTCTGGGTGTGGCTTGTCGCAGGTGGTATAGCGTCCGTGCTGCATATAGATGATTCCGGAGGAGTCGCGCTTGGCTATCTCGCCACGCATGAATCCGTCGTCCTGAGCGGTATAAACCTGGCTTATAAGTCCTTTCTTGGTCTTGAAGTTATAAGCCATCGTGTCGCTCTGGTACTCGTCGGAGCCCATCTTGAACACTGGGGCACCCTTGATGGTGTCGCCGTCGTTCTCGTCACGGAATGCCTGGGTGGTGTCCTTGACGCCGGTCGCACGGACAAGGCTGCTGTCAAGGCTTACGTAGACTTTTTCACTCTTGAGGTTCATGTTCTCGTAATCGACGTTGGATGAACCATAAAGATAGGCGATGCCTGTCTGGGCGTCATAAACAATTGAGTCGTTGGCTGAATACTTCACCGGTGCTTCGATACCGTTGCTTTTGGCTTTCTGGATACTGTCACGGCGTAATGAGTCGTCGACAGCCTTGTTGTGCGCGGCTATAGCCTGGTGGAGAGAATCGAGCACAACGGTATCTTTCTTCACGGAATCGGAGGCTTCGCCTGCCTTTACTCCCTGAAGAATCTTGTGTGTGTCAACATTAACGGTATCGTTGACGGAAGAAAATAATGGTGAAGAGTTCAAACCATATATATTACCCTCAGCCGCTATAACCATAACGACTGAAATAATAAGCAATATGATAGTGGTTCTTGTGCGCATTGCTAAACAATCGGCAAAGTTACACAAAACTTTGTAGTTAGAACGTTCTAATTAGAACTTTTTTTGTTAAATCCCGCTTTTTAACCTCGCTAAGGTGTATTTCCTCTTTTTACTTTTTTGCCTTTTTACTTTTTTATTTGCCTTCTGCTTCTTTTTACCTTTTTACTTTTTTACCTTTTTGCCTTTCCTCAAAGAGTTCGTGCCACTCGTGGAAACGTTCCAACCCTTCCTTTCCAAACTTTGCAAGACTGCGTTCGGCCTGTTCGTAAGTTTTTTCGGCTGTTGGATGGGACTTGCTGTAGAACTTGTCGGCATAGCAGATAAGCTTTTCTTCGAGTGTTTCAGGTAAGAAGTCCTGATGGGGCAGGGGAAGATTCTGGCTGATAATCTCGTTCTTGGTAAGTCCGGCACCGGTGTGGCGTTCACAGACACGGGCGTGGCGTGGATAGCCTTCGGCACGCATTATCTTTCCGCCGATAAGTCCGTGGCAGATGTAAGGCTCTGTGCCAAAGCATTCTATTCCCGGTGCATTGCAACGGAATATCCCGATGTCGTGGAGCATTGCCGCCTCAATAATAAACTGGCGGTCCATCTTCAGTTCGGGATGGGCATCACAAATACTCACAGCACGCTTCATTACGAGCGTGCTGTGAGTTATGAGAATCCAGCGGAGCTTATTGTCCGCCGGATAATATTTGTCTATAATAGAGCCTACCCAAGCCCTCCCGCATGGGAGGGATGTTGAAATGCTTGATAAACTCTCCATTTTCTGTTCATATTTGACCTACCCAAGCTAATGTTTAACTTAGAAATTAAACATCCCCTCCAAGCGGAGGGGCTTGGGGAGGCTTTTAGTCTTCTCTCTGTATATAAGCGATTACATCGCCCTTGCGAACCTTAGAGCCTTGCTTGGCATCGATTTCGACAAGCTTGCCACCGAGGTCGGCAGGTACTGTGACGAACTCGCCCCAAGGTGCCTGAATGTAGCAGAATGCATCGCCTTCCTTGTATTCCTTGCCAATGAACGGCTCAACAGCTGGTGCTGCTTCGCCATCGCCCTGGAACTCCCAGAATATCTGTCCCTTGACAGGAGCAACGATAGCGTCAGCCTTAGCGTGCTTGAATGCAATTGCCTCTTCTGGAGAAACCTTTGCACCCTCACGTGCGTCCTTAGCCTTCTGAAGGTCGGCGAGGAAGTTCTTCTTAGCCTGACCGCTCTTGTAGTTACGGTACTGCTCTGGATGCATGGCGAGCTCGAAGAGTTCCTCATCATCCTTACCGAAGTCCCAACCGTTCTTCTTCATTTCCTCACGGAACTCAGGAAGCTTGTTCTCAAGCAGAGTATGAGGGTCAACATCGGTGAACTCACGGCCTTGCTTCTTTGCAAGTTCCTTAAGCTCAGGAGCAATCTCGCCAGGAACCTTACCGCTCTTTCCGAGAATCATACCCCACATATTGTCGTCCATCATAACGAAACGACCCTTGCCCTGCTCCATAGTAAGGAGGTTCATGAGGGCAATGTTCTTTGTATACTGTGAGAATGGAGTTACAAGTGGTGGATAACCGACACGTGGCCATACGTAAGCTACCTCGTCGAAGAGCTTGATAAGCAGGTCGTCCATAGAGTATTCCGGCTCGCCCTTCTTCTTGCGGAGGTGGTTGATGGTTTCACGCATACCGCCGAGGTCTGCCATCATACTTCCCATCATACCGCCAGGAAGTCCGCAGGTAAGGAGAAGTGAAGACATAATCTTGTTGCCCGGGTTGATGAAGTAGCCCAGCCACTCGTCGATGAACTCCTGAGTGAGGGCACGAGCTTCCATGTAAGCGCTCATGTTAATCTCAGGAACATCGAAGCCTGCGTGCTTCAGCATGCTCTGAACAGAGATAACGTCCGGATGAACCTTACCCCAAGCCAATGGCTCGATAGCTGTATCGATGATGTCGGCACCATTCTGGCAAACCTCAAGGATACTTGCCATTGACAGACCCGGACCTGAATGCCCGTGATACTCGATGACAATCTCAGGATGCTTGTCCTTGATCATCTTTGTAAGCTTGCCAAGGAATGCCGGCTGACCGATACCTGCCATATCCTTAAGGCAGATCTCCTCAGCGCCTGCCTCAATCTCCTGGTCGGCTAGCTTGCTGTAGTATTCGAGTGTGTGAACCGGTGATGTGGTAATACAAAGTGTGCCCTGAGGGGTCATGCCTGCCTCTTTAGCCCACTTGATTGACGGTGCAATATTGCGAATGTCGTTCAGTCCATCGAAGATACGTGGAATGTCCACACCCTGAGCGTGCTTAACCTTATACATCATCTGGCGAACATCGTCAGGCACCGGATACATGCGCAGTGCGTTAAGACCACGGTCGAGCATGTGGGTTTTGATTCCAACCTCATTGAAAGGCTTGCAGAATGCACGGACGGCATCGTTAGGATTCTCGCCGGCAAGCAGCTGAACCTGCTCGAAGGCACCGCCGTTAGTCTCCACACGTGAGAAACATCCCATCTTAATTATAACGGGAGCTATACGCTCCAACTGGTCCTTGCGTGGCTGGAATTTTCCAGAACTCTGCCACATGTCCCGGTAAACGAGACTGAACTGAATTTTCTTTCCCATTGAAATGAAATATCTTTTATTCTTGATTTCGAAAAGCGTCCACTGTGCCTACTATGCACTATGGGTGTGCAAAATTACCTAAAAAAATCCAATTAGTAGCTCATGCAACTCAATTTTTGCAACTTTTGACTTGTATTTTGAGCAATTTTGCATTACCTTTGCACGAAATATCCAATGTGAGCAATAACAAAAGGACTTAAATGAAGAAACTTCCAATATTAATCATTGCACTCATGACGCTGTTTGTTGCTGCTTGTGCTGACAAGGTTGAAGGTGACAAGGGAGCCATTGATAATGACGAGCGTGTGAAAGGCGACCACACTATCTACGGTCTGGCTTGTGACGGAACTAGTGATTCCACTCTCGTGCTGCTTCCAAACGAAGGCGGCGACCCTGTGTCTTATGATATTCTCAATGCTACCAGAAACAAACAGATATTCGGCAGTTTGTCAATAGGCGACTGGGTCGGACTGATGGTAAATCCTAAGAACAAGAAGGAGGCAACAATGGTTGTTGACCTTGACGAGCTTAAGGGTACATGGACATTCCAGGTTATTCCGAAGGTTAAGCCGACTCCGACAATGACAGCCGAGGAAGCCGAAGCCGCAATGAGTGATTCCATGAAAGCCATTTACATGGTTCCTCGTGAATATGGATTCACACTAAAGCGCCATTATCAGGCTAGTCCTGTAGGACGTATCATAAAGGAGAGCACGCTCAACGATGATAGCCCTGTCACTTACCCGCAAGTAACGGTCTACACCAGTTGGCATATCATCAATGGACGACTCTATCTTTACAAGGATACCGTTGACGATAATGGCAAGCGGATTCCACAGAACAAGGTCGGATATGACGATGGCACTTTCGTTTATCTGGGTACCGACTCAATGGCTGCCCTCTTCGGAAAGAAAGTCATGCAGTACCACCGCAAGGCTAACGCCATGGAAGCCAACGCACAGGCTCAGGCTGCAGAGCATAAGGCAAGTGCAGCAGACACTATTAAAAAATGAAAGATTGAAAGAATGAAATATTGAACGAATGAAATAAAGATTGAAAAATGAAAAGGATATTGATAGCAACGGCTCTTGCCGTTCAGATATTGACAGCATGTGGACAGGGCACATCAAGTCAAAAGACTAACAACAATACAGTCAACACCGCTAGTGCCGTTGAGCATGATACAGCGTGGTACAGCAGCAGAGTCTCAGAGGTAGTGTCTCAGATAAACGATCTGATGAAGGAAATCCAGACTGTAGCTAATGCCACACCTTCGGCTGAGCGTGATGCGCAGATTGCAAGCATAAATTCTCGGGGCGACAGCCTTGAAACCGAGTACAAAGGGCTTATCCTTGAGATAGCTAAGAAGTACAAGAAGACAACTTATCCTGCTAAGTTCTTGGGTGGCGAGACTGCTTACTACTTTGACTATGATGAACTGAAAGAAATCTGTGACCCAAAGAGCGGATATTATAATGAACCGCAGATGACACTTGCAAAGCGACTGTTTGCCGCAATTGAGAAGCGTCATCCTGGTAAGCAATATTCCGACCTTGTAATGCCCGACATGACAGGCAAGACAGTGAAACTATCCGACTATGTTGGCAAGGGCAAATATGTACTTATTGACTTCTGGGCTTCGTGGTGTGGACCTTGCCGACAGGAGATGCCTAACGTCGTCGAGGCTTACAATAAATATAAAGGTAAGAACTTCGAGATTGTCGGCATTAGCTTTGACGAAAACAAAGCCTCTTGGAAAGCTGCCGTCAAGAGCCTTGGCATGACATGGCCGCAGATGTCTGACCTGAAAGGATGGCACAGCGTTGGTGCTTCCACTTACGGCATCAACTCAATCCCTGCCAACGTCCTCGTTGATCCGAAAGGCAAAATCATTGCTATCGACCTCCGTGGCGAAGCATTGCAGAACAAGCTGGCTGAGGTCTTAAAATAAAGAAATAGATTTAACAAAGGAGATACATTTATCAAAAAAGAGTGCATCTTAATTCCATTGAGCATAAGTTGATAATGGAATTAAGATGCACTCTTTTTGTATATGAACCATCCCTATTCTTTATGCGTTCTTTATCAGCACGAACATGTAGGCGGCAAAGATGAGGACAAGGATGACTCCTTCCCAACGCTCAATGCGGAGCTTAGTGTAGGAGAAAAGCCAGAGGAGAATCATGGCGATGACCATCACAGAGAGGTCAAGGGTGGTGATGCCCTGAATGTCGAGAGGATAAATGACGCCCGTTACTCCGAGGATGAACAGAATGTTGAAGACATTGGAGCCGAGGACATTGCCAATGGCTATGCCGCTGTTGCCCTTGGATGCCGAGACAACGCTGGTTGCAAGCTCTGGCAGCGATGTGCCCATGGCGACAATGGTGAGTCCGATGATAGCCGGGTCTACACCAAGCGTTGCAGCAAGGCTTGATGCACCATTAACAAAGATGGTACTGCCACCGATAAGGCAGGCGAGCCCGACAACTATCCAGACGATAGACATCAGTTTGCTCATTGGCTTCTTCTTGGTCTCCGATTCCTCTTCTTGAATCTTTCCCGACTTTGCTTCCTTCAGTGTCATGTACATGAAGATGATGAAGAAGACGAGCATAATGACGGCGTCATACCACTGGATCTTGCCGTCGAATCCGCAGAGCATTACAAGTAGAACTGATGAGATAAGTGCAAAGGGAATGTCCTTCTTCACTGTCGATGGCAGAATGGTTATAGGTGCTACTATTGCGGCGGCTCCCACAATGAGCAGGGCGTTGAAGATGTTCGACCCGACAACGTTTCCAACTGCCATACCCGGCTGATGGTTGAGTGCAGAAACAAGGCTTGAACAGAACTCCGGCATACTTGTGCCGAAAGCTACTATTGTCAGTCCGATAACTATCTGTGGTATTCCCATTCGCTGGGCTACGGCTACTGCGCCGTCGGTCAGGCGGTCAGCACCCCACAGAACCAATGCTATTCCAATTATTATTGCGATTATATCCATGAGGACAAAGGTACGAAAAAAGCCCGAGTGCTCACGCATTCGGGCTTTCTTTTTAAAAAAATCTAACAATCACACAATTAATATCGAAATAACACCTATTTACTAAAACCTAATCTCTTCTTTAATTATATAACTAAAACTCTCTAATAAATTCAATCCTTGCATGAATAATTGGGGTGTTTGGGTCGGGGTGGGATCCTTATCTAATCTCAATGCTTCTTGAGACCTTCTGCTCCTGCTTGCCAATCTTCGGCAGAGTGACAGTCAGGACACCATTGCTGACGCGGGCGCCGATCTTGTCGCGGTCGACATCGTCCGGCAGAATAAGAGTCTGCTCATACTTAGAATAAGAGAACTCGCGACGGAGATAATGGGCGTTCTTGTCGTTTTCGTTTTCCTCCTTCTTCTCCATCTTGATTGTCAGGTCGCCGTCGGCGTTGATATTAACGTCGAAGTCCTCCTTCTGCAGACCTGGGGCAGCGAGTTCTACTGTATATTCGTCGTTACTCTCTAATACGTTTATTGCTGGAGCCGTAGCATTAGCTTTCGGCATATTTTCATTGTTGAAGAAGTCATTGAAGACCTCTGGTAACCAATTGTTTCTATACATATCTAATATCTCCTATTTCTATTTCTTGTTTACACCCATTAAACTGCAACCAGCGTGCCAATGCGTTCCGGCTGACATTGTGTCTGGCACATTCTGACACGATGTCAGTTTGCGTCAGCGAAATATTTGCCTTGTAACTAATTGATAATCAATGGCTTTCTAATTGGGTATCTTTTAGCCTCTAATTGGGCGTCTTTTAGCTTCTAATTGGGCATCTTTTACAACCTGTTTGGGCATTTTTTACAATGCAAGTAGTCATCTTTTGGAAAGCGATTGGTGGTGTATGACAAATTTTCAGTACCTTTGCACACATATAATATATGTACCTCGAATTTTCATCAGGTGCATTTATGTAACGAAACTCTATGCTTAAAGACGAAATAAAACTTCTTGCATTCGACGCCGACGATACCCTCTGGGACTGTCAGAGCCATTTCGCCAGTGTCGAAGAGGCATACTGCCGCTTGTTGGCGGACTACGGCACTGCCGACGAAATATCGCAGGCTCTGTTTGCAACGGAGACTGCCGACATGCCACATCTCGGCTATGGAGCCAAGGCCTTCACTATTTCGCTGGTCGAGAATGCCATACAGGTGAGCGGCGGAAATGTCACGGCTGACGTCATTATGAAGATTATAGGCCTCGGGCGGTCACTGCTTGAACTGCCGGGCGAGCCTCTGCCGGAGGTGGCTGACACTCTGTCGCAGTTAAAAAAATCGGGCAGGTATGTCATGGTGGTATTTACCAAAGGCGAAATTCTTGACCAGGAAAACAAACTCCGTCGGTCAGGACTTGACCAATATTTCGACGACGCAGTGATTGTTGCCGACAAGACGAAGGAAGAGTACAGGAAACTCTGCACCCGTTTCAATGCCGATATGGGACAGATGATGATGATAGGAAACTCATTCAAGTCGGACATTGCGCCGGTGCTGCAGTTGGGAGGATTCGCCGCCCACATACCATTCCATGTTATGTGGCAGTATGAGGTGACCAAGGAATACGACCATGGGCATTTGTTCCGGCTTAAGCATTTCGGTGAACTAACGAATATTCTGTTATGATTAGTGAAGAGATAAAGACACTGTTGTGCCAACTTGCCGACCGGTATGAGACGGCTGACTTCATCAACGGCGACCCGTCGTGGTTTATGCATCAGGTGCAGGGCAGGGAAGACCAGGAGACGATAGGATTCCTTGCCTCGGTATTGAGCTATGGCAGACGGGATTTGTTCCTGCCGAAGATTCAGAAATTCCTCGACCTGAGTCATGGACATCCGGCAGAGTGGGTGAGGAGTGGTGAATATAAAAATGGCATTCCTGACAATGGAGAATGCTATTACAGACTTTACAACAACCATTTGATGCGCATGTTGCTCGACGGGCTTCACGTCATGATGGCAGACTTCGGCTCACTGGGAGCATTTGCAAAGTCGGCTGCAAAGACACATCAGACGGTGGAGGTGCTGTCGGCATTGTCGGCATTCTTCTATGAGCTTGGAATCAAAGGAATGGTGCCGTCGCCGAAGTCATCGGTGGCTAAGCGCCCGTGCATGTTCCTGCGGTGGATGGTCCGTGACGGCTCGCCGGTTGACTTGGGACTGTGGTCGGACTTCATCGACAAGCGAACGCTGTTTATTCCGATGGACACCCATGTGCTGCAGGAAGCCCGCAACATCGGATTGGTCGGCAGCAAAACGGCAAGCTGGAATACAGTTGTCAGACTTACGGACGCGCTTCGGGAAGTGTTCCCCGATGACCCGACCCGTGGAGACTTCGCCCTCTTCGGTTATGGAGTAAATAAGGGAAATTGATTTACGAGAGTTGATCCCCAAAATAAATAATTATGTTGAAAGATTTCTTTATAGTAGGTTTAGGTAGTTTCTTTGGCGGTGGTGCCCGGTTTGTAGTTTCGAAGATTGTCCAGTCGTGGACGGTGCTGCCATTTCCGCTGGGAACCTTTGCTGTTAACGTGTTGGGTTGTTTGCTTATAGGCTTTTTCTCGGGACTCAACTATGGCGGAACATGGTTAACCCCGTCGACAAAACTAATTCTGACAACGGGGTTCTGCGGTGGTTTCACAACGTTTTCCACATTCATGAATGAGAGCGACTCACTACTGAAAGATGGCAATTACTTGTACGTTGCGCTTTATATTTTCGGTAGTCTTGCCTTGGGACTGACAGCCGTTGTTGTCGGTCATCAACTTGCCAAAGCAATCTAATTCATCCAATCATCCAATCATCCAATCATCTAGCCTTAGGCAACGACATCTTGGTTGTGCTGGTGATTCCGGCAATGCCCTTGTAGCCGAAGGTGGTTGTCGACGGACTGACAGTTGTCTTGCCCCATCCAGCTTTTGCGTTGCTGGTCTTGCGGGTGAAGTCGAACTGTATCATGTCATTGTTATTGGTGCCGACCATGAAGCCCTTGAATACTCCTGTTGCCTCGTCGAGATAGAATCCGTGATGGCTGGCGCTGAAGTCCATGACGAATGTTGAGCCGCTGGCATACTTGACATAGATGTCGCCGTTGTTGTCGATGTACCATGTGAACTTCAGAGTCTGGTTCTCGCCTTCGCTGCCGTCTGAATTCAGATAGTAGTCATACTCGGTACCTGTACCCTTGATGGCGTTTGTGCTGTTCTGAACGAATGTCATGTTGGTATAGAACCGGTCGACCTTGCCGTTGTCGCCATTGGTGTATATCATCTGACCGTCCCATTCGCCGTTCAGCACCTGTGCCTCGTCGACGAGTGTGTTGCCCTGGTCGCCGCCCGGATTGTTGCCGCCATTGTCGTCGTAGCCCCAGTCGCCGTCGTCATAGCCGTACCACCACGGCTCGACATTGCCGTACCACGGTCCGTCGTACCAGTAGTCATCGTCGTCACAACTTGTAAATGCTAATGGCAGAGCTGCTATTGCCATCATTGTAAGTATACGTGTAATCTTTTTCATATTAGTAAGTTTTTTATTTGTTCTTTATTTCGGAGGCAAAGATAGTGAATAATATTCCTATCACAAGAATAATTTCCCTATTTTAACGTAGGATTTTCCCTATTTCAGAAAAAAGTATTACCTTTGCATTAGAGTATCTCCTAACGAAATCTACGTTTTATGGATAATTATATTGTATCGGCGCGAAAGTACCGTCCGATGACATTCGACTCTGTGGTCGGTCAGAAGGCATTGACTACAACGCTGAAGAATGCCGTCAAGAGCGGGAAACTCGCCCATGCCTACCTATTCTGCGGTCCTCGTGGAGTGGGTAAGACGACGTGTGCCCGAATATTTGCCAAGGCGATAAACTGTGAGAACCCGACGGCTGACGGTGAGGCTTGCAACGAGTGCGAGAGCTGCAAGGCGTTCAATGAGGGACGTTCGTTCAATATCTTTGAACTTGATGCCGCATCGAACAACTCGGTCGAGAATATCCGCTCGCTGATGGAACAGACCCGCATTCCGCCGCAGGTGGGACGCTACAAGGTGTTCATCATCGACGAGGTCCACATGCTGTCGACTGCCGCTTTCAATGCGTTCCTGAAGACTCTTGAGGAACCGCCGGCACATGTTATCTTTATTCTGTGTACAACGGAGAAGAACAAGGTGCTGCCGACTATCCTGTCGCGTTGCCAGATTTATGACTTCGAGCGCATGACGGTTCCTAATACCGTTGAGCACCTGAAAATGGTGGCTCAGAAGGAAGGCATAAAGTATGAGGAACAAGCTCTGGAGGTTATCGCCGAGAAGGCCGACGGAGGTATGCGTGACGCTTTGTCGATATTCGACCAGGCAGCAAGTTTCTCTCAGGGCGATATAACATACCAGAAGGTTATCGAGGACTTGAATGTGCTTGATGCCGACAACTACTTCAACATTATTGATTTGGCACTGGCTAACAAGGTTGCCGATATTATGGTGCTATTAAATAATGTCGTAAACAAGGGATTCGATGCCGGCAATCTGATTAACGGTCTTGCCAGCCACGTGCGCAATGTGCTCATGGCTAAGGATCCGCAGACCCTGCCTTTGCTGGAGATCAGCGACCGGCAGCGCCAGCGTTATCATGAGCAGGCTAAGAAGTGTCCGGCAAACTTCCTCTATAAGGCATTGCAGATTATGAACCGCTGTGATGTCGAGTACCGCCAGTCGAGCAATAAGCGGTTGCTGGTGGAGCTGACTCTCATCGAGATTGCGCAGATAACGCAGCCTGACGACAAGGATGTGCCTGCCGCGGGGCGCAGCCCCAGAAGACTGAAATCCCTGTTTAAGCTTTTGGTACCCAACAAACAGCCTAAACCGGCAGCGCAGGTGGCCGGGGCTGCTAGCTCTCTTTCGCCGCGGGCGTCACAGCGCCAGCATACCGAAGGAGCTGTTGCAGGTGCCTCTACAGAATCTGTTCCATCGTCATCAACCCCGGTATCCGACAAGCAGGACTCTGCTACATCGAAAATTCAACATTCAAAACTCAAAACTCAACATTTGAATTTCGGCTCTCTTGGTCTGTCGTTCGACAATCTTCTCAAGGAGAAGAACAAGAAACCGGAATACGTTCAGGACTATGAGATAACCAATAAGGACGAAAAGACGAAGTTCTCTCAGGCTGACCTCGAACGCGAGTGGCGTGCCATGTGTGTGCGAATGGAAAACAGTGCTCCGGGTCAGGCTCAGAGGTTGAAGAATATTCATCCTGTCATTACCCAGTATCCTGACATTGAGATAGCTGTCGACAATAAGATTCTGCTTGATGAGATAAAACCGATTCAGCGTCGGTTGCGTGCCACTATGGCAAAGTATCTCCATAATGGCAATATACAATTTTCCATCCGCCTTGCCCGTCAGGAGGAAATAAAGCCAATGCTTACTCCTCTCGAAAACTATGAGCAGATGAAGAAGGACAATCCTGCCATCAACAGCCTTGTCGAGCAGTTGGGGCTGGAGTTGGCATAAAGATTATTCACCCAAATAAAATCCCCACCAAACGAAAATCCCCACCAAGCCTCCCCCAAGGGGAGGATGTTTAATCACCTAATTTAATTTGAGCAACAACTCAGTAGTCGTTTGGTAATCAGACATCCTCCCCTTGGGAGAGGCTTGGTGGGGATTTTTATTTAATAAATTATATCAGCGGCATTCCAGCCTCTTCACATTCCTTTCTCATTTCTTCCGGCCAGATGCTGGCTTGTATCTCGCCGATATGAGCTTTGTGGAGCATGACCATGCAAAGGCGGCTCTGACCGATACCGCCTCCGATGCTAAGAGGCAGCTTGCCGTCGAGTAGCAGCTTGTGGAAGTACAGTTTTTCACGGTCTTCAGCTCCTTCTATCTTCAACTGGCGAAGAAGGCTTTCCTTGTCAACACGGATACCCATTGAACTCAGCTCGAAACTGTGACCAAGTACAGGATACCATATAAGTATGTCGCCGTTGAGTCCTGCCTTGCCATTCTCGGCAACTGTCGACCAGTCGTCATAGTCAGGCGAGCGTCCGTCGTGCTTCTTTCCGTTACTCAGTTTTCCACCGATTCCTTCAACAAACACGGCACCATATTTCTTGCAAATCGCGTCCTCACGTTCCTTCGGAGTCTTGTCAGGATACATGTCAAGAAGATCCTGGCTGTGAACGAAGTGAATGTCCTTCGGCAGGAACGGCTTCAACTGCGGATAGCTCTCGCAGGCAAGAAACTCAGTGCGGAGAATTGCGCTGTATATTCTGCGGACAATGTTCTCTAGGAACTTTATTGTGCGGTCCTCCTTTGTGATTACAGCCTCCCAGTCCCACTGGTCTACATACAGCGAGTGAAGATTGTCGAGCTCTTCGTCAGCACGGATGGCGTTCATGTCGGTATATATACCATAACCCGGCTCTATCTTGTATTCAGCCAGCGTCAGTCGCTTCCATTTTGCCAATGAGTGGACAATCTCTGCCTTTGCGCCGTTCATGTCCTTTATGCTGAACGTTACAGGTTTCTCAACTCCATTGAGGTTATCGTTTATTCCGAGACCGCTCAGCACGAACAGAGGGGCTGTCACGCGGCTGAGGCGTAACTCTGTGGCGAGGTTCTCCTGAAAGAAGTCCTTTATGCGTTTGATGCCTTGCTCGGTCTGTCGTTTGCCCAGCAATGGCTTATAGCCTTCCGGCTTGATTAGTTTGCTCATTTATGTTATTTCTTTTGTCTGTTTTAAAATGAATGTGACTGCAAAGGTAACCATAAATAATTAAAATGCAAGCAAATCACAAGTAAAATTGTTCAAAATGCAATAATAATTTCCAAAATGCTTGTCTTTTGCGCATAATGATTCTACAATAATACAAAAATAAAAACCTGATTTTGTTTTGTTTTCTCCCCCGTTTATTGTAACTTTGCACGTCGGTTACGCTTCATCCGTAATCCTTTTTATCTCATTAGGCTCCGTAGCTCAGTTGAATAGAGCATCAGATTCCGGTTCTGAGTGTCGCGGGTTTGAGTCCCGCCGGAGTCACATTTTTGATGGAGCAATACCTTAATACAAAGGCTTTTAGCCATAAGGATATAGGTCATTTTAATTGGATTCTGGAGACAATCGCAAATTATTAATTTGTGGACGAATGTCTATAGAACGGTTGCTACTACATGTCTGGAGCCGCCATCATTGCGGAACTCGCAGAGGTAGATTCCCTGCCAAGTGCCGAGATTCAGGCGCCCGCCCGTGATGGGAATGTTGATGCTCACACCCGTCATGATGCACTTGGCGTGTGCCGGCATGTCGTCGGATCCTTCGAGAGTGTGCTCATAATAAGGCTCGTTCTCAGGTACAAGGCGGTCGTAGATGCTCTCCATGTCGGCACGCACAGACGGGTCCCAGTTCTCGCAGATGCTCAGGGCACAGCTCGTGTGCTTGATAAACAGGTTGAGAATGCCGACTTCGGGCAGGTCGGGCAGATGGCGGACAACCTCGTCGGTTATGAGATAGAAGCCACGACCACGTGACTTCAGTGTGAATTCAGTTTGTTTAGCCATTGTTATTCGTTGAAAATCTATATATCGGCAAAGGTACGGAATAAAATTGGATTGGAGAAAAAACAGAAATTATTTTGGCATTTCAGAACTTTAAATTAATTTTGCAATTACAAAACTACGAAGAAACTTTTTTGAATACGGGACTGTGAAAATAACTGAAGCCATGAACCTACGTGCCCAAACACTGATGGTGTTATTATTTGTCTTTCTGGGTTTGTCGGCCCAGCCGGTCTGTACTGTCCGCACATTTACGCTGCGTGACGGTCTGGCGGCTCACAATATATCATCATTTGCCCAAAGTAGCGACGACCTCATGTGGCTCGCCACATGGAACGGACTCTGCTGTTTCGACGGCTACAACTTCCAAACCTTCCGGAGTCGGCAGGGCGATAAGGGGGGACTGACGACCAACCGACTAATATATATCAGGGTCAACAGCCACGACGATGTATGGTGCATTGCTTACGACCGGCAGCTGTTCTTGTTCGATACGCACACGTGTCAGTTCCGGAGTGTTGCCAACTTGATAACGAAGGCGGCAGGACGGGACGTCGACATCCGTACCGTTTTCCCACTGGCTAACGGCAGGACATGGATTGGCGGAACAGCCGAGGGCGAGATTTTCGTATCGGCCGACAGCCTTATCCGTGACGGCGAAGGAATAGAGAAGCCCCAGTTGAAAGAACTTAACGAAGCCAAACTCATAAAGGCATTCCTCGACCAGTATGGCAACGAGTGGATAACTACCGAGAAAACAACCATAACGGCTAACGGCGACAGGACCACCAGAGTGCGTTGTGACTTCTTTGCCGAGGCGGGAAAGAATGTCGTCCTCGCGTCGAAGGACGGCAAGGTGTTCGTGTTCAAGAACAATGGAAAGCACAGCAAGATATACTCTATCGGCGGCGTCGACTCCATCCGTGACATGCAGCCTATTGATGATTCGCGTATGGCGATGGCAACGACCAATGGCGTCGTTGTCCTCGATGTCAACTCTGGCACGTACCGCACGGTGGCTGAGGTAGGCTCCGACGTGCAGAAGCTGTTCGTCGACAGCCGTAACGAGATTTGGGCGTTCGGCTTGCAGCCCGGCGTCTGGCTCATCGACAGGCAACTGTCCGGCGCCCGCCATCTGCAGGCTGTATCGCTGAACCCGGCTGACAGGACGGAAAGTACATCTCCGCTGTTCCGTGAGAGCGACGATGGTACGATATGGCTCATTCCGACCGACGGCAAGTTCTGCTATTTCGACAGGACAACAGGCAATCTCGTGCCTTATGCCCTGCGGATGCCTATCTTTCCAAGCATGCCGTTCCCGTTGATGAAACGGTTCGCCTTCGACCGGCAAGGCAATCTGTGGTTCACCGATGAGCATATACTCTCACTTGTGTCTTTCGGCGAGCGCCACTATTCGTACATCCCGGTGGTCAATAACGAGGATGTCCGCTCTGTGGCAACCGACCCTGACGGCAACTTGTGGATAGGAATGGTAAGCGGCGAGGTGGCTTTGGCTTCGCCCGACGGACAGCTTAAGGGTTTCATCAATGCCGCCGGACAACTCCAGACAAGCCACTGTGTGCTGTCCGACAAGGTGTATGCACTGATGGTCGACAAGGGCGGACGCCTGTGGATCGGAACAAAGGGCGATGGCATATATGTCCGTGAGCCCGGTGGAGCTATGCGGCATTATAAGAAAGACGACGCCAGCTCACTGCCTTCGAATGATATTTACGGATTCGACATTGCGCCAGATGGACGTATCTGGATTGCCACCTTCTCCGACGGACCGTGCATAGTCGATGAGGCTGGCGGCAGTGTAAAGTTTCTCTCGGCGGGCAAAGGCATCAATGGCTATCCTAAGGGCAAGTTCATGAAAGTCAGACGAGTGACCCACACCAATGACGGGACGATGCTGCTGTCGACCAATGCCGGTCTCGTCATTATGAGGAAGACGGGCGCGAACTACTACAAGAGCTATGTAGCCGAGTATGTGCCCGACGACACGACAAGCCTGCTGACGGGCGATGTCATGCAGACGCTCGTCACCCGCAACGGCGATATTTACACGATAACGATGGGTGGCGGTATGCAGAAACTCGTTTCGACGAATATCCTGTCGGACAAGCTGAAGTTCCGGCAGGTTGATGCTGTAAACTGTGAAGAGGGTATGATACAGTCGGCTCTTGAGGACCGTATGGGACGTATCTGGATTATCCGTGAGACGAGCGTCGACTGCTATGATGCCGGAAAGGACTCGTCGATTTACTATAATGGGTCTCCCGCTGAGCAGCTGAGCCTGTCGGAAGCCCAGCCGACGACATCGCCCGACGGCAGCAAACTGTACATTGGCGCTTTGGGTGGCGTTATGGTGTTGACTCCGGCGAACCTGAAGAAGTCTAGCTTTGTGCCGAGGATTGTCTTCACTGAGGTTAAGTTCCAGGGCGAGGACAGGACACATCCTATACTGAACACCGACGAGCTCGATGTGCCGTCGGACAAGCGAAACCTGACGATATACTTCTCGGCCCTCGACTATCGTGACAACTATGGCATACGGTATGCCTACAAGATAGACGGGACGGACAAGGAATGGTCGTACTCGTCGAGGAGCCACAGCGCATCGTTCAACCATCTGCCGAAAGGACATATCCGGCTTCTGGTAAGGAGCACCAACAGCGACGGTATCTGGACCGACAATGTAACGGTGCTGAACATCTACTCGCATCCTACTTTCTGGGAGACGGGCTGGGCGAAGTTGCTATATCTCTTCATCCTTTGCTGTCTGATAGCTTTGGGTATATACATCTACACGCTCAGAACGAAGATCAAGGACATGCTCAATGACTGGACTGAGCATCTCCGTGAGCTGAAGGAGCGGCGTGCGAAACTGGCTGAGCCGGAGGTGGTCAACCCCGACGAGCTGTTCATGAAGCACATGAAGGAGTACCTGAGCAATAACCTCACCAATACGGACATGAAGATTGATGATATTGCCGAGTATGTCAATATGAGCCGGTCGGCATTCCAGACTAAGGTGAAGGAACTGACGGGACTGAAGCCTATCGACTATGTGACGAAGGTAAGGATGGACCGTGCAAAGTATTTGCTTAAAAACTCGCATGAGAATGTCAACCAGATAGCTTACTCCGTGGGCTATTCCGACCCGAAGTATTTCAGCCGTGTGTTCAAGCGTCTGGTAGGCGAAACGCCTACTCAGTTTAAGGCAAGGATGGAGCAGACTAATGAGGAGTAGGTGTTTTGACTGAGGAAAAATGACATTTCGTTGATTGTTTTTGGTCGTTTTGGCTGTATTGGCTAACTTTGCACGCTGAAAAGGAAAATACAGTCTATGTCGAAAAAAGGTATATTGCAATTTCCTCGAAAGCACGGAGAGACCCTCATTTACGCTTTCTGCTGGCTGCTGGTATTCGTGATACCACTGCTTATGATGTATGTCCGTACCCGCAATCACACTGATGAGGTGTTCGATTGGGAGGAACTGGGGCATGTGTGGATTGCTGAGGCTGCCTTTTTCGTTATATTCTTAATCCACAATTATCTGCTTGCGCCGCTGTTGGTCTATAAGAAACGCCGCGGGTTGTACCTCGGCATTGTGTCGGTGCTGGTCATCGGGTTCGGCATTTATCAGTTCTCGACACGTCCGTCAGGTCCTCATCATCACAAGTATAAGATGAGAATGGAACAGATATGCAAGCAGAAGAAGGCTATGGGCATCAATAATCCTGACCAGATGGGTCCGCCACCAGGTCATCATCGTCGTCCGTTCATCGTCGACCAGTTCGACTTTATCAGTGTCATTATTCTCGTACTTATGCTTGGCATGAATGTCGCCGTCAAGCTGTTGTTCAAGCAAAATGAGAGTGAGAAGAAACTCCAGCAGCTGAAGAACGAGAATCTGCACCAGCAACTGGAATATCTGAAATACCAGATTAATCCTCACTTCTTCATGAACACGCTGAATAATATCCACGCATTGGTCGATATTGACCCTGAGGAAGCCAAGGAGAGTATCATCGAGCTGTCGAAGTTGATGAGGTATGTCCTCTATGACGGCAATAAGCATATGTCCAGTTTACAGAAGGAAAGCGACTTCATCGACAATTATATTGAGTTGATGAAGCTGCGCTATTCCGACAAGGTGGAGATTGTCGTCGACCGTGACAAGTCGTTTCCTGATGTGCTGGTGGCTCCGCTGATAACGATTACATACGTTGAGAATGCGTTCAAGCATGGCGTGAGCTACAGGCTCAAGAGCTTTATCCACATTACTTCGCATGTAAAGGACGGACGGTTCTTGTTCTCGTGTGTCAACTCGAAGCATAAGGAGAGCACTGAGAGACACGGCGGAGTTGGCCTGGAGAATACTCGTAAGCGCCTCGACTTAATATATGGCGATGATTACAAGCTCGACATTGAGGATGGTGAGGAGACATATAGTGTGAGGTTGGAGATACCTCTAAATTATGGAAATGCAAAATGCTAAATTCAAAAATATGATTTCTGTGATAAACATTAAAAGTAATCATAATTTTGAATTTTGAATTTTTAACTTTGAATTACAAATATATGATAAAGGTTTTAGCAATAGATGATGAGCCGTTGGCACTGCGCCAGTTGGCTGCATATATAAATAAGGTGGATTTTCTGGAACTGCGTGGCCAGTGTCAGAGTGCCGCCGAGGCAAAGGCTATCATGGACGAGGAGCCCATTGATGCGTTGTTCATCGACATTAACATGCCGGATGTCAACGGAATGGACTTCGTGAAAAGCCTTGACGTGGCGCCGATAGTGGTTTTCACGACGGCTTACAGCGATTATGCCATTGACGGATACAAGGTCAATGCGGTCGATTATCTGCTTAAACCGTTCTCGCTTGCCGACTTCAGGAAGGCTGCCGACAAGGTGAAGGAGCAGTATGACCTGCGGCATCAGGAACCGATAGTATCGCAGGTCGACGATGACGACTCGCTGTTCTTCAAGACTGAGCACCGCATTGTCCGTGTGAAAATCGATGATATAAGGTATATCGAGGGTATGAGTGAGTATCTGAAAATCCATACTGAGGGGCGCCAGAAGCCGGTTATAGTACTGTTGAGCATGAAGAAACTGGAGGAGCGGTTGCCTAAGTCGAAGTTCATGCGCATCCACCGGTCGTTCATTATCAATCTTTCGAAGATTCAAGAGGTGATAAAGAACCGTGTCATTATGGATGAGGACACTAATCTTCCGGTTGGCGACCTGTACAAAGATGCGTTCAGCAATTACATTGACTCGAAGTTCTTGGGGAAGTAAGGGCTCGTTCCAAGCCGGTTGAAAAGGGATATTTTATCGAACAATATAATTCAATAGTTTAATTCTTATTACAGAAAAGAGTTTTTAATAGATATGAAAAAGATTGTATTATCAGTAGCAGTGGCTGTGGTTGTTGCTACAAGTGTGGCTCTTGCAGCAGTTAATGGTGGTGGAGTTATGCGCAAGCAGGGTAAGACTTACATCGTAAACACTACCACTCTGTGCAATCAGCGTGGCTTCCATGGTACTACTCCGCTGGAGGTTTACATCAAGGGTAATAAGGTAGTGAAGGTTGTTCCTCTTAAGAATCAGGAGACACCACAGTTCTTCGGCAAGGTCCAGAATGGTCTTATTCCGAAGTTCGCGGGCAAGAACATCAATAGGGCTGCCAGCGTTGACGGTGTTTCAGGTGCCACCTTCTCCTCAAGGGCTGTGAAGGCTAACGTTGCTGCCGCCGTGGCTTATTATAAGAAACACAAATAAAAAAGAGAAGAGTGAAGAACGAAGAGTGAAGAATCATACACATTGAATTCTATTTAATGGTAATTTGATTATTCACTCTTCGTTCTTCACTCTTCTCCTATAGAACTATTTGATTCTTCGTTCTTCACTCTACACTCTTCACTTTGATAAGGTATTCAGCAATCTGCACGGCATTCAGTGCTGCGCCTTTGCGGATTTGGTCACCTGTAAGCCACAGCGTATTGCTGTTGTCGTCGGCTAAGTCCTTGCGTATACGGCCTACAAAGACATCATCCTTACCGGCTGAATCGAGCGGCATCGGGTAGACATAATTCTGTGGATCATCAACGAGCGTTACGCCAGGGGCCTTCTTCAGAGCCTCACGGATTTCCTCAACGCTCAGTGGGCGCTCGGTCTCGAACCATACACTCTCGGAGTGTGAGCGGAGTGAAGATACACGGACGCAGGTTGCGCTTGTGCGGACATCGGAGTGCATAATCTTCCTTGTCTCGTTGAACATCTTCATCTCTTCCTTCGTGTAGTCGTTAGGTGTCATCTTGTCGATTTGCGGAATGACATTGTAAGCAAGCTGATGAGGGAATTTGTTGATGGTAGTTACGTGTCCGTCTTCGACCATCTCCTTGTATTGCTGCTCCAGTTCCTTCATTGCTGCGGCACCGGCTCCACTGGCACTTTGGTAACTTGAGACGTGAATCTTCTTTATGTGGCTGAGCTTGTCGATAGGGTTCAGCACAACAACCATCATTATCGTTGTGCAGTTAGGGTTGGCGATAATGCCGCGTGGGCGGTTCAGCGCATCCTCAGGGTTTATCTCCGGAACAACCAATGGTACATCCGGATCCATTCGGAACTGTGAGCTATTGTCAATCATCACGGCTCCGTACTTCGTAATTGTATCGGCAAACTCGGCTGATGTGCCGCCGCCGGCACTGGTGAAAGCAATATCGACGCCCTTGAAGTCGTCGTTGTGCTGAAGTTCCTTGACTGTATATTCCTTTCCCTTGAACGGATACTTGCGGCCGGCGGAACGCTTCGAACCGAACAACAACAGGTCGTCAATAGGGAAATTTCTCTCTGCCAGAATGCGAAGGAACTCTTGTCCTACAGCACCGCTAGCACCAACAATAGCTACTCTCATAATACTTTCCTTTCTTTCTAATTTCCGTTTGCAAAATTAGATATTTCCTTTTAAAACACAAAATTTAAGGACACTTATATTCATACTGATAATTTTTTCAGTAACTTTGCACTTGATTTAGCATAAAACCTGCATACCCATGCCCGATTTGTCACAGTATTTCCCAATAACAGACCCGACATTGATATTCTTTGTCGTACTGCTGATTATCCTTTTTGCACCGATAATCATGGGTCGTCTGCGCATTCCACATCTTATCGGAATGGTTCTTGCGGGTATAATTGTCGGCAAATATGGACTGAATATCCTTAACCGTGATGATTCATTCGAACTGTTCGGACATGTAGGACTGTACTACATAATGTTCCTTGCGGGTTTGGAAATGGATTTGGAGGGACTGAAGAAGAACCGTGTCCGTGTCGGTTTCTTCGGTATTCTGACGTTTGTCTTGCCGTTTCTGCTTACCTTTTGGTCGAGCAATGTACTGCTGAATCTCAGTATTCCAGCATCGCTTATGCTGGGATGTATGATGGCTTCGAACACGCTGATAGCCTATCCGATAGTCGGAAGATATGGTTTGCAACGCCACACGGCTTCGACTCTGAGTGTAGGCTCGTCCATGATTTCGCTTTTCCTGGCTCTCGTCGTGCTGGCAGCAATTGTTAATTCGACCAGCGGAACAGGCGGAATATTCTGGCTTTTGTTCCTTGCAAAGATTATAGCGTTCTGTATTATCATGATATTGCTTATCCCTAGGCTCGTAAGATGGTTCCTTCGGAAGTACAGCGATTCAGTAATGCAGTTCATATTTGTCCTCTCGATACTCTTCTTTAGTGCCGCACTATCCGGTTATATAGGGCTGGAAGGAATATTCGGAGCATTCTTTGCAGGTCTTGTCCTGAACAGATTCATCCCGAAAATATCCCCACTGATGAACAGAATCGAGTTCATCGGTAATGCATTGTTCATCCCTTATTTCCTTATCGGAGTAGGAATGCTTATCAATATCAGGCTCCTTTTCCATGGCGGAGCAGTCCTGATGATAATGATCTGCCTTGTGGTTTTCGGCACATTGGGCAAGGCTTTGGCTGCTTATGGGACTACAGCGTTCTTCAGAATGCCCCGTCTAGGTGGCGATTTGATGTTCGGCTTGACCTCAGCTCATGCCGCCGGAGCCATCGCTATCGTCATGGTAGGCATTGAATTGGAGACTTCGCCGGGACAGACACTGCTCAACAATGCCGTTCTCAATGGCGTTGTACTGATGATTCTCTGTACGTGCATCATCTCATCGGTGGTAACTGAGAACTCAGCCCGTAAGATAAGGCTCAGGGAAAAGGAAACTCCAACAATCCATAATGTCGGCGATGACGAGAAATTTCTTGTCGCAGTAAAGTATCCGGAGTATGCTGACAACCTCATGTCGCTGGCTATGCTCATGCGCAACCCACGTCTCAACCGTGGCTTGATAGCGTTGAATGTGGTCTATGATGATGTCAACGCGTTGAAGAACCAGCAAGAGGGACGCCGCCTTCTGGAGCATATTAAGGACTATTGCAGTGCTGCCGATGTTCAAGTACAGACCCAAGTGCGCTTAGCAACGAACATAGCCAACGGAATAAAGCATGCCTTCCGTGAGTATCAGGCGAGTGAGATTATAATGGGATTGCACTTCCATCCTGAGGTAACGAAGTCGTTCTGGGGACAGTTTACACAGAGCCTTTACAACGGATTGAACCGTCAGATTATCATTGCCCGCATAAAACAACCGTTGAATACATTGCGGAAGATAATCGTGGCAGTGCCTTCCCGTGCTGAATATGAGCCAGGATTCAACCGCTGGCTGGAGCGTTTGACACGAATGGCGAGGAACCTTGATTGCCGGATAGAGTTCCACGGACGCAATGAGTCATTGGAACTTATCCGTGAGTTCATTGTCAACCGCCATCCGAACACCCGTGCGGAATATGTCGAAATGAAGCATTGGAATGAATTGCCGGAGCTCGCCTCGTCGATAAAGGATGACCATATATTCGTTGTGGTGACTGCCCGTCAGGGAACAATATCCTACAAGAACGCTCTGGAACGCCTGCCGCAGGAGATTGAACAGCACTTCAACGGGCGCAGTATAATGATAGTTTATCCTGACCAGTATGGCGAATCGATGGAACACATGACCTTCGCTCAACCACAACATACCGAAGAGCGCTCGGCATACGATTGGATAAAAGACAAGATTAGCAGATTAAGAAGATGATAGACGTACGAAACATAACAAAGAGCTTCGGCTCATTACAAGTATTGAAAGGCATTGACCTTCATATAGACAAAGGTGAAGTAGTAAGTATTGTCGGACCATCTGGTGCCGGCAAGACCACTCTTCTGCAGATTATCGGAACTTTGGACAAGCCTGATGGCGGCACTGTTGTCGTCGACGGAATAGACGTTGGCGACCTGTCGACCAATAAACTGAGTGATTTCCGTAATACACATATAGGCTTCGTGTTCCAGTTCCACCAGCTCTTGCCAGAGTTTACAGCCATTGAGAATGTGATGATTCCGGCATTTATAGCCGGTAAGAGCAAGTCGGAAGCTAAGCAGCGTGCCACGGAATTGCTTGAGTTTATGGGACTTGCCGACCGCGCCAATCATAAGCCTAATGAGCTTTCAGGTGGTGAGAAACAGCGTGTAGCAGTCGCCCGTGCCCTTGTCAACAATCCTGCCGTTATTCTTGCCGATGAGCCTTCGGGCTCCCTTGACTCCAAGAACAAGGCTGAACTCCATCAACTCTTCTTCGACCTCCGTGACAAGTTCGGTCAAACCTTCGTCATAGTGACCCACGATGAGAACCTCGCAGCTATCACCGACAGAACCATTCACCTTAAGGATGGACAGATCGTGGACGGACAGAAGGATATTTAGAAGACAGAAAGAAGTTTCTTCTTAAGACAGAATGAGATTCGTCCCATGTCATATATTATTTGTCATTATGTCATTCTGTCTTTATAAAGCAATAGAATGTCTATTAAAAGAGATATTATGACTAGAATACAATTAGGAAAATACAATAAGCTTAAGGTCGTAAAGAAAGCTTATAAGCACACGGGTGCACGGATAGGGGAGAAAGAAGAATTCGGACTCTACCTTGACGGAGGCGACGACGGAGAAATACTTATGCCTGAGAAGTACGTGCCTGAGGGAACGGTGATAGGCGACGAAGTGAATGTCTTCGTCTATCTCGACCAGGACGAGCGCCCTGTTGCAACAACCGAGAAACCGCTGGCGCAGGCTGGCGAGTTCGCTTTCCTGGAATGCGCATGGGTGAACCAGTATGGCGCTTTCCTCGACTGGGGCGTTACTAAGAACCTCTTCTGTCCGTTCCGTGAGCAGAAGCGCAAGATGGAAGTCGGCGAGATGTACATTGTTTATATATATGTCGACGATGCCAGCTACCGTCTCGTGGCGTCAGCTAAGGTCGACAAGTTCCTCAGCCACATCACAAACGACGACCTTAAGGACTATCATCACGGAACAAAGGTCGACCTTCTTATTTGGCAGAAGACCGACCTCGGCTTTAAGGTAATCATCAACAATAAGTTCGGAGGACTCATTTACGACGACCAGATATTCAAGTATGTCCACACTGGAGACCGAATGGAAGGCTATATCGACGTCATCCGTACCGACGGAAAGATCGACTGCACCCTTCAGCCAACCGGTATGAGACAGACAGAAGACTTCGCCAAGACCCTTCTCGATTATCTGAAAGAGCATGGCGGAGTCTGCGAAATGGGTGACAAGAGCGATGCCGAGGTTATCAAGCGGGCTTTCCACGTCTCGAAGAAAGTGTTCAAGCGAGCCATCGGAGACCTCTACAAGCGCCGGCTTATCACCGTCGAACCAACACGTATAAGCTTGGTTAACTGAGCCCTATAGCCCAGTTAACCTTGCTGGGGCGCTTAGCCCTTTATCATCTTTTTCCCATCCTGAATGACTATTCCACGAAAGGAATTGTTTACACGCTGTCCTGCAATGTTGTACATTGCATGGTCAGCTTTTTTTTTGCTGCCTGCATCCTGGCGGACATTGACTATACCGTCAGTATTCTCATTAATGAGAGTAATCTCCTGACCGGCAGTTGTCGGAATGTCATAGACCCAAGTTGTAGGCAACTTAGTCTCGGGTATCTTACTCATGTCCTTGACTATAGGGTCAGGAGTGTTGTAAGGCTGCATCAACGGATTGGAGTTATCGCCCGAAGCGGCTTTGAGTTCAGTGCCATCAATGTTCTTCAATGGAGTAGCTGAGCGCAGACGGAGATTACCGCCAACAGTCGACTTGATGGTAACAGCCATCACTTCACCGTTGTTCCACCGCATATCCTCGACAACGAATCCACCACGCGAGCGCAATCCCTTAACCTCGCCTTCAGCTTTCCAGTCTGTTGGCAGTGCAGGAAGAAGGTGCAGGAATCCGGCGTGCGACTGTATAAGCATCTCCGCAATGGCTGCAGTAGCTCCAAAGTTACCGTCAATTTGGAATGGCGGATGAGCGTCGAACATGTTGGCGTAAGAGCCGCCGTCAGATGCGCTGATAGTCACGTTCGGGTCGAGAAGAACCAATTGATTCTTCAGAATCTTCATTGCATGGTCGCCGTCGAGCATGCGAGCCCACATAGCTTCCTTCCAGCCCATCGACCATCCACGGGCTCCGTCGCCACGACCGACAAGACTCTTGTGGACACCTTGGAACAGAGTAGGATTCATGTAAGGCGAAACCTGGCTGCCAGGATAGGCTCCCCACAGATGAGACAGATGGCGGTGACCGGATGTCTCAAGGTCCCAGTCCTCCTGCCACTCCTGTACCTGTCCGTACTTTCCAATCTTCCATGGGGTGATGCGGGCCTTCAGAGCGTCGAGCGAGTCGGCAAATGCAGCGTCACGATTAAGCGCACGGGCAGCAAGAGCCGTGTTCTTCAATAGGTCATAGACCATCTCGTTGTCCATTGCGATACCTCCGAAGAGGGCAATATTGTTCTCAGTTCCGTCGGCTTTAGTGTACTTGCCGATGCCCGGATGGTTCTCAGGCGAATTACTCGGGCAAACAACCATGTAATGGGTGTTAGGGTCCTCGACGAGGAAGTCCTGGAAGAACTGCGACGCGCCCTTCATCATCGGGTAGACATCAGCCAGATAGTTCTTGTCGCCAGAGAAGAGATAACGCTCCCAGAGGTGTGAGCAGAACCAGGCATTGCATGTCGGCCATACACCTACTGTGCCGTTGTCGACAGCTCCGGTGGTGCGCCAGATGTCGGTATTGTGGTGCAGAACCCATCCGCGTGCGCCATACATCTTCTGAGCCGTGGTAGCTCCGGTGACGCTGACGTCCTTGATAAGGTTGATGAATGGCTCATGGCATTCAGCCAGATTGGTGACCTCAGCCGGCCAGTAGTTCATCTCAACATTTATGTTCGACGTATACTTGGAGTCCCATGCCGGATACTGGCGGGCGTCAGGGTTCCATATTCCCTGCAGGTTGGCAGGCTGGGTGCCCGGCTGTGACGATGAAATGAGCAGATAACGACCGAACTGGAAGTAGTTGGCAGCAAGCTGAGGGTCGTTGACCTTATGGAATTCCTTTATACGCTGTTCGGTATTCTTCTCCTCCTGTGCCGCATTATCGCCCAGCTCAACGTCAACACGGTTGAACTGGCTGCCGTATTTGGCCTCATGGTCGGCAAGAGTTGTAGCGTAATCCTTGCCTTTAGCCTCATAGCTGGTCAGATAGGACAGGGCGGTAGCGCTGGCATCACCGCTCACGTCGTTGTACTTCTTGAAGTTTGTTGCCTGAGAGATAACGATTGTGGCGTGGCTTGCCCCACTGACGATAAGCTGGGGAGCATTGGTTGCCGGACCGGCTGTTCCCTGTCCGTAGATATTCGTCTTGCCGTTGGTGATGGTTCCGTCGCAATCGATAATCCTTATATATGTGCAGAGATTGAGCTTGTTGTCGACACCCTCGCTCTGTGAACGTGCCGGACCCATGGTAGCCTTTATGGTGTGGTCGTCATAAAGTTCGTTGGTCAGAAGCTTCTCAATGTTGGTTTTGTTACATCCCGTGTAAGCCACATTGAAGTTCAGCTTGCCTGCCTCCGATGCCTCCAGACGGACTATCGTGACATTATCGTCGAACGAGGTGAATACCGTGCGCTTGTAGTCGACGCCGCTTACATTGTACTGGACATTGCTTGTGGCTGTGTTCATGTCGAGATAACGTACATAGCCCTCAGCGTCGACAGCGTCTGAAGTCTGTCCCGGTTCCTCGTCGTCGAACCTCTGTCCAGGGAAGCTCAACAGCAATTCACCTGCGGCACGGTAGCTGGCTCCGTGAGAGCCTTGCGACATCCAGTTTCTGACGGCAAGGTCCTGAACTGATGCGTAGTCCTTGGCGAAAATGCCATTCTGCACCTGCTTGAGTACACTCTTGGCATTGGCGTTGTAGTTCTCGTTAGGTCCTTCGTCCCAAAATGTATCCTCATTGAGCTGAAGAGTATCACAGGCGATGCCTCCCGAGTGCATCACTCCCAGACGACCGTTGCCCAGGGGCAGAGCCTCCTCCCAGTACTTGGCTGGGCGATTGTACCACAAGTGGTTCTTGCTCTCAATCTTCGGAGCCGGAACAGGGTCGGTAGCCGCGGTGGTGAATGTCAGCTCGACAGGCTTTGCGGATACATTTCCGGCAAGGTCGGCGACCGATGAGCCTGCAAGACGGAACGTGTAAGAAGTGCTCTTGTCGAGAGTCTCATAGATGTAGCGCACAACATTGCCACTGACTACGCCCGGCAACTCCTGAGTTGCAGTGGTCGCGTTGTTGGTCAGGGTAGCCTTCGCCGTCGTGTTGACAGCCTCGTTCCATGTCAATGCAATCTTTCCCGATGTCGGAACATTGGCAGCTCCGTCGGCAGGGCGTGTCGACTTGAGCGTCGGGGCCTCATGGTCGTCGGCGAGGATATTGACATACTTGAGGTTGTAGTTGCTCTTCTTCGTTGCCGACTGAATGAGAATCCTCACAATGACATTAGCCTTATTGTCGGCGTTGAGGCTGTAGTGGGCGTCGATGTACTTGTTCCAGTGGCTTCCGCTGACGTAATCGTCGAGTGTGGTCCATGTCGTTCCGCCGTCGGTAGAGTATATGACGCCGAACTTCGTCGAGCTGCTGCTGCCGTCGCCGATGGCAAAATCGACCTTGATATTGTTCAGGTTGACGGTAGGAAACGACACCTCGAAATACTGGTCGTGCTTCGATGCGTCGCCATAGTCGGCTTTGGCTGTAAACTTATCGACCGAGCCGGTGTTCAGGCGGAGCACGTAGGTGGAACTGCTCTGCCTCACCTGCCATTTGCCGTCGCTGGTCTTGAGCGACAACTTGAAGTCGGACTGGATTCCGGAGAACGTGTTCGGCAGGAAGATAGGCTGTTTCTGCTTCCATGCCACATTCGACAGCTCTTTCCATCCGCTGCCGTCCGGGGTGTAAGTGACGACGCTTCCGTTAGCCGATTCGTCCCATCCCTCGGAGAAAACCCATGACGCAATGGTCGTCTGGGTTGCCGCATGACTGACAGCAAAGCCTGAAAGGGTAATCAGGAATGCCGCCACGATGCGGAGAGAATTTGATAAATGGTGCATAAATTTGTTTTAGTTGATTGTTTGAAATTGATTTTCCAATGGTGCAAAATTAGCCTTATTAGGGCGTGTAAGGGTGGAAAATAGTCCTTAAAAAGGGGAATTTTGTACACGAGAGGGTATAGTGGAAAAATTTTTATTTACCTTTGTATGCGATTAAACCAAATTGTAAACCGATGAAACGAATCTATACTGCGATTCTTCTTATATTCTTTTTTACTCTCGGAGTGCATGCTTCCGACAGCGAGGCACGCATAACCCACTTCGACGAGCGTGACGGATTCACCGAGAGCTACGTCACCGGCGTCATTCAGGACTACTATGGCTTTATATGGGTGAGTAGTTGGAACGGGCTGAGTTGCTATGACGGCTATCGGTTTAAGACGTTCAAGGCTCATCCCGGCGACAATTGTCCGCTACAGACCAACCGCATAAACGGCATTGTGGAATTGCGGAATCACGACATACTCTGCATCAGTGAGAAACGCTATTACATCTTTCATCGGAACTCTCTGACATTCGAAAGGCTTAATTCCGACAGATACAAGCGAATGTTCCGGAACTTCCATCCATCTCCATCGGTCGGGAAACAGGTCAGAAACCTTCCTGAATACCGTGATATTGAGGTGAAATTCCTCTGTCAGGACCGCCAGGGTGGCGTGTGGATTCAGAGCAACCGTGGCTTCGAGCGGGTGTGGTTCGTCAGTAAGCCGATAGAGACCGAGAAGATTGGAACCGAGGGCGAAGAATCAGTCCGTGGATTGTTCCGTGATAGCCGAGGACGTGTTTGGATAGCCGACAAGAACGGGGTGGTGCGCGTTATAGCCAACATGACTGATGCCCCGATAGCCGTACAGCAATCGCTCTACCTCAGCCCGACCGGTCAGCTGTCGCCCGTGCCGGTCAGATTCGGCAGCAATGTGTATTCATTCCATGAGGATAAACAAGGCAACCTTTGGCTGGGCACAAAGCCAAACGGACTGTTCAGGCTGTCACCTATAGGCAATGGATTCAGTGTAACCCACTATTTGAACAATCCGGCTGACCCGTGGAGCATCAGCGATAATAACATTTATGACATTACGGAGGACTCCCGAGGGCGGATTTACATAGCTACATTCCATGGCGGACTGAACATTTTGCTCATGGGAAGTGACGGCAAGACTCGGTTCATCAGTCCACGGAACATGCTGAAGGCGTTTCCCGGGACATCGATGCAATGCCGTTGTCTGCAATTGATGCCGGACGGAACATTGCTCATAGGCTCTACTGACGGACTTGTTACGTGCTCGACAAAATGGAATAATGCCTCTGACATAAGGTTCTTCCTGAACCGCCGCAATCCGGGACTGAGCAGCTCGCTGAGCAGTAACTACATCGACGGTATGCTGACAACACGCAGTGGGGTGGTGCTCGTGGCAACATCGGGTGGCGGAGTCGACAGGATAACGTCGAAGAGCCTGCTAACGGATAACATAAGATTCACCAATTTCTCCAGCCGTGAGGGACTTCTGTCCGACATGACACTGGCTCTTCAGGAAGATTCGTCGGGTCATGTGTGGGTCGTTTCTGAGGCTTCGCTGAGTCGTCTGGACCTGAATAAGCACGAGAGCGTGAACTATATGCGCGGATTCTTCACCGGGCGGTTTGCCTTTACGGAAGTTCCGCCATTGTGCCTGCCCGACGGACGTATCATCATAGGCACTACCCAGGGCACTCTCTCGTTCAATACTATGGATGTGGCGAAGAGCAGCTACGTGCCGAGAATAGTATTCGACTGCCCTGACAAACTGGATATTGAAGCGGGAAAGAAGGACTTCAGCGTTGCGTTTGCTGCCCTCGACTACAATAAGAATGAGGATATTGTCTATGCCTACAGAATGGAAGGATTCGACAATGAGTGGCATTACACTACGACTAACGAACTCCACTATGTCGGCTTGCGCCCGGGCAACTATAAATTGCATGTCAGGTCGACCAATGGCGATGGCGTTTGGGTGGACAACGAGAAGGTTATCACGATACACAAGCGTGCGTGGTTCACGGAAACTCCTTATTTCTGGATGCTCCTCGGACTGATAGTTGCCGCATTGCTGTATACTGCATATAAGGTACTGACGTATATCCGGCGGTTGCAGAACGAGATAAAGGACATACAGCTGACGAGCAATGAGAAGATAGCGTTGCTCGGTGAGCGGGTGAGGGAGTTGCTGTCGATAAGCGAGTCGGTGGAGAAGGCTGACACGTCGGCTCAGGAAGATGACTTGTCAGACGACGACCGGAAATTCGCCGAGAAACTGAAGGGGTTCATAACCGACAATATCGGCAATTCTGATTTGGTTGTTCAGAACCTTGCCGACACGATGTGTGTCAGCCGGACGGTGCTTTTCGCCCATGTCAAACGTGTCTTCGGCTGTTCGCCTAACAACCTGATACTGAACATGCGTATCAATCGTGCCAAGGAACTCCTAGCCAAAGGCAATCCACTCATCGCTGATGTGGCTTACAGATGTGGGTTCTCCGACCCGAAGTATTTCAGCCGTTGCTTCAAGAAGATCACCGGAAAGAAGCCGAAGGAGTGGAAGGCTTAACCTCGTTTTCCCGTCCGTTTCGCGCTAATATGGCATTCGACTCAATGTAGGAGCGGCAATCTCCGAATTGCCGTAATCGCGGCTTGCGACGCAATATATCGCTCTTTATGATGTAATATGCCACCTCTTGCGATGTAATATACCGTTAGTCGTGTTTTAAAAGGGTATCTTTTAGAAAAGAAAATAATTTATTTTTAATTAAAAATAAATTAAAAACGATTTGAAAATAATCTATTTTTATTTCTAAAAGATACCCTTTTACGATGTTATTACTGGCTCTTTACAATGTAATTACTGCCTCTTTACGATGTAATTCATCCCTTCCCATTTTCCAAGAAGACATGTTTTAACCAGTAGGGGAGACCTAAACGAAGTGCATAAAAAACCCAATCGTCCACTTGGACGATTGGGGATATTCATATTACTAATAATATCGAAAAGTTATTTGTATGTTTACAGGATGCGTCCTGTGAGAGTGAACTTCAGCACTGGATAAACAGTGAACTTGTCGATGAAGTCGGACAGGTCGTCGTCGCCTTTAACGTCAGCGTCGTTGGTATCCAGTTTGTGTCCGTCCTGATAAATCTTCATCTTGCCCATGAATTGGCATCCAAGTTCTAAACGGAAACCTACACGGTGCTTCGGGACAAGGCGTCCGTAACCGAGTCCGAGATACGGACGGAAACCATTGACACGTACGTCGCCGTTGATGTCACCGTTCTCGTTGAAATGCAGGTCGTACTTGTCGAGGTTGGCTGTGATGTAGTCTCTCAGCAGAGGCTGTTGCTCGATGGCATCGCTATGACCTTTAAGCTTGGCAATCTTCTTGCCACCGAATGAGAAGCCCGCGGTTACAAACAGGGCATTCTTGATACCGAACGGATAGACACTTGCCTTGAAGTCCCATGTGGTGCGTGATAAGTTACCCTTGATTTTCACCTCGTCAATGTTCGAAGGGAGCTCGATTTGCGGTGGAATGGCACTACGGTCAACGTCAATGTCGACATCTCCGCTTATCTTGATTCCCGGCATGAAGTTTACGCCGAGGCTCAGTTCCAAGTAGTTTGTGACAGGTGAAGCCACATTGATTCCTATACCTTCGGTACCTACGCTAACGCCGGCGCCTACATGTTTGAATACACCGAAATTCTCGACTTTCTGAGCAGTCATCTGTGAGAATGGCAGAAGTGACAGTAGAAGAGCAAATAGAATAGTTTTCTTCATGTTCTTATTTTTAATAGGTTATGATTAAGTTGTTAATTGCTAGTTGTCAGTAAATTGTTCTTTATTCTGTTTAGTGTTCTATTTGTAGGGGTTTATGTCTTTTTCTTCTGCAAAAATACGATTTAAATTTAAATATTTCAAATAAGACTTGAATTATTTTCAAAAAATTCTAAAAGTTAGGCTTAAATGTACTTTTAGCTTGTCTAAACGGCTTAGATTAGTGTTTAAGTGTTCGTTATTCCTTGTTGGGGCTGCATTTCCCTTGCAGTTGGTTCTGTTTTCTAGGTTCCACTAGTGGGGGAGACCTAAGCGTAGCGCATGGTCTCCCGCCACATTTTCTGTTAATCCCTTGTCGGGAAGCCATGCGCTCCGCTTAGGCTTCCCCTACAGATGCGATGTGTGCATTGGTTTACTTGAAACTCCATGCACGGAGTACATTGTCAAGTGGAAGGCTTTCGACATGCTCCTCGGTGTTGTCCGGCAGGTTGCAGAAGAAATCGATGCCGGTAAGCTGCTCGAGGGTATCGATGTTGACGACATACTTGGCAAGGTCGGTGTCAGAGCTGTTCTTGTGCTCTATCCAGAAACCCATAGCCTTGTAGCCGGTTGAATTCTTCATCAGCAAAGCCATATAATAGTACTTTGGGATAATCATGCCGTGAACTTTGTTGGGGCTTATCTGACTGTCGTTGTCGATGGTTCCGCCCTTGACTACATAGAGAGTGTCTCGTGAGCCCACCTTTATCTGGTTGCGCACCCATGACTCCATGTTTGCCCAAACTCCGGCATTGAACCCGTTGGTCTGTGGCATCATGTTCGTCAGATAGAAGGTCTGGATGTTTGCATTGCGTGAATTCAGACGGTCGGCGGAAGGGCAGAGGTGTCCGTGGTCATAGCCTGAGCGCCAGAACGGGTCGTTGTCGGATGTCCAGGCAGTCGAGCAATGAAGGTCAGGGTCGGTGGGGTACTGGTCGTCGTCGGAATAGTAACGGCTTGTGTGGGTCTCACGGTTCGATGAATACATCTCGTAAGCCGACCAGCGGTTGGAGCGTTTAACGGTGTCCCATTCGACGGAATAGTTTACTTCGCCATTGTCGAAATGTGTAATGATAAGGCTGCTTCCGCCTTTTACTTTCGGGAACTCCAGTCTGTGGACAACGGGATTTGCATCGGCGAGATTAGAATTAATGTTGTTCACTGTCGGAGCTGCCGGTCCGTCGTCATCCGAGGAACTGGAACATGCAGTGAAGAGAAGCAGAGAAAAGAAGAGCAGCAAATAAGCCATTCCTGACAAACTGGTAATCCCCGTCAAACCTCGCCCAAGGGGAGGCTTTTGATTACTTAACGACTTGCTGAGGTTATACTCAGCGTTAGAACTCTCATTTGTTCCTTTGTATTGTATCTGTGTCTTGCCCATACTCATAACGCTCTAATATTTATTTATGTGATTAAACATCCTCCCCTTAGGGGGAGGCTTGGTGGGGATTTATAAAAAAATGCGGGCAAGCGTATATGCAACTACGCTTGACCGCATTAATTCTAAAAAATATCTTCTTTATGAAAAG
Organism: uncultured Prevotella sp.; assembly: GCA_900315635.1. Lineage (GTDB taxonomy): Bacteria > Bacteroidota > Bacteroidia > Bacteroidales > Bacteroidaceae > Prevotella. The sequence goes on from OMZV01000002.1 coordinate 100,536, forward strand.
GTCTTGTAAGATAGCAACCCTTCCAATTGGGAAGAGATTACTTCTTCAGCTTACCGTAACGGCTCATGAAGCGGTCGACACGACCTGCTGTATCAACAAGCTTGCTCTTACCGGTATAGAACGGGTGAGAGGTGCTTGAGATTTCTACCTTCACTACTGGGTAAGTCTCGCCTTCAAATTCTACAGTCTCTGTAGTCTTTGCTGTAGACTTTGTAAGGAACATATCGCCGTTGGACATGTCCTTGAACACGACGGGACGATAGTTTTCTGGATGAATACCTTTTTTCATTTTGTTTTCTTATTTATAGTTTAACGGGCTGCAAAGGTACGAAGAAAATAACAATATACCAAACAATTAGGCAAAAAAATCCCCACCAAGGTCGCTCTTAATGGTCACTTGGTGGGGAATTGTATTTACTTAACTACAACGTTCTTGACTTCCCAAGTAGCTGAATGCTTGTCGGTACTTGTGTACTGGAATGCGATGTAGACAGTCTTCTGTCCTGCGAACTTGCTGAGGTCGCAACTTGCGTCAACAAATGTCCAGTCCTTTCCGTCAGAGTATGCTGATACGGTAAGCTCTGTCCAGTTGCTCTTGTCGGTTGAGGCAAGAACCTTCAGCTCTTCGCTTGCATTTGTAAAGAAACGCTCGGCATGCTGGAATGTCAGTGTTGCTGATGTCAGACCTTCAAGGCTGAATGCCGGAGAGATAAGCTGGCTGACACATGCGATGTCCTTGCCCTTGATGTGGGCTGTGGCTTTCATGTAGCCGTTCTTGTCGTCATGAGTCCAAACGGAGGTTGCGCCTTCGCCAAGAGATACGTCATTGATGGTGAAGTTGTCCTGACCTTCGCTGAATGTTGCGTTCAGTCCGGTTCTAACGGTTGGCTCGCTACTGCCTTTTCCATTGATGCTGACAAGGTAGGTCTTGTTGGCTACAGCCTCAGGAGTGTTGCCTTTGTAGTTGACAAATGGTCCATAGATGACAACCGCGTCGCCAACCTTCAGCTGGTCCTCAGAAGTGAAGTTTTCACCATTGAGATATTTGCTGCGGAAGATGTACAATGTGTTCGAAGCAGAGCCGTCATCAGAAATATAATAAGTGGCATTGCCGAAGCTTGTGCTGAGCTCGTTGATGGACGAAACCTTACCAGTTACATACATTTCAGGAGTGTTTACATCGGCTTCGCTGCCCTTAATGAGGTTCAGTGCTGCTGCAACGTTATATGGCTCAGCTGCTGTTCCCTTTCCTGATGGTTGCGAAGGAGGAGTTACAGGCTGACCTTTCTGTCCGTTAAGGCTGTAAAGGTAGTTGCCTGATGTCATTTCTGGTGTTCCTGATGAAGTTTCGTTAGGCTTGAATAGTGTAATTGTACCATAAACTACGACTTCGTCGCCAATCTTGAGGTCTTTCTCGGATGCGAAGTTCTGATTGTTCAGACCTTTACCACGATAGATCTCGAGTTGGTTGGTTGAACTCTCTGTGTCATTAATATAATATGTATAGTTGCCGAAGCTGGAGTTGAACTCGTCAAGTCCGACAATCTTTCCCTTTACATAGACAGGTTCGTTGGTGTATTTGCCTGCCTTGATTATTTCCATTGCCTTGGCTACGTTGTATGGGTCATCGGCTGTGCCGGTACCTGTTGCCACGACGACCTTTGTCGTGTCAGTGGTTGCTGATGGCGTCTCGTAAGGCTGGGGCACGTCTTCGCAACTGGTGAAAGCGAAGGCTGTCATAGCCAGCGCTGTCAATGAAAGAATTAACTTTTTCATATCTGTTGTTTTTTTGTTTTCTAGGTTATTTAATGGTGACATTGCGGATTTCCCATGTCGGAGCTGTAGATGTTGTGCTGACATACTGGAATGCGAGGTGAATCTTCTGCCCGATGTATGGGGTAAGTGCTGTTGAACCTTCAACCATTGTCCACTTTGTATCGGCGTTTGGCAGGTTGTCGAGAGTCAACTCTGTCCATTTGGCTGTAGATGGTGCGCCTTCCTTATAGTTGGTGCTTACAAGGATCTTGCAGTTCTCACTGAATGTTGAACCAAGAAAGTTAGCTGCCTGTGTGATAACGAGGGTAGCTTTAGATGCGGAAGACAAGTCTATCTCAGGAGAGATAAGCCAGCTCTCGGCTGCGTGGTTGGCTCCGCCAACGTATGCTGAAGCCTTAGCTCCATAGCTTGAACCGCCCCAGACATAGTTCAGATCTTCGTCTTTTGATACGTCGTTGGCTGTCCATGAGCCTGTGCCTTCATCGAATCCTTCCTCATAGAGTGCTGTTGCAGCTGGCTGTACGTCATCAAGGGTGCGGATGATAAGCTCCCATGAATTGTTATAACGCTTCATAATACCTGTTACGTCAACCTTACCAGTCGGTACAACGGCATTGGCGAAGTCAGCATAGTTGCTGTTGTAAACTTGTACGGTACGTCCAAGTTCGTTGAAGTACCAGCTCTTTGAGCCTGCACCACCGCCAGCGTCAGCGTAAGTAGAGTCGATGGAAAGCTTATGGTTGAAGCTGACATTGCGTACGATAGCCAGCTTTCCGCCGTCTTTAGCCATGTCCCATTTGCTTGCGTCGAACTCTTCCGGCTCAACAACATTGCCGGATGAGAGTATCTTATAGTGCTGGTCGAATGTTGCGCGGCTCATGCGTCCAACATAAGTGCCACCATTGGCGTTTGTAGTTGGAACACCAATCTCAGCTTGCAAACCATAGTTGCCAACGTAAAGTCCATTGAGGTCGACAAGAATCTCAGTGCCAACAGGCAGGAATCCATAAAGCCCGCCCTGTGCGATAGACAGGATTATTGCGCCGGTTGAATCCTGAATGGCAAGTTCATTATAGATATTTCCTTGCTCATCACTGCTTGTGACGATACCTTTTATCTTAAGATTACTTGTTACTTGTTCGTAGGCTTGACCATCACGATAGTCAGTGCTGATAGGAGTCTTGTACATGTCTTTCAGCGCAGCGATAGTAATGACATTGTCCTCCGTCAACTCATTGTTGCCGTATGGATTCTCGTCATAGCGTGCCCCGGCATAATCGTCGCCCATGCATGATGCCAGGAGTATTCCTGCCAGTGCTAAAACTATATATGATAATTTCTTTTTCATTGTCTTAGAATTTATAAGCGATGTTCAACATGCCGTTAATGCCATTGACATAGTATTTCTTAACGTTGCGAGAGAACTTATAAGCACGGTCGTTACGGGTTCCGTCGTTTCTCAGAGTATAGTCTGAACGGCTCTGCTCATAGCCACCGCTTACAATCTTCCGGTTGTCCAGAATGTTTGTAACCATCAGGTTGATTGACAGGCTTCCGTGCTTAAGATAAATGCTCTTACCGATAGATCCGTCGAGCATGAAGCCTCCGTGACCTTTTGCCTGACCCGGAACAACATAGTTGCCGTCGTTGTCAACGTCACCGGCATTAACCAATGTCTGTCCGTAACGGCGTGAAGGAGCGTATGAAAGGTATATGCGGTCGTAATAGTTTCCATTGAGATCGATGTACCATCCGCTCTTATGGAAACTGAGGATTGCACTGTATGCGGACAATGGTGTGCCGTTCTCGCGCATGTCCTTATTATATACAATGTCATCAGTGTAGGTAGCTTGTGTAGAGTTCAAGTAGCGAACATTGGCATTGTTGACGTTCTTGGCATCACTCCAAGTACCTAGAGTCTTGAAGTTAAGGAAGCTTGTAAGCTTGAAGTCGAGTCCGAACTCAACGCCATAGTAATTCTTCTTGATGTTTGTCATCGATACGTAAGAGAACGAATTGATGTCATCGAAGTAGTAGTTCTGCCATTCCGTAACGTTGGACAGGTGGCTGTAGTAAGCACTGATGTTGGCGTGCAGCCATGTTCCGAGATACTGGTAACTGAATTCAGAGCTGAAGATACGCTCATTCTTCAGGTTGTTTACAAAGTCATTGTTCATTTCCGGAGAAACGAAAGCGGCTGTAATCTGAGGAGCACGCTGCTCATATCCGATGCCAAGAGCCACTGTATTGCCCTTGCCGAGGTTGAAAGTACCGTTGAACTTGCCGCCACCAGAAAGGAACTCAGCTGTCTTTGACTTTCCGAAAGAGTTGTCGGCGAACATACCATTGCGCATATTGCCACGACGGTTCATTCCGTCATAGCCGAGTTTGGCGCCAAGAGTGTAATGCAGAATGCCGATAGTCTGTGAGAAAGAACTCCAAGCCTTGCCCTGACGAATCTTCAAGTCATAGTCGTAACCGAAGCGGTCGCCCTCATATATGAGCTTTCCAAGACCCTGAGTGCCCATAGTATTGAGGTCATACTGGACGCGTGGGTCTGTCGAGGCATACGTTCCGAGAGCGTAAGTATTGATGTTGTGGTAGCTGTCGGCACCGAGCAAGTCTTCCATTGTCTGATAATGATGACCGATGTTCTGTCCGAGAATGATACCGGCATTGAACTGCTTGTCCTTTCCGATACGGTTGCTGAAAGTCGAAGCCATGTTCACCATCATGTTGTCGTTGTGCTTAGCCTGAACGAAATAGAGCGCATCTTTTCCGTTCTTTGCGGCCTCACGGTTAGCATAGTACAGGCGATCCCAGTTGATTTGGCGGTTAGCTTTGTTCTGCCACCACAGAACAGCTGTGTTCCAATCGGCAAGAGCCTGCGATGTGCGGTAACGGCTGTCGGTCTCATCCCAAACATCATAATAGCTTGAAGGAAGATTCTTCCAGTAGTCAGGCTGTGGATTATCAGTATTGTTGTAGTTAAGCTTTGTGCTCTTGTACATCGAATACTTAGCGAATACCGATGTAGTGAGCTTCATGTTGTCGTTGATGTCCCAGTCCCAAGTCAGTATTGCAGACGGCGCAAAGTCGTTGACGACTCGGCTGTTACGCTTGTGTCCGTTCTGATAACCCCAATACGGGTTGTACTGGAAGTCGTTGGCAAGCCAGTAAGCCTCGTCGGTACTTGCACCCTGAGAAGCACGCTCAGTCGGGTTGCCCCATGTCGAGAAACTCAGCGAGTGACCATTGTTCCACTTCTTTTGAACACCGAAGAAGTAGGATAGGGCGTTGTAGAAAGTACCCTCGACATATCCGCGGTTAGCCCAACGGTAAGTGAGGTTAGCGGCGAAAGCCCATCCATGGCTGTTGAATCCTGAAGCATAAGTGTACATGCCGCGGAGAGTGTAGTTGCGGTTGGCTGCGGAGAGAGTGATACGGTTTCCGGCTGCCATTGAACCGGCGCGGAAGTCATAGTTGTTACTGCCCGCCATGCCTGCTACCGAGAAGGCATTGTCCTCGAACGGCAACGCAAAGTCAACGTTCTTGGTCTGCTGGTTCAGTCCACCGACCAACGAATAGCGGAACTGTCCACTTTCCATATCATTCATCGGTGTACCATTGATGTAGATGTCGTTGTACTTCTGGTTGAAAGCACGGTAACGGAACCGCAGCGGCGAGAAGAGATACCCCACCTCAGAAGCGTAGACGTTACTGTTGGAGTTGAGGATTGTGACATTGTCGCTCATGTCCTCGTCCTCGCCCAGCTGCGCCTCGGTGAATGTGAAAGCCTGCTCGTCGAGAGCGTTGGCCGTTTGCTCCTGCTGGCTGGCACCGTTCTTTGGCTCTTGTGCCATGGCGGCTGACGTGCAGCAGAGGGCTATCACAGCAAGTTTCAGCTTTTTCTGCATAGTAAAATATTAAAAGTGTATTTATTTTGTGCAAAGTAACAAAATAAATTTTAAAAAGAAAAGCCTTTTTCCATAAAAATTCGGTTAAAGGTGCAAATAATTGAATTAAACATACAAATAATTGAAATTATTTCCCGATATTTGCAGCATGAAAGTGAAGAGTGGAAAACGAAGAGTGAAGAATCAAATACTTAATAGTAATAGAAGGAATAAAAACAATAAAGCAAATAAATAAAGATGAAAAAGCAACTATTCATGCTCATGCTGCTTGTGCTTGTTTGCACTACAGCTTCGGCACAGAGGAAACTGGCTGGCTATGCCGTTGGATTCTACAACCTGGAGAACTTGTTCGACTACACCCACGACGAGGGTAAGAACGACTATGAGTTCCTTCCCGATGGTTCCTACCACTGGAACGAGATGAAGTACACTCACAAACTGCACAACATGTCGCGTGTCCTTGCTGAGATGGGAACCGACAAAATACCAGACGGCTGTGCGTTCATCGGAGTCAGTGAGGTCGAGAACGACCATGTCCTTACCGACCTTGTTGCCCAGCCGTCACTGGCAGCCCGCAACTTCAAGTTCTGCCATATCGAAGGTCCTGACCGTCGTGGCATCGATTGTGCCCTGCTTTACAATCCAAAGTATTATAAGGTGAACAACGTTAAGCTTGTTCCTTACGTACCGGAACTTGCAAAGGACAGCACCTTCAAGACCCGTGGCTTCCTTACCGTCAGCGGAGAGCTTGCCGGTGAGCATGTCGACGTTATCGTCTGCCACTGGCCAAGCCGTTTCAGCGGCTCGTTCTATCGTGAGACAGCCGGTCGTGAGGTTCGTGCCGTGAAGGATTCTCTGCTTAAGGACGACCCTAACGTTAAGGTATTCATCATGGGCGATATGAATGACGACCCGACAAACAAGAGTATGTATGACTGCCTTGGCGCTAAGGAAGATATAGATAAGGTAAAGGCTGACGAGATGTACAACCCTTGGTATAACACTCTTGTCAAGGGACATACCGGAACTCTGAAGTATCAGGGCAACTGGAACCTCTTCGACCAAATTGTCATGACTCCAAACCTTTTGAACCAGAACGGCAAGAAGGACTTCTCGACGCTTAAGTTCATTTCCCATCAGATATTCCGCCGTGATTATCTGTTCCAGGAAACAGGCAAATATAAGGGCAACACAAAGCGCACAACAGCCGGTGGTGTATGGCTCGATGGCTATAGCGACCACCTGCCGACAGTGGTGTACTTGGCAAAAGAAATCTAAGCCTCACTAAAGTTATAGTACGTCCTTGAACATTTGATTGTAATACTCCGCTTTTTTCTCGACCTTCATAGGGTAGGCACGACTACTGCTTGGCTCGCGATAAAGGCGGAGTATTCTATTTTCAAACGGGAATTCAATAAACGAGCCCATCTTCATTTTCTTTGCATTCTGAATGTTGAAATGCTCAGTGAAGATAGATGTTGCCAGTTGTCCGGCAGCAAGGACGGCACGGCATTCTGAGAGATAATGAAGCATTCCGTCAAGGTCGGCTTGCTCTATTACCTCTAAGTCTTTGTCGGAAGCAGTACCTTTTGTTCTTCTAATCTTAAGGCATGTGTCGAAAATGGCTATCCCTTTCTCAGCCAGAAACTCCTTTAGCTCGTCAAGCCGCCATGTCTTTTCACCTGGCTTGATGAAATAATCCTTATTTCCAAAGAAGCACAGTCCCATTATCCGCCACATGTCGTTCATGAAGTTAGGATAATACCATTCCATACACCATCTCTTCGGTGCTGGCGGGAAAGTGCCTAACATCAACAACTTCGCATTCTTCGGCAAAAACGGCTCGAAAGGATGCGTCTCTATTTCTGCTTCCATTTTGCAATGAATGTTTAGCATTGAGCCTGAACATCCTTCCCATTTGGGAAGGCTTGGTTTGGCTTTCCTACTTTATCAATCCCTCAATATATTTGCAGAGAATGCTTATTCCACGGACATTCTCACCACCCTGTGGAATAATCAAGTCGGCATAACGCTTTGTCGGCTCAATGAACTGCTCGTGCATAGGCTTCAGAACCTTCAGGTATCTGTCGACCACCATCGAAACCGTACGTCCGCGGTCAATGGTATCCCGCTGGATATTGCGGATGAGGCGCTCGTCAGAATCACAGTCGACGAATATCTTCAAGTCCATCATGTCACGCAGTTTCCTGTTTATAAGCGTCATGATACCTTCGATGATGATTACCGGCTTCGGCTCCACGTGGATAGTTTCCGGCAGTCGGTTGCTGAGAATGTAACTGTATGTAGGTTGCTCAATAGCCTTGCCGTGGCGCAACTCGTTGACCTGCTCTATAAGTAGTTTCCAGTCGAACGCGTCTGGGTGGTCGAAGTTGATAGCCTTGCGCTCCTCGTCGGTGAGTCCCGTCGTGTCATTATAGTATGAGTCAAGTGGAACAACAGCCACATAGTCTGGTGGCAGAGCCTCCACGATTTTCCTAACCACAGTTGTCTTGCCGGAACCAGTTCCGCCGGCTATGCCTATAATTGTAACTTTGTCGTTAACCATGAAATGATTTTTGAAGGATTATTCTTTGTTGTTTGTAGAGTCAGTTTTAGTATCGTCATCAGCTTCGGTTATGACCTCAGCCTCAGTAATGTCTTCCGGTGCCTGCATCTTTGCGCGTGCCTCGGCAGCTGCCTTCTGTGCGGCATTAGCCTTGTCGTAAGCCTTTCGCATCTGGTAAATCTTTATCGAGTCAACACACTCTACCAGACCATAGAATATCATACACCATCCGATGAGTTGCATTACCAGGTCGATAGCTTCGCCGGTGCGGAAAAGAACGAAAACTCCTATTCCGAAAGTAACGAGCGGGAACAGCCAGAATAGAACAGGGACTGAGGAGAACTTTGTCGCACGTCCCAGGTTGACAAGCTGGTTGATGGCTCCGAGAATAAGAATTATAGCCAGTACAACCACAATTCCTTTGACGAACTCGGCAGGCAGGAATATCAGTATAGCTCCAAGAATCATGCTACCTACGCCCACGATAGGGAATGCCGGTACTGTGCGTGATACCTTGTTGCCGTCTTGGTCGAACAACTCTTTCGCCGACTCGAACCGCTTCTTTGTGTAGTGGTAAACAATAAAGGATATTAGTCCGGTTGCAAAGAATATTCCTCCAATGACTATCGTCAGCCACTGAAGGGTCTGTCCACCGTATTCTAGCAATAGAATTCCAACTATAATTGCGCAAACAGCGCGGAATATTGCACTCTGGAAAAGTTTCATAAGATTCGGTATTTTATGGCAAAGATAGTCTTTTCTTTTGATGTTCACAAATAAATTCAGGAAAATTCGGGACAATAGATGAAAATTCATGTTGACGGCTTTGTGGTTCCACTTGTTTGCAGTAATTTTGCACCTCGGAATATTCAAGATAACGAAAATGACTAGATTATATTTGGTGCGGCATGGACTGACATTCGACAATGCCGCAAAGATTCTGCAAGGTCAGGTCCAGGGCGAGCTTAATCCGGTCGGAATCCAGCAGGCTGAGGCTGTTCGTGACAAGATGAAGAATGCTAAGATTGACGCTTTCGTGTCAAGCGATCTGCATCGCAGCATGCAAACTTGCGAGATTATAGCAGCCCCTCATCACAAGAAGGTGGAGACTACAGTCCTGCTTCGGGAACGTGACTGGGGCTCAATGACCGGCAAGTTCATTCCCGACCTGCCCAAAGACCCGAAAGACTGGCCAGAAGATGTCGAGACGATACCACACCTGAAAGCCCGTGCGCAGAACTTCCTGACATGGCTGAAGGTGACTTATCCCGGCAAGACCGTCCTTGCGGTAGGGCACGGAATAGTCAACAAGGCTATCCAGAGCGTGTACTTCAAGAAACCGATGAACGAAATTCCACGCATGGACAACGCCGAAGTAAGAGTGCTCGATTTGTAAGATTGTTTCCTGTTTTGACCGTGTTGGCAATGCAATTAGAGCCAATTTCGTAACTGTTTGATGGTCAACGGCTACGCAAGACATGCCAAAACGGGTTGTAAAAGACGCCCAATTACATCGTAAAAGACGCCCAATTAGAACGTAAAAGGGACCGAATCAGAATGCGATTCGGTCCCTTTTAGGATTTTGTATGGCTTTAACTACAATTTATGTCATTATCTTTCAATTGACGTACAGGGCAATTTATCTGTGTCCTCCGAAGCTTCCGTGAGAGCTTCCACCGCCGAAACCGCCGGAGTGTGAGCTGCTGCCACCGCCGAAGCTACGTGAGCCACCACCGAAACTGCTGCTTGAGCGTGACGGGCTGAATGAGCTGCCAGGTGAGCTGAATGAGCGACTTGGAGTGCTGAACGAGCGGCTAGGTGCTGTGCGGCTCTGGTTTATTGAGCGTGACGGAGCCGACTGCGGCTGGAAACTGCTGCGATTCATAGTCCTTGTCTGTCCGCCGAAGTTGCTTCTTGACGGGCTCTGAGTAACAGTTGTACGGGTGCTGCTCTGTGGGAAAGCGGTGCCGCGGTTGCCGCCGAACTGACGGGTGTTGCGGTTCTGCATCTGGATATTGTTCTGACCGTTCTCGTTGAGAGTGCGGTTTCTGATAACTCCATTGCCGAAGGTTCCACGATTCTGCGGAGTGCCGCCGCCGATGGTGCGGTTTCTGTTGACACCAGCGCCGTTGCCGAATGTTCTGCCACCGTTATTGTTGTTATTGTTGCGGTTGTTGAGATTGCCGAACGAGCGGTTGCGGTTGTCGAATCCATTGCGGTAGTCGCCGCGGTTGAATCCGTCGCGCATTCCCATTGCCGGTCCACGGTCAGGGCGTCCCCAGTCACGGCGTCCGCGATACCAGCTGTGTCCGCCATTCATGCGCCAGCTGTGTCCGCCACGATAGACGGCATAGAAGTGCGGATGACCGAAGTAGAAGTAATCACGAACCGGGTAGCGGGCGTAGATTCCGAAGTGCCAGTAGCCTCCCGACCAGTAGATAGGACGGTAGAAATAGGCTGCGTCGCAGAAGGCGCGGTACTGCCAGTCCAGAAGTATATAACTCAGGTCGAGGTTGCGGTAGCGCCAGTAAGCGCCGTAAAGGTCGTCGATGGTGTTGACATTGAGCAGATAGTCGAGGTTGATCTCGTAGGCTGCTTCATACTGGTCCTCAGTAAGGTTCAGCTCGTAAGCCATCTTGTCGGTCAGGAACAAGGCTTCGTTACGTGCCTGCTCGTAACTCATGGCTGAAGCCGAGACTGTCATTGTGAACAGCATTACAAGGGCAAAAGCGAACTTTTTCATAATAGTATCTTTTTTATTGTTAATCGATGTGTCTTAATGAGATGTTTTCTTAATCTCACGATGCAAAGGTAATAAGAAATATTGTATGCCAAAAAGGATTTTCCCTAAACAGTGGGGGAATTTCCCTATACCCTCTTCGCAGGCGGTAACCCGTTGGCACAGAGTTACAATACTATTACAGCCAAATGCATGAAATTGACGATTATTGGTTTTTTTACCATTTGAAATAAAAAACGGGAAAAAGATTGTCTATATTAAAAAAATATAATTAACTTTGCACACAAAAGTTGATTGTGAATAGTATGTTTTCGCAATCATACTTTATATATAAATAAGGTATAAGTCTGTAGAGAGAGAAATAATTTAAGATAAATATAACAAAAATCAATGACGATGAAGAAAAGAAGACTTCTTAGTTTAATGCTCTTGGTATGCTTTATCCTAGGCGTATCAGGCTCGCTCACGTCTTGTAAGGATTATGACGATGATGCGGGGTGGAATGATCGAGTAGCTAATAACGAGTCACTTATCAAGGCTCTTCAGGAGCAGGTGGCTAACCTTCAGGCTGCTCAGCAGCAGTGCCGTACACAGTGTGACAAGAACAATGCCGCTATCAGTGTTATCAACGACACTATCAACAATATCCGTGGTCGCGTAAGCTCAAACTCTTCACGCATCACAGCTCTTGAGAATGAGAAGGTAAAGATTTACGAGAAGATTTCTAACCTTGAGAAGGCCGACTCTTTGCTGAACATTGCCATAACTCAGACTAATGGCAGAATCGACGACGCCGAGGCAAGAATCTCTAAGCTCGAAGAGGGCTACAGAATGAATACCCAGGCTATCAACAACCTTCGCGACAGCCTTGCTGAGTGCATGCTCAACTGCAACAAGACAGCTCTGAAGGTCGAGGGTCTCGTCACTACTATCAATAACCTGAACGGTAAGGTTGATTCACTCAACAATGCCATCAACACACGCCTTGACGGTCAGGATGCCAAGATTGCCAACCTCGTAAGCACCGTTGACAGCCTCGACAAAAATATCATCCAGCCTCTTAACAATACTGTCAATATCCTGAGCGGTCAGGTTGAGGAGCTCTATAGAAAGGCTTACAGAGACTCTCTCTCTGCTCACGTTGCCGACTCTATTGCCCGTCACGCTGATTCTCTGGCTCTGAAGAACTATCAGAGTATTGTTGAGACCAACTACAGAATCGATACTGTCAATAATACCATCCAGTTGATGAATGGCCAGATTGTTTCTCTTGACTCAAGCGTTACCGCCCTTAACACAGCACTTGGTACTGTAGGCGATTTGGCTAAGGCTAATGAGCAGGCTATCAAGACCCTCCGGGCTGAGTTCGACAGTCTCCAGAAGCTCGTCAACTCTATCTGGAACGCATTCAAACTGCAGGTTACCAGCATCGCAGTCAACGGTACATACAACCCGATCTTCGGCTACTATGCTGTTCCTTCAGGCGACATCCGTTCTACAGTTCTTGGTACATATTATGGCAAACCGGAATCCTTCCAGTTCCCGACAGCTATCAGTTCTTACTATGCTAACGCCAATCAGACCCTTACTAACAAGGATCTTGAGGTTACAGGCATGAGCTCACAGAGCTTCGGCGGTCAGACCATCGTCAGCGAGGACGGTGCAGAGGGTAACGCCGGAAAACTTTGGCTCACTCTTAATCCGACAGAGGTTGACTTCACAGGTAAGAACTTCAGCCTTGTCAACAGTAGAGGCGTTGGTTCAGCTCTCAGCCTGAGCTCTGTCAAGCCATCTGACGAACTGCTGCAGTTCGGCTATACTCGTGCTGCTTCTACCGGATTCTATGAGGCTCAGGGTACAATCAACGCAAATGATGTTGATGAGCTGAAGCCAAATGTTAATCTCAATGATATGAAGGATGAGCTCCGCACTATCTACCACAACTGGAAGAACCGTGCTACCAATGGCGGATTCAATGTCAATTTGAGCCAGCTCGCAGGCGTTATCTATGAGAATGTCAACAACGTTCTTCCTGCACTTGCTCTGAAGACTTCTTGGGCTACTACCGACACAGCCGGCATCCAGAACACCCACTCTGTACTCTCTCAGTACTGTGTAGGCGCAGCCGCTGTTCATCCTCTGTCATTCGGATTCCTCCAGGGCAGAACTTACACTCCGCTGCCAGTATATACCGCTTATGAGGACATCAATGTCAATGTTGATACTATCACTGTCAACACTGTCCAGTCGACTGGCAATGTTCGCGTAACAGTTCACTTCAAGGATCACAATGGCAATGACTCAACAGCTACTTATACTGTTGATGGCATCAATGAGCTCATCGACAGCTATAACGACGCTCTCGTTGGTATCCAGAGCCAGGTCAACAACCAGATTCACGACATCGACAGCCAGCTCGACCAGCTGTCTAACCTGTCAAACCTCTTCAAGACCTACGACCGTTGGGCTAACCGCGTGAATGGTTGGTTCAGCCGCGATGGAAACAACGATATCAACCGTTCACTCCAGCCGGTTATCTTCTACGGTCTCGGCAATGAGATGCGTAAGCTCGGTAACACTAAGTATGCTACGGTCGCTCTGCCTTCAGGTAGCTCACTGCTTGCCACATCTTATACCTTCGAGCTCCTTGCTCCGGCTTATAAGAAATGGGTTGCTGTTACCAACGTATGGAAGAACTCTGACGATGCAGTCAGAGGCGTTCGCAGTGCTCAGGACGGCAATGCTGATGCTCTCTCAGCTCTCCGGCAGGCTAACAACGGCACTAACATGAACCAGGTTGTCTTCGGTACTGAGCGCAGCTTTACTCTCGGTACTCTGAAGTCCGACTATGTTTATGAGATTTCTTACGCTGCCGTTGACTACAATGGTAAGAACGTTGTTCGCAAGTTCTACGTAAGAGGTAAGTAAAGTATAATCACATATTAAAGCGGATGCCCCCCGGGATGTCCGCTTTGAAAGGAAACCAATAGAATCAATAGAAAATGAAACTAAACAATATATTATTGTCCGCAGCATTGCTAGCCGGAGCCATGACAGCGTCAGCTCAGGAGCAGCCAGCTGCAAAGACGGTATACGACTTCAATCCGCACTGGTATGTTCAGGCACAGATTGGAGGTCAGTACACTCTTGGCGAGGTAAAATTTAAGGAACTTGTCAGCCCTAACGCACAGGTAGGTCTCGGCTATCAGTTCAATCCTGTATTCGGCATGCGCCTGGCTGTTGGTGCTTGGCAGAGCCGTGGCGGATGGAGAGTTGATCCGTTCTCTCGTGCTGACGGTACAAGTTTCGCCGGTGACACATACAAGTGGAAGTACAAGTATGTAGCTCCGGCTCTCGACTTCACTTTCAATCTGAGCAACCTCTTCTGTGGATTCAACCCTAACCGTCTGGTTAATGTAAGCGCATTCCTCGGTGCCGGTGCTAATATCGCTTTCGACAACGATGAGGCTAACGACATCAATGCTCAGCTTGCTTCTGCCAACAGCCCATTCCCAAACTCTCATCAGAACCTTGAGTACATCTGGGACGGCACAAAGACCCGTTTCGTTGGCCGTGGTGGTGTTATGGTTGACTTCCGTCTGAGCGACCGTGTATCTGTTGGCGCAGAGTTCAATGCCAATGTACTTAACGATAAGTACAACTCTAAGAAGGCCGGCAACCCTGACTGGTATTTCAACGGTCTCGTCGGTGTGAAGATTAACCTCGGCAAGAAGAAGACTTACACAGCTCGCACCATTGAGGCTCCGAAGCCTGTTGAGCGTGTTGTCGAGCGTGTGGTTGAGAAGCAGGTACCTGTTGCCGCCGCACCAGCTAAGCCTGTTAAGCAGATTCAGCTTCGCCGTGACATCTTCTTCCCAATCAATGTAACTACAGTCCAGAACTCAGAGGACAAGAAGCTGCAGGATGTTGCCGACTACATGGCTGAGTATCCTGAGACCAATGTCCACATCGTTGGCTATGCTGACCGTGGTACCGGTAACGCTAAGATCAACAAGAAACTTGCCGGTGAGCGCAGTAAGAACGTTGCACGGCAGCTTGAGGAGAAGGGTGTTGAACCAACTCGTGTATCATACGAGGATAAGGGTGACACCGTTCAGCCGTTCCAGGAGAACGATAAGAACCGTGTAAGTATTTGCATCGTTAAGTAATTCCTTTCTGGTAAAGAAAGATACAGGAAACAAAAAAGGCTCTGTCCAATTCTTATGATTAAGCTTTTGGACAGAGCCTTATATAGTTTTTAGTTTCCACATATTATATATAGTAAAAGAGTTTTCAGATATTAGTTTGTTAAAAGATGAAAAGATTGTGCTTTTTATTCGCAATGGCGGCTGTAAGCATGACGGGCATGGCTCAGGTCATTAGCGATGGATTCTACCGTGTGCAGAATACCAGAACTCAGCGTTGGTGCGTCCTTGCTGACGACTATGCATACGTCGATGAGTCGGCTTCCGGTGCAGGAACAGGCTCTGTCTATCTGCAGGCTATCCGTACATATAAGCCGTTCGAGCATGTTGTCTCCGACCCGGGCTCTATCATTAAGTTCACTTATAGCCAGAAGGGTAAGGGATATACCCTCGCCGCTCAGGGCACTGATACCTATACTATGCTTAAGAAGCATGGCGAGTATTACCTGACACTGCGCCAGAATGGTAAGGCTTATACTGCTTCGGCTTATGCTAAGGGCTTCAACATCCACCTTTCTGATGAAAGACTTGAGAATGATGAGAAGTATGATACTCTCGGATATATGCAGCCAACGGGTGAGCTGTATCAGTATTGGTATATAACCAAGGTCGATGCCTCTACTGATAATTACTTTGGATTCAAGCCGACTCTCTCGGCAGCCGGTAAGAACTATCTGCCTTTCTATGCCGGTTTCAGTTTCAAGAAGCACTCTGATGGCATTCGTGCTTTCTATATCGACAGCATTAAGCCGCGTGCCGGTGTAGCTCGCTATCGTGAGATTACCGACGAGACTCTGCCAGCCGGTGTGCCAATGATTATCGAGACTTCTTCTTCTGAGCCTGCTAACAATAAGGTTGACGTTGTCGACGGTGATGGCACTGCGCCTGCCGGAAACCTTCTTCAGGGTGTTTATTTCTGTTCTGTAAAGGAGATCCTGCCTTATTACGATGATCCTGGTGCTCACCATGAGGATGTTTATACTTCTTACGATCCGTCAACAATGCGTCTGCTTGGAGTCGATAACGACAGGCTTGTGCTTAGGAAGTCTTCTACAAGGTATGTTCCTGCCAATTCATTCTATCTGCCGGTACCTGCCGACTGTGCCGATGTCGTCCGTATTGTTGATGCAGCTGAGTTTGCGGCAACCGTTGAGCCTGATCCACAGCCAACAGGAATAGAGTCTGTAAAGACAGAGACTAAGTCGAATGATACATTCGTCTACAACTTGAAGGGTCAGAGAGTATCTGCTAACGGACTGCAGAACCTTCCTTCGGGAATATATATTTATCAGGGTCGCAAGGTCGTGGTTAAGTAATGTCTGGCTTGCGAAACAATTAAGGAAAATAATAAGGGAGACCAAAGCAATAAGCTAAGGTCTCCCTTTTTTAAATATCTGTCTATAAGATGTAGCTCTTTCTACAGTTAGAATGTACGGGTTATTTTCACATTCAATACCGGGAATACAACAAGAGCCTTCAGGAAGTTCATCTTGTTCTTGATGTTATCCGGGTAGTCGTGCAGGTCACGCGCCATGTCGATGGTCTCCGTTGTATACGAATAAGTGGTTATCTCTGTCTCTGGGTCTACTGCTTTGTTCTCTATCGAACGCTTTGTATAGACGTGTGGCTTGCCGCCCCAGAACAACAGTCCGGCATCGAATCCGATTTTCCACTTAGGCTCCTTCTTGCTAAGGCGGCCTTGATAGCCGAATCCGATGTATGGCTTGAACTTGTTGACCTTTGCTTTCACGTTTATATTGCCATTTTCGTCAGGCACTACATAGCAGTTCTCGTCGGTGCCTTTCATCTTACCGATAAGGTATTGCATGCGTCCGTAACTGCGAAGCCTGTCGGAAAGCTGGTCGTTGTACAGGTCTTGTCCGTTGTAGGTATAGAACGGCTGATTGTTCATAGCCTTTAGATACATGTTGTCATATATGCCGACTGCGAGCATTGTCGTCATGTCTTCTTTGGCAACTTCGGCATCGGCAAAGCGGCTGTTTCCCCAATAGAATCCAGCACTGACATACCAGTGCTTGTTATGGAACGGCATGATGTCCACTATAAGGCTCGCATTCCAGTACTTCGGTTTGCCTTCCATCTGAATCTTGTCGTCGACATCATAGCCTGTAAGGTCTTTCATGTGACCTTGCAGCTTGTCGAACTTCGTCTCTATCCGGTTACCGTCTTTGTCATATCTTCGTCCTGGCTCATCACCCACGCGAACTTCAAAGTCCATGTCGTAAGTCCAGTGTGGCATCGTAGAATATCCTGCACGCAGACGAACCATATTGCTGACTTTCGTCGCAACTTCCAGACCGATTCCTGTTGAACCGCCGGTTATGCTCACGTCAAAGTTATGCAATGGCTTTTCGTCTGTTGTTATAGGAGGAAGCTGTTTTGCAGTCGTCGATTCCTGAGCAATGGCTTGGAACGGCAGTATAGCTGCTATAAAAGCTGTAAGGAGTGTCTTATTCATAAAAGTGTTGTTTGATATTTGATTGTATATGATTTGATATTTGACTGTATTGGGAGCAAAGGTAGTAAAAAAAGTGGGAAAAACTTTATTGAAGTGGCAGAAATAGCAGAAAATGAAAAAATATGCTTACCTTTGTAATCAAATTGGTGGTTTGCACCCTAAATACTGTAACGATATAAACTTGTAGATGAAACGACACATAATAATCCTTGCTGCATTGCTCCTTCCGCTATTGGTTAGTGCTCAGAGTTGGACTAACCGGAGCTATAAGCCGAAATGGAATCCGGTCGACAGCCTTACTTATAAGGTTGAGATGCAGGGAAGCTTTTCCAGCGGAAAGACTCCTTTGTGGCTCAATGCCAATAAGTATGGACTAAGTTCGCTTGATGAGGATAACGGTTATGTCCGTGGAAGCGTATACCGTCCTTTGTCGGTTGATGATGAGCGTAAGTTCGGACTTGGCTATGGTGTTGATGTGGCTGTTCCAGTAAATTACACCAGTGATGTCGTTGTTCAGCAGGCTTATGTCGAAGGGCGCTGGTTGCACGGTACGTTGACCATCGGAGCTAAGGAAGAACCAATGGAACTCAAGAACCGTTGGTTGAGCAGCGGTTCACAGACACTGGGAATCAATGCACGCCCTGTTCCTGGAGTTCGGATTGCTTTGCCTGATTATTGGACTGTTCCATTGACAAAGGGATGGCTGCATATCAAAGGTCATATCGGTTTCGGAATGCTCACAGATGGCAATTGGGAACGAGACTTTACCAATGGACAAAGCAAATATACAGAGCATGTCCTGTATCATTCCAAGGCGGGCTATTTGAAGATTGGCAATCCCGAACGATTCTATCCTTGGTCTCTTGAACTCGGACTTGAGATGGTTACGCTTTTCGGAGGAACAATCCATCAGCCCGATTCTGCCGGAGTTATGCAGACGTATAAGCCTGGCTCGGGTATAACTGATTACTGGCATGCCGTTTTCGGAGGCGGAAGTGACGCTGGCGAGACCATCTACAAGAATATTGAAGGCGACATGCTGGGCTCTTGGGTTGCCCGACTCCGTTATGACGGCGACTGGAGCAGTTTCTCAATTTATGCCGACAAGTTCTTCGAAGACCACTCCGCAATGTTCCTTGTCGACTATGACGGCTATGGCGAAGGTGACGAATGGGTTGTCAAAAAGAAGAACCGCTATCTCCTGTATGACCTTAAGGACTGGATGCTTGGACTGGAATACAATTACAAACCGGACTCATGGCTCAATGATTTCGTGTTTGAGTACCTTTACACAAAGTATCAGAGCGGTCCTATTTACCATGATCACACATCACAAATATCCGACCATGTCGGCGGAAAGGACGATTTCTACAACCACCTATATTACGCCGGTTATCAGCACTGGGGCCAAGTAATGGGTAACCCGCTTTATCGTTCACCTATATATAATGAGGATGGCGAGATAAAGATAGAGGACAACCGATTTATAGCTTTCCATCTTGGACTTGGCGGTCATCCAAATGAGTACTTTAAATACCGTGTCCTTGCTACTTATCAGGAGGGCTGGGGAACCTACCACAAGCCGTTCATCAAGAAGCGCCATAACGTTAGTTTGCTAGGCGAAGCTTCTTATTCCCTTCACAGCATACACCATAAATTCTATAACGGAATTAACATAACGGCAGGCTTTGGTGCCGACTTTGGCAGCATACTTGACGGAACAAACTATGGCTTCCAGTTAACTGTCTCGAAGACGGGACTATTAAAATTCTAGCAGAACGATGAAACGCAATATATTACTTTCTATAATATTCATTCTTACGGTCGTAAGTTTTGCCTCTTGCTCATTCGAAACCGACACCATTGACGGTGACGGAAAGATTGAAGGCTTCTGGCACATGGAGAGAATCGATACCTTGGTAACCGACAGTGCTGGCGTTTCAACAGTTGTCGCAACCAAAGACTTGAGCCGGGAACTGCTTTTCTGGTCGTTCCAGCATAAGCTCCTTGAACTCAGTGACAAGAATTTGGTCTATACAAACGTGCTTTGCCGCTTTACAACAGAAGGCGGAAAATTGAAGATTGGCGACACATTTACCTCCGGCTATGGAACCGATTCGCCAAACTCCGACCCGGCGTTGCTCCTTCCTTACGGCATGTCAAAGATGAATGAGACTTTCTCTTATAATGTTGATGGCAGCAAGATGACCCTTACCGGCAAAAACATCCGCATTCATCTGAAACGATTCTAGCGTTCAATAGCGTTTTTGGTAACATTAACTTGTAAATCTTTGCAAGTTGTGGAAAATTCGTTATCTTTGCCAACAAACCAAGTCATTTACTAATAGAAGATATGGATTTAAAGAACATACGAATCGCCGTTGCCGGCACTGGATATGTCGGACTAAGCATAGCAACACTTCTGAGCCAGCACCATCAGGTCAAGGCTGTTGATGTAATTAAGGAAAAAGTTGACCTGATAAACAACCGCAAGTCGCCTATTCAGGATGACTACATTGAGAAGTATCTTGCAGAGAAAGACCTTAACCTTGTAGCCACAACAGATGGAGAATCGGCTTATAAAGACGCTGATTTCGTTGTAGTTGCCACTCCAACAAACTATGACCCACAGAAGAATTTCTTCGATACACGACATGTCGAAGAGGTCATAGAACTGGTGATGAAGGTTAACCCTGATGCCATTATCGTTATAAAGTCGACAATACCTGTCGGCTATACCATGAATGTCCGCAAGAAATATCATAACGACAACATAATCTTTGCACCAGAGTTCCTGCGTGAAAGCAAGGCACTTTATGATAACCTCTATCCAAGCCGTATCATTGTTGGTCGTCCTGAAGGGGATGAACGTCTTGACAAAGCAGCTCATACCTTTGCCGCACTGTTGCAGGAAGGTGCTATCAAGGAGAACATCGATACCTTGTTCATGGGTCTTACTGAGGCTGAGGCTGTAAAGCTGTTTGCCAATACCTACCTTGCCCTTCGTGTAAGCTACTTCAACGAGCTTGATACATACGCCGAGGTAAAAGGATTAAATACCCAGAACATTATTAAGGGAGTTTGCCTTGACCCACGTATCGGCAGTTTCTATAATAATCCATCATTCGGTTATGGTGGTTATTGTCTGCCTAAGGACACCAAGCAACTCCTTGCCAATTATAAGGACGTACCGGAGAACCTTATTCAGGCTATTGTTGAGAGTAACCGTACCCGCAAAGACTTCATAGCCGACCAGGTACTTCATAAGGCAGGCTATTATGACTATTACAATCGTGGTGACTATGACCCGCATGAGGAGCGCCAGTGTGTTATAGGTGTTTTCCGCCTGACTATGAAGTCGAACAGTGACAACTTCCGCCAGTCGTCAATTCAAGGCGTTATGAAGCGTGTCAAGGCAAAGGGAGCTACCATTATTATATATGAGCCAACTCTTGAAGACGGCACAACATTCTTCGGCAGTAAAGTTGTCAATAACCTTGATGAATTCAAGCGCCAGAGCCAGGCTATCATAGCCAACCGCTATGATTCTGTCCTTGACGATGTGAAGGATAAAGTCTACACAAGAGACATCTTCCGCAGAGACTAGGCAAATTGTTCTATGTCATTCCATTCACTCAATTGATGGATTCAGACTATCTAAACCGGTGAAACGTTAGATAGAATAGCTTGCATAGCCTCTTCATACCGAGAAGGTGGAGTAATTTCAACTTCCAGTTTTGATTATAGGGCAGGGTGGGGAGCATAATATCATCCTCCTCGCCACTGCTTTCGAAAGTGCTTATCTGAATATTCAAGACATGATAATAATATTCAGGGAAACTTTTATAGCCCCACAGCTTCTTTTCATTTATTAAAGGAATGTGGGCTAAAAGCAAGTCGCGCCATGCTTTACTGTCGGCTCTAACGGTTATTCCATTGCTGTTGTATGTATAATGGTATAATCCAAGTGAAGTCGTCCGTACACATTTGGCTTCCTTAAGTAGTTCAGGCAACGTCCAAACATCCTCAAACTTCTTCCCTTTAGGGAACCTTACTTCGTCGAACAAATGCCTTCGGTAAATCTTGTTCCATGCGTATGTATGGGCGTAAGCTTTGCCTTCAACCCAATATTCAGCCATATCAGAGTATTCCTTTTCAGGCAAAGCCAAATTCTTAAGAACCTTTTCCCCATCTTCCTTTATCATGGAGAATTCCAGAATGTCATATTGAGGATTATCACCAAGCAAATCAAGTAAGGGCTGATAAGTCGCAGGAGCAAGATAATCATCAGAATCAACAAATGTTATCAACTTTCCACTTGCTATTTTAATGCCTGTATTCCTTGCTTCCGATAGTCCTGCATTCTTCTGGTGGACGACCGTTATTCCTTCTCTCTTCCCATATTCGTCACAAATAGCGGGAGTACCATCAGTCGATCCATCGTCGACAATAATCACTTCCATACCGTCAATATCCTGATTGAGGACACTCTCAACGCATCGCCTGAGAGTACCCTCAACATTGTAAGCCGGTATTATGACAGAGAGAAGCATTATTATCTCTGGAAGTATTTACGACCTTTTCTTATGATAATGCCACGATAAGACTCCGATACTTTCTGACCTTGCAGATTGTAGACATTGTCGTCATTATATAGCTTGTTACTTTCGGTCATTATGTTTGCAATGCCTGTCGGGTTCGGTTGCAAAGTTACATAAAATCAAACGTTTACTTGCAATATTCGCTCTAAAATTCTATCTTCCGAATCTTAGAATTTCTTTCCGAATATGATACTAAGGAAGGTCTTAGCCAGAATCTTCATATCCAGAACCCATGAGCGGTGCTTCAGATAATAAAGGTCGAGCTTCAGCCGGCGGAGCATCTTCTCCATAGTGTCAGTGTAGCCGTTGTAGAGGGTAGCGTAAGACGTTACTCCCGGGCGAATCTGATAGAGGAAAACATATCGTGGGTCGTGCTTCATAATCTTGTCGATGTAGTATTTGCGTTCCGGACGTGGGCCTATGAAAGCCATGTCGCCTTTTAGCACGTTCCAAAGTTGCGGCAGCTCGTCAAGATGGTGGTCGCGAAGGAACTTTCCGACGTGGGTCATCCGGTTGTCATCCTCATGGGCTGTGAGTTGCGGCCCGTTCTTTTCGGCATCAAGTTTCATGCTGCGGAACTTGTAAATGTAGAACGGTCTGCCGAAACGTCCTATCCTCTCTTGCTTGAATATAGCCGGACCGCCGTCCTCCATCTTGACCATTACGTAGACGATGGCTATCAGCGGAGCGAATATAATCATGCAGAAGAGCGAGACGCAGATATCGAACGACCTCTTGAAGAATCGTTCCAAACGGGTCATACCATCCGATATGACAACAGTATTGTATTGAGCTTTCGTGCTCTGGTACAGTCTCGGTTCAAGTGCAGAAGAAATAGCCATCTTTGAGTCTAATTTAGTTCTTGGTATATAGTGGCCTTGATGTTAGAATTTCTTTCCAAAGACAATGTTGATGAAAGTCTTGAACAGAATCTTTATGTCAAACCACCAGGAGCGGTGCTCAAGGTAGTACAAGTCCAAGTCGAGCCGTTTCAGCATCTTTTCCATCGTGTCGGTATAGCCGTTGTACAAGGTGGCGTATGATGTCACTCCGGGGCGTATTTGATACAGGTAAACGTATCTCTTATCGTGCTCCATGATTTTATCGATGTAGTATTTGCGTTCCGGGCGCGGACCTATGAAAGCCATGTCGCCCTTCAGTACGTTCCAGAGTTGAGGCAGCTCGTCAAGATGGTGGATTCTCAGAAACCGTCCAATCTTGGTCATGCGCTCGTCCTTGTCGTGCTGGTAGAGCTGCGGTCCGTCCTTTTCGGCATCCACCTTCATACTACGGAACTTGTAAATGTAAAAAGGACGCCCGAACCTGCCTATCCTTTCTTGCTTGAAAATGGCGGGACCGCCATCCTCTCTCTTGACGAGAATGTAGCAGATGAGGAATAGGGGAGAGAATATTACCAAACAAACGGCAGCCGTGCACATGTCAACGATTCTCTTGACATTGCGCTCGAAGCTCGTCATTCCGTCTGCAATAAATTTCGTTTCGTATTCTGCCATTATTTTTATACTCTCTTTATACTACCAACGCTAATATTAACTTAATATTGTCTTAAGATTATTTTTTTTAATTTTTGTGTTCAGTCTAAATAAGCTTTCATTGCGTTTAACGGCTAATTGTGTTGCGTTTGATGACTATTCACATTGTACTTAACGGCTACTTGCATTGAAAGTAATGCCCAATTGAATTGTAATTGGGTATCTTTTAGCTTCTAATTGGGTATCTTTTACGAGCTAAAAGGGTATCTTTTAGAAGCTAATTGGATATCTTTTTCAAACCTGTTGATTATCAGTGTGTTAGAGAACCGCGTTTTTTGAGCCTTTAACTGGTCGTTTTCAAGTCTCTAACGGGTGGCTTCCTTGGTGGGAAATCATGAGCTTATGCGTCGTGGAAGCCTCCTTATTTGGAAAATTTTATAAAGGAATTTGAGTGAGACGAGGAACTTGTTGGTGTATATTCCGTTCTCAAGACAGGCCCTGACGTCCTCAGTCAGTCCTATCATGCGGTTGTGGAAATTCCTTGTGCTGGCACCTCCGGTGCGCATGGTGACGAAGTCCTGTGGAAGATAATAATAGGAAACGTGGTTCTTAAGAAACAGTCTGACCATCATCTCAAAGTCGGATGATATTTTATAATCAGTCTTGTATAATCCAATCTTTTCGTAGACTTTCCTTCTCAAATACAGTGAAGGGTGTGCCGGCATGAAGCCGAGCCGCAGCCAGAACGGGCGGAACTGCTTGGATGAATAGTATCGGATGACAACGTTCAGATTGCTGTCTCTGACGAAATGGATGTCGCCGTAGACGGCATCGACATGTTCCTTAACCATGCTCTTGACCATGTTCTCAATGACATTGTCGCTAGTGAAGAAGTCGTCGGAGTTGAGTATGCCTACAATATCGCCTGTAGCCTTCTCTATTCCCTGGTTCATTCCGTCATAAATGCCTAAGTCCCTCTCCGAGAACCACTTCATCCTGCCTTTGAACTTAGGCTCATATTTCTTTAGAATGTCCTGAGTACCATCTGTCGAACCACCGTCCTTAACGATATACTCAATGTTCGGGTATGTCTGCCGAAGCACGGAATCCATCGTGTCGGCAATAGTTGCCGCCGAGTTGTAGCTCGTAGTTATGATGGAAACCTTTGGTTCTGAATATATCGATGATTGGTTATTTGCAGTCACAACGTGATACTTCTTTTTTAGTTTTCTTTAATTAAAGTGCAAATTTAGTTCAATTATCCGATATAACAAAATAAAAAGACAATAATTTGTAAAGAGATAATAATTGCCGTTTTTTTGCGTTTTAATAAAACCGAATGTGTATGGATTAAAATCAACAGACAGCAATGGCATATAATTTCTTGCGGAAAATCGTGTTTTCAGTGTTGCTTACGGGCTTGCCGATAGTCGGCTGGAGCGCGTCGACATTGTTCCGTAATGGTGTGACCAATTATAATATTATACTTTGTCCTGGTGCGTCGGCATCGGAGACAACTGCCGCCACTGAGCTTGCCGACTACCTCAATCAGATTAGCGGGGCACGGTTTGCCGTCCAAAGCCAACCGACCAAAGGACACAACTATATATATATAGGTTATGATTCATTCGTCGGAAGAACACTGGGCGCCAGGCAACCTGCCGACGGCGACGAGGGCTTCCGCATCGTGACAAGGAACGGCAACCTATTTATATATGGTGGCAGAACTCGTGGCACGATGTATGGCGTCTACCGTTTCCTCGACGAGCAACTCGGTGTCCGCTGGTACGCAAAGGATTTTGTCAGAGTTCCTAAAAGGAAGACGTTTACGCTCGGTAACATTGATGAGTCGCAGAGTCCGGCGTTCCCATATCGTTGCGTGCTCTACTATACCAGTCTGCATAACATCGACTGGAATGGTCATAACTTTGTTAATTCCATCATGGGAACGTCGGGTGAGACCAAATATGGCGGCTATCAGGGCTATGTCGGAGTGCATACAATGACCAGCTTCGTGTCGAAGGACAAGTATTTCAAGAGCCATCCGGAATATTTCGCCTTGAGGGACGGCAAACGAATTGACAACGGACAGCTGTGCCTGTCGAACCCTAACGTAGTTAAGCTTCTCATTGCCAGCACGCTGGACTATATAAAGCAGTATCCGGGTTGTTGGTGCTACAGTGTCAGCCAGGATGATAATGTCCTGTTCTGCCAGTGCAAAAAGTGTACGGCTCTGGAGAAGAAGTATGGTGGTCATTCTGGGCTCCTGCTGTGGGCTGTCAATCAGATTGCCGACGCTGTCAAGGCAAAGTATCCTGATGTGATGATTGGCACGCTGGCTTACCATGCTACCCAGACTCCGCCAAAGAACATCGTGCCTAGGCCGAACGTGAAGATTCGGTTGTGCACAGTTGAATGCTGCATGTCACGTCCGTTGACCGACAAGGTGAACGCAACGTTCTACAATGACTTGATGGGGTGGAAGAAACTTACCAATAACCTCGTCATCTGGGCTTACCCGACCAACTTCTATCATTATCTTATGCCGTTCCCGGCTATGGACAGTGAGGCTGAGAACATGCGCCTGTACAGAAAGCTTAACTTGCAGGGCTGTATGGAGATGGGACAGTATGATGCTTATGGCGGTGAGTTCTTCGAACTGAAGCAGTGGATGTTCGCAAAGCTGTTGTGGAACCCTTCCGACAATCCTGACTCTCTGGCCCATGACTTCATTTATGGATTCTATGGAAAGGCTGCCGATAATGTCATGCAGTATTATAACCTGACAAAGCAGTTGGGCGAAAAAGACTTGTTCTACTTCGAGACCCGTTATGACACACCATTCTACACGGACGACTATCTAAAGACAAGCAGGCGGTTGCTCGACGACGCCTTGGAAAAGGTTAAGGGCAATGCCACTATATATAGTAATGTGGAAAAGCTCAGAGTGTCGATTCTGTACTTGCAGTCGATGCGCAACCCCGCCGCGGCTGTGGCTGACGGCGACGCTGCTTTGCTCAAGCAGTTTGTCAACAAGTACAAATGGGAAGAGCGTGAGGGCAGAAGCTACACCGAGTTTATCAATAAGATAAACGGGTGGTGACTGATTAGTGGGGCAGTAGTGGCATTGATTTTGCTGTCAGTGACCGGTGTAGTGGTATATTGGATTAAAAAGAAAAAGGACAAAAGGAGATGAGGCTTTTCTCATACATATTCAAGAATGACAAACAAAGGGATGCCAACATAAGGAACAACATCCTCTTTTCGGGATTTCTCAAGTGCGTGGGACTGTTGACGTCGTTGCTCGTGGTGCCTGTAACGCTGGGCTACCTGAACAACGAGGTCTATGGCGTGTGGATGACGATTACGTCAATCATGTCGTGGTTTACATTCTTCGACATCGGCTTGGGCAATGGTATGAGGAACTATCTGACAAAGGCAATATCGACCGGCGACTATAAGAGTGCCAATGCCTATCTCAGTACTACTCTCTGCGTGATAGCCTTGATAGCCATCGGCATAGCCGTCGTCTGCATTCTTCCGCTTGGCCTGCTTGATTTCAACAAGGTGTTCAACACTACATCGGTGTCGGGCGGCGTGCTCCGTCTGTCGGTGTTCATTGCCGTGGCATTCACTTTGGTCAACTTTGTCGTGAAGAATATCGGCTATGTTTTCATTGCCATGCAGCGGTATGCGCTCAACGATTTGCTCAGCGTCAGTGGTGCTGTACTCGGATTGATAGTCGTCTTCATCCTTACAAAGACCACAGAGGGCAACCTTGCCTATGTTGTGCTGGCGCTTACGGCTTCGCCGGTGGTGGTCTATCTGGTGGCTTCTATCCCGATATTCAGGCATTACAAATATCTCCGTCCGTCAGTAAGGAACTTCAACAAACAACTGCTCCGGCAGATTGTAGGCAAGGGACTGGGTTTTTTCTTCATCCAGATAACGAGCTGTCTGGTCATATTCGGATTCTCGAACCTGTTTATCACCCAGTTCTGCGGACCGGAGTCGGTCACGGTTTACAACATCGCCTACAAGTTCTTCAACCTGTTAGCTATCGCTTACACCATTATTATATCGCCTCTGTGGAATGCTTATACCAACGCTTATGTCAAGGGTGATTACCCGTGGATAGCCCGGACGTTCAAGAAGTCGCTGAAGATGTGGGGTTTGACGGTGCTTGCTGGTGTTGTCATGCTGTTGTTCTGCAACCTGTTCTATCGGCTGTGGCTTGGTGGAAAGGTCGTAGTTCCGCTGAGCATCTCGGCTTATGTACTGGTTTACATCTGTATGTTCAACTTGAACAATTGTGCCACATATCTGATAAATGGTCTGAATAAGATTCGTGTGCAGATGATTACCTCGGCGATAGGGACAGCCGCTTACCTTATTTTTCTGTTCCTGTGGGGCAATAAATTCGGCATGCCGGGTGTTATTATTAGTATGGCGGTAAGCTATCTCGGAATGGCTGTCGTCCATCTTTATCAGTGCCATTTGCTTGTCAAAGGCAAGGCAAAGGGCATTTGGAACAAGTGATGCATTATTCTGAATAGAGCATCATGAAAGATTATTGACTGTAAAAGATGAGTAATAAAGTAAGTGTAATTACAGTCGTCTATAATGACGTCAAACACATTCGGCAGACCATGGAGAGCTTTTTCTCACAGACATGGGCTGACAAGGAGTATATAGTCATTGACGGAGGCAGCTCTGATGGCACTGCTGATATAGTCCGCGAGTATGCTGACAGACTGGCTTTCTGGTGCTCGGAGAAGGACGGCGGAATCTATGACGCTATGAACAAGGGCGTTAGTCATTGTTCGGGCGACTGGATAAACATCCTGAACAGCGGTGATGTTTATGTTGGTAATAGGGCGCTTGAGTCGGCTTTGGCAGTTGAGGATATTGACAATGTCGATGTTATTTATGGCAACAGCATTGAAGTCAATAACGGCGACAAGACCAGTGTTATAGCCGGTGATAATCCCGAAGAGCTGGAATATAGCCCTGTTTACCGTCATGGCTCGTCACTTGTCCGCACCTCTGTCCATAAGAAGTTCCTCTTCGACTTGAGTAAACGGGGCGGTCTTGGCTTTGCCCTTGATTGGGATATGATTCACAGGGTCTATTCGGCAGGGTATAAATTCAAGAAAGTTGATTGCTTTATTGAGGAATATGAACTTGAGGGAGCGTCCAATCACCCGTTCAAGAGTCTGCTTTACAACTACAAGATAACATCGGCTAATGGCAGACACAGGGCTAAAAAGTTTGCTCTCTATCTGAAAAGTCTTGTCAAGCAACTTATCGTCAGGACTGCAATTTACAGGTATTGCGTGGCGTTTGTCGATGAGTATACGGTCAATGACATACTCCCGCATATTCCTTTCTGGAATGTACGAAGGGCTATCTTACGGAGAATCGGACTTAAAATCGGCAGGATGTCATTCTTGATGAAACGCTGTTACATCCTTTCTCCGCGCCGGATTCGGGTAGGGGAGTGTACTGATATAAACCGTGGATGCTTCCTTGACGGGCGTGGGGGAATAACTATTGGCAACAATGTGTCAATATCCCACGAGGTAAGAATAGTCACAGGAGGGCATGATATTGACTCGCCTAATTTCAATGCAAAGTATGTTCCTATTGAGATAAAGGACTATGCATGGCTCGGCATTGGCTGCACCATACTTCAAGGGGTAACGATAGGCAAGGGTGCTGTGGTCTGTGCAGGAGCTGTCGTCACCCATGATATTCCTGATTATGATGTCGTCGGCGGTGTCCCGGCAAAACATATAAAGTGGAGAAGCAAGGATTTGGACTATCATTGTATATGGGATTTCCCGTTCACATAATGTCCTTGGCTGTTCCATTCATGTAATATTCAATTATGAAAGTTCTCTTTGACCATCAGATATTCTACCAGATTATAGGCGGAGCGTCGAAATACTTTGCCATGATGATTAACTCGTTGCCGAAGGATTGCTGGCAGACGACAACATTGGCTTCGTGCAATACTTATGTCAGGGCTCTTGGATTGTTCAAGCACACACTGCCTTATATGTTCAAGGGACAGCCGAGGGTGTTCGATTTTGTTAATAAGCCATATACCAATATGGTGCTCCAAAAGGGCGACTATGATGTTTTCCACCAGACAAACTTCGGCACTTACTGCCTTGACAGTTTGGGAGATAAGCCTATGGTAACTACTTACCATGATGCCAACTTCCTGCATTTCGACCCTCATCCTGACCTTGTTAAACGCCAGAAGGCTTCACTCGAACGTGCCGATGTTATAATATGTGTCAGTGAGAACACTAAGAATGACATGTTGAAATACTTCAATGTCGATGAGAAGAAGGCGCGGGTGGTTTATCATGGGATTGATATTCCTGACTTGAGCAGGCTTCCAAAGCGGCGATTGGTCGGCGATGAATATATTCTCTTTGTCGGACGGCGGCATAAGCATAAGAACTTCAAGCGGTTCATAGAGGCTTTCGCCATTGTCCATACTAAGCATCCTGATATTAAATTGGTTTGCACCGGCGATAAGTTCACGTCGGAAGAGATTTCTCTGATGACTGATTTGAAGGTTATCGATGCCGTCAAACTGATTCAGGCTAATGAGGTTGAGATGAAGATGCTGTACCGCGACGCGTTGTTCTTTATCTTTCCAAGCCTTTATGAGGGATTTGGAATGCCGATTCTTGAGGCGTGGAGTTGCAATTGTCCGGTTCTTCTTGCCGACGCAAGCTGCTTCCCTGAGATCGCTGGCGATGCGGGATTATACTTCCAGCCGACATCTGTTGACGACATGATTGACAAGATGGAGAAGGCTCTGACGGATGAGGAATTACGCAAAAGCCTTATGGCAAAGGGTAGCGAAAGAGTTAAGATGTTCTCATGGAAACGCTGTGCAAATGAACATTTTGCGATTTATAGTTCTTTGTTATAGCTCTTATTTGATAAATAATTTGTAATTTTGCAATCGGAAAGATTATAAAAGATATTTTTATGGCTTCATCAGTCGATAAAGGAAACTCAAAGGAAATAGATATAATAGCCAGTGCCAAGAAGGTGTGGGCTCACAAAATATCGCTTCTTATCTTCTTGGTTGTATTTTCAGTATTGGGCGTTATTGTTGCAGTCAATACCCCAAAAGTCTATACTGCAAGCGTAGTCCTGGCACCGGAAGCTCAAGGTACATCGGTTTCGGGAAGCCTGTCGGACATGGCTTCAAGCTTTGGAATCGACTTGGGAAACAAGCAGACCGTTGATGCCATCTATCCGGAAATATATCCTTTGGT
The DNA here is from genome assembly GCA_900315635.1 of uncultured Prevotella sp. Taxonomy (GTDB): domain Bacteria; phylum Bacteroidota; class Bacteroidia; order Bacteroidales; family Bacteroidaceae; genus Prevotella. The sequence continues at coordinate 131,620 of OMZV01000002.1, forward strand.
AGTCTCTTCTAATGATTTTGTACTCGGATTGTTTGATGTTAAGGTTCGTACCAAGAATGATCCTACTCAAAAGAAATACATTGACCACCTGAAAAATGACTTGAAGACTCCTTTTTGGGATGTTTGGAAAGCCACTATCATAAGCAAATTCCAGAAGAAAGACGACGATGAAGGTGGCGCGGCAGGTGCTGGCGGACAGCCTGACCAGTTTGAACTGCCTAAGCCTGTCTATGAAGCTTGTGATGGAATTAAGAACTCTATAGTTTGCCTTGTAGATAAGAAGACAAGCATTATTACTATTTCCGTCTCCGATCAAGACCCTTTGGTGGCGGCTATTGTTACGGATACTATACAACATCGCCTTCAAGATTATATAAACAATTATAAGACAAAGAAGTCAAGGCGTGATGTTGCCTATTATAAGAAGCTGATGGACGAGACGCTTGTCAAGTACCAGAAAGCTCAGAAAGAATATGCCGACTATGCCGATGCTCACCAAGATCTTTCGTTGCAGGAATACCAGTCGAAGCAGGAAGACCTTGAGAACAACATGCAGTTGAAATACAATACCTATACTCAGATGCAGACACAGTATCAGGCTGCACTTGCTAAATTGCAGCAGTCAAAACCGGCTTATACCGTGTTGCAGAAACCGACAATGCCTTACAAGGCTTCAAGTACGCCTAGGTTCTTTATCTGCATAGTCTATTTCTTCATTGGACTTGTTCTTGACAGCATTTGTGTGCTGTTCATTTATCCGCTTTTCAAGAGGAAGAAAAAGACGGTAGACGGTTCTGAGGAAACTTTATTTGAGAGCACGGAAACGACCCCATCAGCGTCTGAGGACATCCCGTCGACTACAAATGACGATTCTTCAAAGGCAGACAACGCTTCTACAACGGCTTCCGGTGACAACAATACGGACTCTGCTGAGGCTTAGAACGATTTGAATTAAAAGACTGATTCCATTAATGGCAACTCCTGTACCTTATGTCCTTATTGTAGGTATATTAGAATTGTGCGCTTTTACTTATGCTTCGCCAAGTGCCACTCTTAATATACGGAGGAATAGTTCTGCCATTGCGGTACTTTTCTTTTTCTTCTTCTTTGCTTTCCGAGGATTTATTTTCAGTGACTGGATTACTTATTATGATTTCTTTCAAAAGTGCGATTGGAGCGACCTCTTCGGCTATAAGCTTGGTTCTGTGGTACAGATGGAACCTGGATTCGTTATGTTGAATCTTATTTGTAAGTTCATCATAAAGGACTATTTCTTCCTACAGTTCGTTATTTGCCTTATTGATACGGTATTGCTTCTGCGCTTCTTTCGGGGAAGAATTGACAATCTTCCATTGGCCTTATTGCTTTACTTTGTCTTCGGCGGTCTGACCATGAGTATTAACCTATTGAGAAACTCCATTGCAGCAATGCTGTTCCTCAATGCAATTGACTTCCTAAGAGACCGTCGTCCCATACCATATTTCGCTATCTGCCTGTTGGCTTTGAGTTTCCACTCGTCTTCTGTTCTCTTCTTTCCTCTATACTTTTTCCTTAATAGGAGATTCAACAAGTGGATTTTTCTTGCTGTTTTTGTTGTGTGTAACATAGTGTTCCTGTTCCATATTCCGGTGGTTGTTTCGTTACTCGGAATGCTTGGTATTGACGAGCAATTCTCCGATAAGGTTAAGGCTTATACCGAGGTAATGGATAAATCATCCGTTCTTTCTATAGGCTATCTGGAACGATTGTTTACATTCGCACTTGCGTTTTACTTCTATGATAAGATTCTTGCAATGAAAAAGGAGAACGCCATCTTCATGAATTCATTGCTTATCTACTTCATCTTTACATTCTTCTTTAGTCAGTTCCAGGTTATGAGTGAACGTTTGGGAACTCTTTTCATATTCTCTTACTGGATAATGTGGGCTTACTACATAAAGTGTTTCGAACGTGTCAACAACAAGAATCTGTTTATATATTTTATTGCTTTCTACAGTTTGGTGAAAACATGGAGTATGACTCGGTTGCCGAGTATGGAATATGATAATCTATTATTTGGCATTAAGTCATATCAGGAACGCCTGTTCATATTCTTCAGTACGTTCGATGACCTTTGATATTATAATTGATTATGGAGTCAGCTAGTATTGATTTTGCATTGATTATCGTACTGTTCAATCCGGACAGAATGGAAATAGAGAACGTCAAACATCTCTCCGGCGCTTTCTACGGAGTCGTTGTCGACAATTCTCCTGTCCCTGCTTTCCAATGCGATACCATAGGAAAGATGAAGTACAAGCCTTTAAGGCATAATGCCGGAATAGCAAAGGCTCAGAACGAAGGCATAGAAATACTGAGAAAAGATGGTAAATCCAAGTATATCGTGTTCTTCGATCAGGACAGCGAGTTTTCAGATTCTTATCCTCAATCTATAGTCAATGAATATATCCGTATAAACAAACTGCATGACGACAAGCTTTCCTGCCTTGGTCCGATAATCATTGATAAGGGCGATGGCGAGGAATACAAGTCCGCTTTCCACAAGGTTCCGGCATCAGAAAAAGGCTTTGTCAGCAAGAGTGAGATTATCTCCTCGGGTTCTTGCTTTTCCATAAAGCGATTTGATGAGATAGGAATGTTCGACGAACGGCTGTTTATCGACTTCGTTGACACCGAATGGTGTTTCCGTTCAGAGGCTCTGGGCTATGTTTGTGGACAGACAACCAACCTGAAGCTGGAGCATAAGGTGGGCAACAGAAAGTTCCATTTGGGCAGGCATATAATACTTCTTTCAGCTCCGTTCCGTTATTATTATCAGTACCGCAACTATTTGCAGCTATTGTTCCGTGGCTATGTTCCCAAATCATTCAAGTTCTATCGTGGCGTAAAGCACCTCCTCCGCTGGTTCTATTTCCCGTTCTTGCATGGCGGATTTGCCCGTTGGAAGTACATGAACAAAGGCATTTTAGCCGGTTTTTCTGAACTAATAAAGTCGAAGTAATTATGATCTCAGTTTGTATTGCGACATATAATGGTGAGAAATATATCCACGAACAGATTGCATCTATCTTGCAGCAGATAGGCAATGATGACGAGATCGTGGTCTCTGACGATGGCTCTACTGACAAGACATTGGATGTTGTCCGCTCATTTGACGCGCAGAATATTCACATCTATATCAATAAAGGTGACCACGGCTACACTCCCAATTTTGAGAATGCCTTAAGAAATGCCCACGGTGATTATATATTTCTGTCTGACCAAGATGATATTTGGATGCCGGACAAGGTTGAGGCTTGCATGAAATACCTTAAGGTAAATGACTTTGTTGTCTCTGACGCACTGATTGTCGATGGTGACAACAAACCGCTTTTCGACTCTTTCTGCGAGCAGAGAAAGTCAAAGTTCGGCTTTCTCAATACTCTTATCCGCTTCTCTTATCTCGGCTGTTGCTTCGCTTTCCGCCGTAAAGTGCTGTCTAAGGCTCTGCCTTTCCCAAAGAACCACATTCTCTGCACCCATGACAACTGGCTTGCCTTAGTCTCTACTGCATTCTATAAATCTGCGTTTATACCGCTTCCTTTGATTCGCTATCGCCGTTATGGAGGCAACGCTTCATCGGGAGCAAAGAATGCCAATAAGTCAATCCTGTTTATGATACACTATCGTTTGTATCTGCTTTTCCATTTGATAGGGCGTTGTTTAGTTGCCAAATAGCGGACGGACAGGTGCCTATCAGCTCTTTGCCCTGTATTTCCCCATAAGCAACGGAATATATTTTTCTGTGAATAGGATAATAGGAATAAACAAGATTACTACAACTAAAGACCATACTATATCCATATAAGATGCTTCAGCGGATATTTTCCTGACTAAGTGAATCAGGAAATACATGTGGAATCCAAGGATAAGTATTGTACCCTTTGATATTGTAATGACGCCATTAAACTTGAATCTATTTAGCCATTTTGATATTATGAAAATCATAATAGTGCCAGCATAACCTCCCAAGAAGAAAAGAATGATGTTGTCGCCATAGCCATTTATATACATTTTTACGAGGCTATTGTATTTGCCACATAAGATTACAATGGCCAGACAAGCGACGAGTACTATTATCTCTGCCACAGGCTTATGCATCTCGTTCAGTTCATTCTTCCTCTTTCTGAGCCAAAATTCGGTCAGGAAGAACGGGAAGGCGAGGGTAGAGTTTATTATGGAATTAGAGCTTTCTACCAGATTTACGCCACATACAATAGGACTATAATAATCGACGAGTATCCCTGCAACGGTAAATAGCACGAACAATGCAGCTTGACTATAGACTTTCTGAGGGGTAAACTGGAGCACAATCTTCAGTATAATCAGAGTGTAAACGAACCACAACTGTTTTACTCCCTCATGGAAACCTAGCAAGACATTTACCGGAAACTCATAAAGCGATGACAGTTCAAAGGCTCCGTTCCTATAGTCTATGACAAAGTCAATGGCAAAAGTAATGCAACTTATAAGCAACATTGGCACGACAAGATTGAACCATAGTTTCTTCCAGAACACTCCGTCATCATCCTCATGCTTGCAAAGGAAGCCCGAAATTATGAAGAACAACGGTACACTGAAAGTATAGACATACTGGTTTGCCACCGACACCAAATGCCCGTAAACAATCAGATAAATACCGATGGCTTTCATCCAGTCAATCCATATCAGCCTTATCTTTGTTGCCATGATGTTTCTATGGGTTTAAGATAAGTTATGCATTTACTTCACAAGATTTGCTATTGTAGCAATGACGGCAGCGATAGATGCAGCACTAGAGCCGATGCTTAGCGTCTCGGCTAGGCTGAGTTTCGAGCTTGCCTTGGTTGGAACAACAATCTCACAACCCGGACGAACCTTAGCGTTGTGGCCGACCTTTGCCACCATTCCGTTCATGTAGAGAATGTAGGTGTTGCGCTTCTTGGCATTCGAAGCGAAGCCTCCTGCCTGGTCGATGTAGTAGTTTACGCTCTTGCCCTCGACGTAACCTACGGAGTTCGGGTACATGACAGCTCCGTTTATCTTAACAGTTCCGTTATACTGCGGAATAGTCAGTCGGTCGCCCTCACGGAGAATAAGGTCGGCATCGCTGCCCGGATGAGCCAGAGCCTTGTCGAGCTCTATACCTACAGGATAGTATGCCGGGATGTCGAATTTCTGCAGAGCGGTATTATTAGCCTGTTCTGCTGCCTGTGTGATAGCTGCAGCATTGTTGCTTCGTGCTGCCATTTCGAGCATATTCTGCTGTTGTTGCTCGCGTACCATCTTCAGAGCATCTTCCATACGCTTGCGCTCACTTTCGTTGGTGCGGCGCTCGAGTCGTGCTCCCTTGATGTAGGCGATACTGTTAGCTCCGCCGGCTGCACGCACGATGTCGCTCAGGCGGGTTGTCGTGGTAGGCAGAGCGTATGTACCGGCAAACATAACTTCACCCCGTACTTCTACGTTCTCCTGCATGTTCGTACCAGGGCTCTTGCGTACATAAACCTCATCAAAAGGCTCAAGGATGAAACCTTGCTCACCGTCAATGACGAATCCGTCCTTAAGTGCAAAACTATAGGTACGTGATGTAATGGAGTCCATTGTCGTTGCCTTAGGATCGTACATTCGGCGGCTGACATCAACCTTTACCGTTGATGCTTTGTCGGTCAGTCCTCCTGCTTGCAGTACGAAGTCCTCAAGAGTCTCGTTATCAGCGTATTTGTATGTTCCCGGATATTGCACTTCTCCATGTATGGACATCGTCTGATCCTGCATGACTTCTGCCTTGGTCGGAATGAAGAGTACATCCTCATTCTGCAAAGGGATGTCGGCAACTTTACCATCCATTATGCCCTGTACATCTACAGATATAACTTTCAGAGTGCGGTCGGCTTTGCGGCGGTGTAAGACGGCACGTGCTGTGAATGCGCTTTCTGTCAGTCCCTCGGCAGCATCGATGAGGCTCTTTACGCTATTGACATCGCTGCCTACCTGATACATGCCCGGACGGAACACGGCACCCTTAATCTCTACCATGTTCTCATAACGTGGAATGACAGAGTCGACAGCAACAGAGTCGCCATCGTTGAGGTTGAACGATGAGAAGTCAAACTCATTGACATTGAAAATGGAGTACTCGCGTCCGGTCTTGCGGAACACACGTACAGACTTTGTATAAGCGTCGCCTGTGAATCCGGCAGCATAGCGGAGCAATGTGCCTAGGCTTTCCTTGCGTGTCATCTCGTAGAACATCGGGCGTTTCACCTTACCGCTGATATTGACAAGGCAGTCGTAAGCGCCGACTACAATGACATCGCCATCGGCAAGCTTAATGTTGCCCGACAGACGACCGTTCTGAAGGTAGTCATAAACATCAATGCGGCTTACCAGACGGTTGTGGCGGTATACCTTTATGTTACGAAGGGTACCGAGGTCGCTTGGTCCGCCTGCGGCATACAAGGCGTTGAATGCTGTCGAGAATGCCGACAGCGTGTATGTTCCCGGTTTCTTCACCTCACCCATCACGTTAATGAGGATAGAGTGGGTAGAGCCAACGGAAAGTCGGATGCGTGACCCTCCGAACCGCTTTCCCATCTTCGCACGCACACGTGCGTTTGCTTGCTCAACGGTAAGTCCGTTGACATTGATAGGACCGAAACCCTCAATATTCAGCATTCCGTCAGGTGCTACAGTGCCTTCAATTGACTTTTGCGATGCGCCATAGATGTCGATAAACACTGCATCGCCCGGCCCAAGCCTGTAGTTGCGGGGCATGGCTACGTTCTCGTTAGGCTCGAAAGTGAGGTTTTCCTTAGAGAACAAGTCGTGACCATAGATTTTCTTCTTGCCCCGTTCTTTCTTCAGCCGCTTAATCAGCTGGCGGTACATTGCAGCGGTGTCGGCTGGCATCCAGTCGTTCATCTCGTCCTCCATCTCAACGAAGTCGGGGTTATACTCATCATAAACGTTGTCCTCATCGTCTTCGTCGTCACGTCTTACACGCATGTTGGAGTACTTGTTAACCTTTTGCTGGTCATCATCATATATATTCCTCGTCTCGTCGGCTATGTCATCAGAGTTCCGTCTCGTGCTAGAGCTTTGTCCGATACTGCGGCGTTGGCGGCTTCCCGTCGATTCCCGCTTGCTGACTCCTTCGGTAGTTCCCGACTGCAGTTGCTGAGCCATCTTGCGGACACGCCGGATCTGGTTTATATTGACGCCGCTCTGCATGAGCTTCGTTACAATCTGTGCCTGCGACGTTCCCTTCTGGTGCTCTTTGAGAACCATCTCCATAACCTGGTTGTCGGTCATTGACCCTTGCGCACTGATCCCCAGTGTTAAGAGTGACATGAGAACGATGAGTATGTATTTCTTCATATTGATTCTTAGAATTTCTTACCGCTTATAATGTTAAGTACAGTTTTAACTACTATCATGAAGTCAGTCCAAATGGAACGGTGCTCCAGATAGTGGATGTCCATCTCCAGTCTCCGCAGCATCTTTCCCATTGTGTCTGTATATCCATTGTATAGAGTGGCTTCCGACGTCAGTCCCGGTCGCATCTCATAGATGATGGGGTAGCGGTCGGTGTACTGCATAATCTTGTCAATGAAGTACTTGCGCTCAGGACGTGGACCTGCCAGCGACATGTCGCCACGCAGAACGTTCCACAATTGTGGCAGTTCGTCGAGATGGTGGCTCCGAAGGAATTGCTCCAGCCGAGTAGAGTTCGAGTCGTCAACATTCGGCATAAGATGAGGACCGTCGCTTTCGACGGCATTGCTCATAGTACGGAACTTATAGATGGTGAACGGACGCCCCTTGTAGCCGATGCGCTCCTGGAGGAAAAACACAGGACCATCGTGCTGGGACTTCATCAGTATATATATAATAAGGTATACAGGAGACAATACAATAAGTCCAATAAGCGAGCATACAATATCTGTAGCCCGTTTAATGGCATGCTGTACACATCCCATGGAGTCGTGTGCCATGGTCGCTGCTTCTTCTGTATTCATTCTTGAAAGGTACGAGTAGTTTATACTTAAATAACTCAATTCTTACTAATTTGTTGCAAAGATACTGCTTTTTATTGTTTTAGGCGAAAGAATAATGTAGAAATTGAGTTTTTGAACACTGATGGTAATGCCTTGAAACTATTTGTTCATCTCGAGATACTGCTTGCGGAATACCGACGGCGTGATGCCTACAGCCTGCTGGAACAGCTTGTAGAATGTCGACGACGAACTGAATCCCAGGTCGTTCCACAGCTGCTTCAGAGGATAGTCGGCTGAGTCGTTGTCCGAGAGAATCCTGATAGCCTCCTGAATTCGGTATGAATTGATGAACTGCTGATAGTTCATTCCGCTTTTCTCTTTGATAACAGCCGACAGATACGTTCTATTAGTGCCCAGCATGGCGGCAAGCCGCTCACGGTTCAGCTGTGGCTCTTTGTACAGCTTGTCATTCTCCATCAGCTCGCAGATATTGTTGTATAGCGTCTGCTTCCTGTCCGCATCATCAGTCAGCACACCCGACGGCTTCCGCTGCTCGTCCATCTGCTTCTCCAGTTCAGATATTCGCCTTTGACTTTCTTTGTGCTTCTCTACTGCGCTAACATTCTGAGCCACAATACGCTTGATAAGGCGGACCCTTGAGCGATAGCTTATGATTATAACAACCAACAGTGTTGCAAGTACTATAATCGAGACCAACAACACCAGCATGATGTTCCGTTGGCTCTTAATATGTTGCTCCCTTATTTTAGATTGCTCCTCCTGATGCTGGATACTGTCCAGAATATCCCTTTCATGCAGCATTCGGTCCATGTTGACACTGCTCAGAGTGTCCATCCCCTCATTTGCTTTCAGCAGGTAGCCAACGGCAGAATCGTTGTCTCCCATCGCTATGAAATTACTGGCAATGAGTTTGTTGCAGTCTATAATACGGTTTGTGAAAGAGTAATCATGTGATGCCTTTATAGCTTGCTGTGCATGAATGTTCGACTCATAGTACATACCCGCCTTGCTTTCGGCACGAGCCAATTGCAAGTAAGCGTCAGGCAAGAGACTCGCCTGCTTGTTCGTCTGTGACAGAACAATAGCCTCATGAGCCAGTGATTGCGCTTTGTCGAGGTGTCCGGCATCGGTTTCTATTTCGGAATAAAGTACATAAACCGACGCAATATCATCATAATGGTGGTGCTTGTAGAGGTCTAGGGCAGTGTCCACATATTTCAAAGCTTCTTTATTATTGCCTTTCAGATGATAGAACAATGCCAGATAGTAAGCCCCCATGAATGTCTGTTCGAAGTCCTTGTGGGTCGTACCGTAATTGTAAATCCGTTTCGCATAGTCAAGTCCGGCGGGGTCGGCAGCCGATTTCGAGAGTATAAGAAGATTGCCATAGACACGGATTTTCAGTGATTCAAAGTGTGAATCTGTGGAAAGGTCCAGGCTCCGGAAGAAGAACCGTTGCGCCAGAAAGTTGTTGTTGGCATAGATCGCCTCATAAATTCCCCGTGCATTCATGACCAAAGCGCCAATGGAATCATTGCTAATTTCACTAGAAATATTCCAGGCTTTGTCAAGCAAAGCAGTACATTCCTTGCCTTTGCCGGTAAACATAAGTGACAGTCCGCGGTAGAAATTTCCGTAGCCTATGGCTCGTTGATTTCCGGATTTATTGCCTTTGTCTATGAGTTGTTTTGATAAATTGTCAAGTGAATTATAATCGGAAATGCTTCTTGCCTGTTCGCATTTCCTCATCAAGTCGTCTGTTGACTGCTGTTTGTGAGCCCCATAGCAGACTATGGCAACACCGACAAGGAGTATTGCCATCATCAGTAGTCTATATAAATAATGTGTATATGGTCTCAATATCAGTGAACAGCCCCAGGTTTTGAAATGTCTCTTTTGATGTCGCAAAAGTAACAAATTGTTGTGGAATACCAAAATGTTCGACGTTTTTTCTGCTTTTTTAGTCTCATTTTGACAAATTGTCGTTAGCGGAAAACATCGATTTGCGGCTTTTCGATAGTTTTAATACTTTTGCAACACGATTTACATGTGTATGAGGCGAACATCAAAAACAAACTAAATACATATCATCACATCTAACAAAGGAAAGTATGAAAAGAATCATTACCGCATCACTGATAGCAATGGCAGCCTTGACTTGTCTGTCTGAAAATGCCGGGGCGCAGACCTTGGAACTGAAAGGCGTAAAAGCTAACGCCCGTTATGACAATGGCGATACTTACGTCAGCGAATATTTGGGCTGGGACTCGGAAACCGGAAAGGCAAAGTTTCGTGTAGATCAGGGAATCTGGAAACTCACTGTCGATGCCGACACGGTGAATGCCGAGGTAGAGGCTGGCGACAACCTTATGTATGGCAATTCCGGCTCTGTTTATGTCAATGACACTCTGGTAACAGTTTACTCACGTGAATCTGACGAAGATCCGGCAAAAATGGAGTTCAAAGTGCGCTGGTGGGTGGCTTCGACAGCTGAGCTCATTCGTGAGGAAACATTCCGGAAGGATGCTAATCTGGAGTCACGTGGTATGAGCTACAATCCTGTCGATGGCAAGGTTTATGGACTCTTCTACTTTACTGACGTGGCTCTCCCGGTGCCGGATACAGAACTCGACCCTGAGGATATTCAGGAAGGATATACATCTGATGCGGGTTATGCTCTTGCCACTGTCGACCTGAACAAAATGACTCTCACTCAGATTACACCGGGTATATATTATGACAACTTCGTCACTTTGGCTTGTTCGCCTGAGGGACGCATCTTCTCCATGACCGCTTCGGGCAACCTTGTGGAGTTCGACCGCACGACAGGAATGATTCTGACAAAGACTGTTGAGAATGAAAATGGTGAGATGGTAGAGGTAAACAAGTTCGACCATTCAGGCGTTCAGTCCCAGTTCAAGCGTCAGGCAGCTTGCTTTGATGCGTCTACGGGTAAGATGTACTGGAATGGTTTCGTCAACAATGGCATGGGTTATAATGATTATGGTTCTTACGGACCACTGCCAGACCGCTACTGGAAGACCAATGGCAAGTATGACACGGCTCTCTATGAGGTAAGTACTGAGACAGGAAAGGCTACCCGAATCTCGGGCATTCAGAATCGCTTGTCTCTCACATGTATGTGGATCCCTGGTCGTGATAATAGCGAGACAACAGGCATTGAGGGCATAAAGGCTAACAGCAAGGCTGGTAAAGTCGGAATTTATAATGCTTCCGGTGTCCTCGTTGGTAGTGACTTGCAGTCCATTGACAACCTCCCTGCGGGCTTGTACATAGTCAACGACGGACAGAAGACCAAGAAAGTGATTGTAAAATAACATCTCTTGCTTAGTAACGGATAATCCATCGCATCGCAAAAGATGCCGTTTCAAGAATGAAAATAAATTATTTTTGAATTGATTTTAGCTTATTTTCAATTCAAAAATAATTTATTTTCTTTTGTAAAAGATACCCGATTACAATATAACGGACGCCATTCTATTAAGCGAAAAGAATTCCGTTACAGTTTGTTTGCTCGTTGTTTTCCTTGTGATTATCTTGTCTTCATTTGTTTCAAAACAAGTCAACTTTGGAAGTTATCCCTGATTGAGCATCCATTAACCCCCAACAGAAGTCTAAGAAGAAATAGCGTTGTGATTAGCTAAAAAATTCGTATCTTTGCAACCGCATATACATCGACGACGACAGCAAAGACAGCAAGGATAACCAGGACAGCAAAAACAACCACCCTTCAAACACCGCTCAATCATCATTCAAATCCCGTTTGAAGCGTTTTTTCGCAGTAGCCCCGCAAGGGGCGGACGCCGACTTCTGATTGACTCCCTCTATTACGGCACCTCCTGCCCCTGCTGTAGCGACTACCGTCCCGTAGGCCGTCGCATTGCGACGGCGAATCATCCTGTCAACGCCCTCTCCGAAGGCAGCGCCTCAGCCTCCATCTCCATCGACGCCGACGTCCTTGCCTCCTTCCTCCGAAAGATCTACGATGGCGTCGACACCTCCACCCAGATAGAGCCCTCCATCTGGCGTGAGGTCCTGCGTGTCATCAACTCCGCCACCGTCGAAGGGCTCACACAGTCCGACAACCATTCTCTCTCCGACGACTTCCTGTCTGCACTGAAGCATTCCAACGAGGTCTTTGCGGCCTTCAAGGTCCATCAGATGGGATCCGACATGGCAGCAAAGCTACTCGACGCCAACGGCCACTTAAAGCCCTTCCGCCAGTGGCTCAATGATGTCTCCTCCATCTCTACACATCACTGTGGAGCATGGCTCCGTACTGAGTACGATACGGCAGTCATCCGGACACACAACGCAGCCGACTGGCAGTCATTCCTGCGTAACAAGGATGTCATGCCGAACCTCCGGTGGATGCCGACAACATCCCCCAATCCTGAGTCCTCCCATCGGAAGTACTGGGAAAAGAAGCTCACACTACCCGTCGACGACCCCTTCTGGACCAAGCATCACCCCGGCGACCGATGGAACTGCAAGTGCTCCCTCGAACAGACCGACGATCCCGTCAACCGACCCGACGACCTCGACGGCGTCGACCCTCCACAGCGTGGGCTCGAAAACAATCCCGGAAAGGACGGCCACACTTTCAGTGACAATCATCCATATTTCCCGGATGGTTGTAGCTCGTACCCGTTTAACAAAGGCTTTAAAAATAGGATAAAGACAGTCTTCAGTAATGCTGACAATAAGAAACACTGCTTTAACTGTGATAAAATGGATAGAGCTATGAGCAAAGCCCATGACGATATAAAAGGAAAAGAGAACATAACACCACCTTATGTTGAGACTTATAAAGTTTCTCATCATAAAATGGTTTACACCTCGCCATTCCATGGCAAGGAAGAAATCAAAGAAAATACAAGAATGGCAAATTTCTTGGCTGATAAATACAATCGCAAGGTCTATATGTTACCTCGGCTTGATCCTCGAAGCGCAGCACAAGCACCTTTGCGTGCCACATTACTTCCTCCTGGAATATATGAAAACAAGAATCCCGACTTTATGATAGGAGGGCTCTTGTTCGATGGTAAAAGTATGATGAGTATAAAGAGAGTCGAAGATGGAACCGATGGTAGCGAAAAATATCACAATGATATTCTGAACCGATTAAAATCTGCTAAGAAACAAGCCGATAATGTAGTATTAGAAATCCCTACATTCATTTCAAGAAACACCATAAGTGATACCGTAAAGGGATTCTTGATGCAATCATCTAAGGACAGAATCGTAATTGTGATACATGGAGATAAAGTTTATACTTATATGAGAAAATATTGGAAATAAAAAAAACGGGGTAAAACCCCGCTCGGAGGTTAGAGTCAAAATCCATAAAAGGATTGATGGCTCCAACCTACAGCAGAACCTAAGATCTGTTGTAGGTTGGTGTCAAAGCTCAATAAATGAACTTAAACTCTAACTTTGCGCAAATATACAACTTTATTCTTTAACGCAAAACAAAAAACAAGAAAAATTTCATCATGGACGCAAAAAACATTCAATTCCTCGTCGAAAAGGCTAAAAACGACATCCTTCGTGAGGTCAACGACCGTCTCCCGCGAAAGGTGGGCATAACAGCCGTCAACCACTTCCGGCAGAACTTCCGCGACGCTGGCTTCCGCGATGGGGGCATCCGACCTTGGCAGCGCACACGTCGACAGGACTCCAATTCTCCAGATGCTAAGTACACGCCGCTTACCTCACGGCGAGACCACCTCATGCGATCCATCGAGTTCCAGGCACAGCCCGGGCAGGTCGTAATCTCCGACCCCGTACCATACGCTGCCATCCACAACGACGGAGGCGACATCTCTACGCACCCCTCTGTCACGCCAAAGCTTCGTAAGTATGCTTGGCACATGGTCTACTCCCTCGCCGCCTCGCAGGGCAAGCTCCCAAAGGTTCTGCCTCCAGAGGCTGCCAAGTGGAAGGCACTCGCCTTGACAAAGAAGGCTAAGCTTTCCATTCATGCTCACATCCCGCAGCGCCAGTTCATAGGCGACTCGCAAGAGCTCATTCAAAAACTGTTGTGATTAGCTAAAAAATTCGTATCTTTGCAACCGCATATACATCTACAGATAATTGATAATCTTAAAGCTACTGTTGTGATTAGCTAAAAAATTCGTATCTTTGCAACCGCATATACATCCGTAGTGTAAGGAACGTTCAACTGAGAAGTGTTGTGATTAGCTAAAAAATTCGTATCTTTGCAACCGCATATACATCGATGCCTACACGGCACCGGGAAATCTGAAGTTGTGATTAGCTAAAAAATTCGTATCTTTGCAACCGCATATACATCACCGTAATGAAGGGAGATTTTTCGCTTTAGTTGTGATTAGCTAAAAAATTCGTATCTTTGCAACCGCATATACATCTACGCTCCTGCTGACTCGCCTAACGGACGAGTTGTGATTAGCTAAAAAATTCGTATCTTTGCAACCGCATATACATCTAGTCTGACTAATGCCAGCTCCTAGAGCAGGTTGTGATTAGCTAAAAAATTCGTATCTTTGCAACCGCATATACATCTTCACTACGTTACGGATTAATACCTTTGTGGTTGTGATTAGCTAAAAAATTCGTATCTTTGCAACCGCATATACATCTGCTTTAGTTCTTGCTTTGTCTTAATAATAGTTGTGATTAGCTAAAAAATTCGTATCTTTGCAACCGCATATACATCACATAGTATCATTCCATTTACCATACTGCAGTTGTGATTAGCTAAAAAATTCGTATCTTTGCAACCGCATATACATCATTATTATACTGATAAGCATCACCCATAAGTTGTGATTAGCTAAAAAATTCGTATCTTTGCAACCGCATATACATCCCGGAAAGATGTATGTCAACAGATTTAAAAGTTGTGATTAGCTAAAAAATTCGTATCTTTGCAACCGCATATACATCAAGGAAGAAACAATGAGTTCACAAGGGAAGTTGTGATTAGCTAAAAAATTCGTATCTTTGCAACCGCATATACATCAGTAAAGGTAGGGAGTCTGTATCCATTGAGTTGTGATTAGCTAAAAAATTCGTATCTTTGCAACCGCATATACATCAGCGGGATAGAGTACCGTGCCATCTACAAGTTGTGATTAGCTAAAAAATTCGTATCTTTGCAACCGCATATACATCGTGACATTGCTTTCCTTGTAACTCAGGAGGTTGTGATTAGCTAAAAAATTCGTATCTTTGCAACCGCATATACATCTGTTAATGGTGGTTTGCAGTTTGCGTTTAAGTTGTGATTAGCTAAAAAATTCGTATCTTTGCAACCGCATATACATCACCATTGTAGGCAATAAGTTGTCTTCTGTGTTGTGATTAGCTAAAAAATTCGTATCTTTGCAACCGCTGCCAAACTTTCGTAATACGCATTCCATTGTTGTGATTAGCTAAAAAATTCGTATCTTTGCAACCGCATATACATCGCGTAAGACCGCAGACCACGCCCCCTCGCGTTGTGATTAGCTAAAAAATTCGTATCTTTGCAACCGCATATACATCCGTTTTTTTGATTCTTATTTTGTTAGTGGAGTTGTGATTAGCTAAAAAATTCGTATCTTTGCAACCGCATATACATCGTTATCGAAAGCCATCAGACAGTCATCAGCGTTGTGATTAGCTAAAAAATTCGTATCTTTGCAACCGCATATACATCCATTTAATTGCATATGTTTTTCGATAGATTGTTGTGATTAGCTAAAAAATTCGTATCTTTGCAACCGCATATACATCGTACCGTGCCATATACAAGAACACTACTATGTTGTGATTAGCTAAAAAATTCGTATCTTTGCAACCGCATATACATCCACTAACTCGGCATTACTTGCATAGGTTAGTTGTGATTAGCTAAAAAATTCGTATCTTTGCAACCGCATATACATCGCGGTGCAGCATTTTTTCAAATTCGCGTATGTTGTGATTAGCTAAAAAATTCGTATCTTTGCAACCGCATATACATCCAACAAACAGAAGTTCAGATAGTTGTTGCAGTTGTGATTAGCTAAAAAATTCGTATCTTTGCAACCGCATATACATCTTGTTATCGTTGACTATAGATGGGGAATTGTTGTGATTAGCTAAAAAATTCGTATCTTTGCAACCGCATATACATCGTATTCACGATCAGAAATAAGTTTCTGATTGTTGTGATTAGCTAAAAAATTCGTATCTTTGCAACCGCATATACATCAACAAGACTATTGAGTATTACGACCGAAAAGTTGTGATTAGCTAAAAAATTCGTATCTTTGCAACCGCATATACATCACTTCTCCGTCATCGTAAACGATGAACGGTGTTGTGATTAGCTAAAAAATTCGTATCTTTGCAACCGCATATACATCTGGTCTGTAACTGCATAGGATTGATTTTAGTTGTGATTAGCTAAAAAATTCGTATCTTTGCAACCGCATATACATCATACGATAGTCTGTAAACTGATGGGTAAAAGTTGTGATTAGCTAAAAAATTCGTATCTTTGCAACCGCATATACATCGGCATCAAGCTCCACCCGCTTTATTACCGGTTGTGATTAGCTAAAAAATTCGTATCTTTGCAACCGCATATACATCGCGTATGGCGGGCAGGCTATCGCCAGCCCGGTTGTGATTAGCTAAAAAATTCGTATCTTTGCAACCGCATATACATCAGTTTTTAATAACATTATTCCTCGCATGTTGTTGTGATTAGCTAAAAAATTCGTATCTTTGCAACCGCATATACATCAACAATCATGAAGGGAGATTTCTCCCTTTAGTTGTGATTAGCTAAAAAATTCGTATCTTTGCAACCGCATATACATCAGAAATCAATTTCTGATTACGAGCAGTATCGTTGTGATTAGCTAAAAAATTCGTATCTTTGCAACCGCATATACATCTTAAAATCCTTTTCGGCTCTGCCAATAATCGTTGTGATTAGCTAAAAAATTCGTATCTTTGCAACCGCATATACATCTCTAACGATGACAACATTCCTACAGTTACTGTTGTGATTAGCTAAAAAATTCGTATCTTTGCAACCGCATATACATCCTGTTCTTTGATGAAACCTACTTGTTCGTCGTTGTGATTAGCTAAAAAATTCGTATCTTTGCAACCGCATATACATCGGATGACGCACTCGCCATCATGCAGGAACTGTTGTGATTAGCTAAAAAATTCGTATCTTTGCAACCGCATATACATCTTTTGTCGGCAGCATCAGCAGCCATAACAGGTTGTGATTAGCTAAAAAATTCGTATCTTTGCAACCGCATATACATCTGCCGGACGTTCAATATTGACTCAGGTGTGTTGTGATTAGCTAAAAAATTCGTATCTTTGCAACCGCATATACATCCTGATTATTATAAGTATATGCATCACTCATGTTGTGATTAGCTAAAAAATTCGTATCTTTGCAACCGCATATACATCCTGAACCCTTGACCACGAATGACGTTCCATGTTGTGATTAGCTAAAAAATTCGTATCTTTGCAACCGCATATACATCTTAGACAGGCAAGCCGTTTCGGCTATGCCGTTGTGATTAGCTAAAAAATTCGTATCTTTGCAACCGCATATACATCAGGCAGAGCCGATGTATGGATGTCCTCTTAGTTGTGATTAGCTAAAAAATTCGTATCTTTGCAACCGCATATACATCGTATTGTAACAATATATCAGCGTTGCGCTCGTTGTGATTAGCTAAAAAATTCGTATCTTTGCAACCGCATATACATCCCGACGAGGTTAGGATGCACTCCGAAAGCGGTTGTGATTAGCTAAAAAATTCGTATCTTTGCAACCGCATATACATCACATTTGGGGGGTTAAAATGGTCCATATTGTTGTGATTAGCTAAAAAATTCGTATCTTTGCAACCGCATATACATCACCGTAATGAAGGGAGATTTTTCCCTGTAGTTGTGATTAGCTAAAAAATTCGTATCTTTGCAACCGCATATACATCCGTAATTAATGATGGAATAATCCTTTCCGTGTTGTGATTAGCTAAAAAATTCGTATCTTTGCAACCGCATATACATCGTGCCCATAAAAATACGGCACCGATGCCTCGTTGTGATTAGCTAAAAAATTCGTATCTTTGCAACCGCATATACATCGTATCGTGCAATCTATAAGGATACGACCATGTTGTGATTAGCTAAAAAATTCGTATCTTTGCAACCGCATATACATCTTCGTTGAGTGGAGGGGGCTACCGCCCCCCGTTGTGATTAGCTAAAAAATTCGTATCTTTGCAACCGCATATACATCCTTTGAGACCGTTGATATGACGGTTGATGTGTTGTGATTAGCTAAAAAATTCGTATCTTTGCAACCGCATATACATCTTAAAAGTTATGACAGCTACAACATTCACAGTTGTGATTAGCTAAAAAATTCGTATCTTTGCAACCGCATATACATCTGTGCCAACAGCGAAGGACTCTCGCTGACGGTTGTGATTAGCTAAAAAATTCGTATCTTTGCAACCGCATATACATCTACCTCTTTGAGGAAGGAATGATTTATGCAGTTGTGATTAGCTAAAAAATTCGTATCTTTGCAACCGCATATACATCAGATAGCCAATGATTGACCGCCTCCTTATCGTTGTGATTAGCTAAAAAATTCGTATCTTTGCAACCGCATATACATCTTCGATAACCTCGTCACAATCAGTTTGGCGGTTGTGATTAGCTAAAAAATTCGTATCTTTGCAACCGCATATACATCATAAAGTCGGTATTGTGGAGTGCCTTTTGGTTGTGATTAGCTAAAAAATTCGTATCTTTGCAACCGCATATACATCATACTCAGACGTGTACGAGTATTTTGTCGCGTTGTGATTAGCTAAAAAATTCGTATCTTTGCAACCGCATATACATCGCAATATTAATAATCCCTGTGAAGCGTCAGTTGTGATTAGCTAAAAAATTCGTATCTTTGCAACCGCATATACATCCAATACTCAGACGTGTACGAATACTTTGTCGTTGTGATTAGCTAAAAAATTCGTATCTTTGCAACCGCATATACATCATCTATAAAAACACTACTATAGACCCTCCGTTGTGATTAGCTAAAAAATTCGTATCTTTGCAACCGCATATACATCAGGAATAGGGTAAGAGGTTGGAAGATAAGACGTTAGATGCGAAATTAGAAAATAAAAAATGGATATGCAAAAAAGGAGATTCCGCTTTATAAGTAGAATCTCCTTTTTAGTTAGAATAGTTCAAGTTGTTGGTATGGGGCTCTTGGCTCGATGGATTTTCGGCAGTTGAAAATCTTTATGTCGGCAAACTGCTTGTCAGTGATGCACATTATACCAACGTGACCATATTCGGGTAATAGCGATTGAACCCTTTTGATGTGAACCTTGGCGTTTTCAAAACTGGCGCAGTTCCTGACATAGATAGAGAACTGGAACATGGTAAATCCATCAGCCATAATGTTTTTGCGGAACTTTGCTGCAGCCTTTCGTTCCTTCTTTGTCTCAGTGGGTAAGTCGAACATTACGAGTATCCACATAACTCTATATTGGTTTAGTCGGTAATTCATGGAAATTCAGGATAAGAAATCTTCCTTATTTCGCCATTGAAGCACTTTGCAAGACTTGCAGCCGTTAGTCCTGCTGCAATCATAAGTGGACGTCGCTGACCATCGAGTATTACATCAAGGACGGGAATAGTAAGCATCTCTCGCTTCTGCTTAATGGTAAGTTCCTCGGGTATCGTCATCTTATCCATCGTCTTGATAACGAGATCGTCGACGAATGGGCGGTATGGCTCCATAATATCATCGGCAAGGCAGAATGCATTGTAGCGGTTGTGATGATGAATACCATAAACCGGTAGTAGTCCACTTCCAACTAGTGCTCTGGCTATAGTTGCCCTGAGAATGGCGTATCCATAGTTCAATAGATTGTTAGGAACATCGCCTTCAGGGTCACGTTGGAATGAAGGTAGCTTCGTGAAGATGTTCCTCCAATAGTAGACAGCTGCCTGAGCCTCGCAGTTTTCCGGGTCGCCACTTTTCACGTTGTTTGCCAGGACATGAAGTGAGGCGTTTGATTTTGGAGTGTTCTTTTGTAGGCAGAAAGCCTGGTTAAGAATCTTTGCTCGTACTGTCTGCTGCCATAGCTGTTTGCGTAAAGGCAGGGAACTCTCTATTTGGTTACGGAAACGCTCTTGATGTAGAGTGTTGCCTGATAAGGGAAGCAACAGCCCTGTCGGCATGCGTTTACTATCACAAGTAACCACTGCGGAGTTGTTGGCTAGTAGTGCTTCAAGCAGACCTTGCGTTATGGTTATCTGCTTGTTGTCGAGCACTACTACTCCCAAATCCTCGATAGGGAATGTGCGGACATTTGCCGCCTTCAATTGTTCTGTTAGGTTTGACTTCTCAACTTCAGGCAAGCGGATAACAAGCTGCCCGTTGCGCAATGACAGATAGGCTGGATTGCCGAAATAAAGAGTCTTCTTAATCATAGGCTATTCTATTTTAGTTATTCGTCCAAGTCGGTCAACTATGATCTTACGACAGAATGCCTTGATGCTTCGATGGTAGTCGTCAAATTCTGTCTTATTCTTTGCATACTCCATATTGTCGGCAATAGGAACGGCTAATCTTTCAGGAACGAATTGTGCTCGTCCTAGTGATGTGGACACGAATTTCCATATTCTTCCTTTATCGAGATTCTTGTCAACATGCTCGTTTTCGTTTGGCATGTAAACTAAATCGCCG
This sequence comes from uncultured Prevotella sp., assembly GCA_900315635.1. GTDB lineage: Bacteria > Bacteroidota > Bacteroidia > Bacteroidales > Bacteroidaceae > Prevotella. Next base: position 152,449 of record OMZV01000002.1, read on the forward strand.
GGAGATAGTACGAATAGTAATTTGTCTCCTTTTGAGTTTTCCTCGGGAGCGATCGGTAATCCCTGCTTTTGTCGTTCTACTTCTACATTGTATGGTATTGACTCATAGGTTCGAATCCCTTTGTTGCTATTGTATATTGCAAAGAAAATGTTCGTTCCCTTGTCAGCAACAACGTATCCTTTTGATTTTGAGCCATATTCTCCAATTCTGAATTTATTTCCTATGGCATCATACTTTCTTACCGACAGTATAGGCTTATGGTCTTTGCCATTGTTGAGGCTCTTGATGTTATCGTTCATCATGGCTATACCATCTGGGCTGAATGCAACTTTTGGATTCCCTCCGCAGTTCTCTAGGTGACGAAGAAGAATCTTCCGGATTCCGCTGTCCGTTATCTTCTCAATGTTCTTCTTGTCGAATGTCTCATTGAGTTTAGTGCGAGAGGCGGTGGCTTCAGGCACGGCAGGAGTAAACCAGATGTTGAGTTTGGATATGTCTTTACCATCAAGTTTATAGTCTCTGTCCTTAAAATACTTTAGCAGAGTCTTCTGGTCAATCTTGCCATGATAGATGTCTTTTATGACATGCTTGATGCCGGCTCTTATGGTCTTGTCGACTATCAGATGCCAGTTGGCAAGGGCGTCCTTGAGCCTTACTGTCTTTTGAGATTGCAGCCTTACAGCTCCAGAGACTGTGGCTTTGTGGAGAGATTTCCGCAGTGCCCATCCGTCGCCTTTGGTTTGCTTTTTCAGTACTTTCTTGCCATTCTCATAATGCCAGTAGAAATTAGATGTCTTATTGATAACCCGTAGATTCTGCTTGAAACTGACTATAATAGAGTCTAGAGCCGCCTTGGTGTCTTCGGTAAATGTAGTCCATGGCTTGATGAACCGCCAGGAATAATTACCGTTACTATCGGTTTTGTCTTTGAAGCAAAGCTTGTTGCGAAGGTCATGGCGCTCGTCTTTCCGGCTGGCTGCAGCCGTTGAGTTGTTGAGGTAGTTGATGTGGCTTCGTGTCGTGCAGGCTATAACTATAGCATCCATAGCATGGTGGCGATGGTCGATACGCTTCTTCGAGAAACCGCTGGATATTTCTAAAGGTATGTTTATTTGGAAATATCGTTCGCCATTCTTCTCTACCCACTTGCCGAACTGCTCAGAATGGGTCTTCTCATTAAGACGGATAAACCTTGGCGCAATGATATGGTTCCATATCTGCGTTATTCCCCATTCCTTCTTAAGTCGGTCGGTGATAGAGCCATTGGTTGCTATAATGTTCACCGAAACACTGCCACGGTCGTTGGCTGCAACATGTCCTTTGTCATCGGTAGAACGGACTGCAGCTGACAGTATGCTAGTTGTTTGCCGGGCTATGTAGCGACTGTCATTGAGCTGTCGCCGGATAAAACTGTCCGGAATATCCTCTAATAGCAGAATGCGTGCCTTGCGTGGATTATTGGAGTAGTGGTCCTTGACGAACTGTTCGTAAGCCTCTTTCTCGAATACTTTGTGACCGTCGACAATATGTCCGTGCTCCTTGAAGATGAACTCATAACCCAGCCTGTTGCCTTTAAGTTTATTAATGCCGCTCTCACAGATTACTTTGTTGTTAAGTGAATCATCGAAATAGCGGGACTGTGGTATGACGTGCTCTATTTCGTAGTCGGTGGTGAACAGCCTTGACAATGGGATAATGTCGCCGGTATAAGGCGACTGATAGCGTTGTTCAAGCCAGCATTTATATCTTACAATATCGTTGTGGCTGACATGTTTGGTCGGGTTGGCAAGCGAATCGACAATGTCCATAATGTTATCAGGGTCGGCGACACGGTCGTATTGGTTGAGGACATCGTTTTCGAAAATCTTAAAGAGTTCCATCTGTGATGGTGAGTTAGGACGGACATTCTCGACATCGCTGTCTTCGGCAAACTCTTGCAGCAACTGGCGGATGCGTAGGTTCGTACGCTCGTTTTCCAGAATACGTTGCGTGGCACGGGCACGCTTGTCCTTGGGCTGCTTGAGGTCGCGTCCCATTTCAATATGTATCTCGTCAGGCTTGCCATAAGCTTTCCAAATGTCTCGGACGACACGAAGCGTTTCGGATAGAACAGTCTCTACAATAGGATTGCGAAGGCTGTGCTGCCTGAATTCAGATTGCAAGTATTTGTCAATGTCGTCAGGGGTGTTCCATACTGTGATGTCGTCCTTCTGCCCGTAAACAAGATATTCAGCAAACCATAAAGGCAGATTGTTGAAGTCGGCGATGGTGTTAAGAACTAATCCACTCTTGACAATCTGCTTGCGAATTTTCTCGTCAACATTACCATTGATAATGTCATGAATGCGTTCGCGAGCCTGACATGGAAGATCTTCCTCATGCCAATCTATGCCTCGGCGCATTAATGGGAGTATCTTCTTAAGCGCTTTCTCTGAGAATGCTCCGAAGTCGCTGTCGAATGGCTTGATGTGAATGTGGCTCTCTATAAAGTCGTGCTCGTCCAATCCGTTCTTGTCGGCGAATGTGGTAAGAGCTTTCCGCAGCTCTATCGGGTCACTGACAGAATACATTATGTGCCAAAGTTCTGTCTCCTGACTTTTGTTTAAATCACCATTGATATTAATAAGGCAGTGAGTCTCGGCACATGGGTATGACTTGTCGTTAGTTACATAATTCCATCTGTAGTCGTTGTCGCTGAGTCCAAGATATTTGCAGAATTTCTTGTTGTCAATGCTAGGAATTGAGGACAGGTAATTGTAGAGCTTTTGCCAATCGTTATCATCCTTGAGATAGTCGCAGGTTACGTCAACGTCAGTCTTGAGTTTGCCATCGATTTCTTTTTCTTTCCTGATTACCTTCAGATTCTGTAAGAATTGACGAATGCGGAATTCCTGATAAAGAGGATGAGACTTAGGGATGACCTTTATTGGCTCGTGATGAATCTCGCCGGTCGACTTGTCAATCCAGCAATATTCCTCGAACGGGCAATTGGCTATAAGGCTCTTCTTGCTCTTCAATGGTCGCTGATAGAAGATTATGTCATCGACGATAAAGTCGGTGAAAGTCTTGCCTTGTAAGGAAGCTACATGAGCCTCATTATTTCGATAAAGTTCAAGCACACACTTCTCCAGAAGACTATTGTCTTTTAGCTCAGGGATTAATTCTGCCTGCTTGTCCAGAATCTTCTTTAGTTCGTCCTTGTAGTACTTTCTCTCTATGGTGCGTACCTGCTTCCCCCGGATTTTTGCTTCGGGGTGATTCATCAAGTAATTGTAGATATAGTCGCCAACAGTAGTCCCGCTGTCAGATATGGCTCTTTCGGTACGTTTCTTCATCAGAGTCCAGTCGTCGGGCTTTGGATCACGCAACTTTATCTTTGGATTGCCTTCTTTGTCCTTTGCCACATTGCCGTTCTTGTCAAGGGTTGTTGTCACGATGAGTTCAACCTGATCGCCAATCTTACGTGGTGCAACGGGACCTGATTTGCGCTGTGATATTCCATTATTGTAGGTTATCTCATACCAGAATATTCCGCGGCGCTTGCTGTCGGCATTCAACTTTTCCACATTCTTGACGGTAAGAATTTCATAGGTCTCGTTCTTTGAAGTCTTGGTTTCTTCCTCTTCGCCTCTCAATTGATAATAGCCTCGCTTGGTGTTGAATTGCAGAATTATCCATGCAAGCTCTTCCCGACGGATGGGCATGGAAAGAGCTTTGTGTCGCAGATAATAGATTGTCCAATCGTACGGGATGCGCTTGCCCGTGAATTTGTCGTTACTGTGAATGCTGTTGAATTCATCAACCATTTCCCGGAAGGAATCGTTGAAAATGAATTCGTTCCTTCCGTCAGCATTCTTCCTGTATGGAAGCAATGGCTCGCTATGACTCTTGAATTGTCCAAGATGATTGATAAAGTCTATTTGGTTATCGAAATGTTCTGGCAGGAAACCCATGACATGGAGTACACGCAAAAGCCGCTCGCGCCTTAATTTGGCACGCTCATAAAGTCGGCGAATGCTGCGGAAGTCAGTCCTTACTGATGCTTGTGACTTAAGGTTGCCTGTTTCGTATTGCCCAAGTGTTGCTTCGTCCATCGGAATAATTCGACTGCCGGCATTGACAATAGTTTTCTGCTCGTTATCAACGACAGCCCAGCCGATGCTGTTTGTTCCTAAGTCCAGTCCAAGAATGTTGCTCATATTATTTAGGTTTGTGGGTTTATTGTTAAGTATATGTGTGGGATTCTACTGTTTCCACACAATTAATGATGATGCAAAAATAGTAAAAATATTGTATTTTACAAAAAAGTGAATGATTTATTTGTGTCTTTCAGATATTTAGGTTATCTTTGCCACATATTTTTTAGCTAATCACAATAAGGATTATTCCGTTGTGAAAACTTTACGGGTGGGGTGACTCACCCTTTTTCTTTATATAGGGTATATAAACGACAAAGCCCCCGTCCATCAATCAACTTGATGAACGGGGGCTTCGATGTCTTGTTTCCTGTTATTTGGAAATGTATTCTAAATGTGGATTATTCTACTGTTACGCTCTTGGCAAGGTTGCGAGGCTGGTCGACGTTGAGACCCTTGCAGACGGCTACATGGTAAGCGAGGAGCTGCAATGGGATGACGGTGAGCAGCGGAGCAAGTGGGGCAAGGGTGTGTGGAACCTCGATGCACTCGTTGGCAATCTTCGGAATCTCGGTATCGCCTTCGGTGATAATGGCGATGATGTGACCGCCACGAGCCTTGACCTCCTCCATGTTCGACACGATCTTCTGATACTGCTTGTGGTGAGTAGCCACGAAGAGAACAGGCATGTGGTCGTCGACAAGGGCAATAGGACCGTGCTTCATCTCGGCGGCAGGATAACCTTCGGCATGAATATAGCTGATTTCCTTTAGCTTGAGGGCTCCCTCGAGGGCAACCGGATAGTTCCAACCACGACCAAGATAGAGGAAGTTGGTGGCGTAGGTGTAGGTGCGGCTGATGGTCTGAATGCGGTCGTTGAGTTTCAGAACCTGCTCAATCTTATCAGGGATGACGGCGAGCTCCTGAATCATTGCGTCGTATTCTTCCTGGCTGATAGTACCCTTACAATGTCCGAGACATAGAGCCAGAAGGGTAAGACATGTGAGCTGACCTGTGAACGCCTTTGTAGAAGCGACACCAATCTCAGGTCCGACGTGGATATAGATACCTGTATCGGTCTGACGGGCGATACTTGAACCAACGGCATTGACAATACCGAAGATGCAGGCACCCTTCGACTTGGCGAGCTCGATGGCTGCAAGGGTATCGGCAGTCTCACCACTCTGACTGATGGCGATGACGACATCGGTAGGGTAGATGATTGGATTGCGATAACGGAACTCACTGGCGTAGTCGACTTCTACAGGTATCTGGCAGTACTGCTCGATGAGCTGCTTGCCGATAAGTCCTGCATGCCAACTGGTTCCGCAGGCAACGATGATGAAACGAGTAGCACTCATCAAGCGGTCTTTGTTGTTCTTGACAGCTGAGAGAACGATGCCGTTGGCGTCGACGTAGTTGTTGCGCCCCGAACGCTTCTGCTCGTCAGATGTCTTAGCGAACAGACGGCCACGCATACAATCGCGGAGAACCTTCGGCTGGTCGAAGATTTCCTTAAGCATGAAGTGTGGGAAACCACCCTTTGAGAGCATATCGATGTCCATGTCGACCTCGTCAATCTTGACGTTGGCACGGGTCTTGTCGAGGTTCCAAATCTGCAGAGGCTTGCCAATCTCGGCGGTAACGACCTGCTCGTCGTCGACATAAACGACATTCTTTGTGTACTCGACGATTGGTGAAGCGTCAGAGGCAACGAAGAATTCGGAGTTGTCTTTGCCGACGCCGATAACCATTGGAGAACCCTTGCGTGCTGCAACAATCTGATTAGGGTTGCGGCGGTCGATGACTGCGATGGCGTAAGCTCCAACACACTTGCGAAGTGCGTGGCAAACTGACTGGGTGAGGTCAGTGTGATGCTTGTCCATAGCATACTCGATGAGCTGTACGAGAACCTCAGTATCGGTGTCGCTCTTGAAGTGGTAACCCTTTTCCTTGAGCTGTTCGCGGAGCTCGGCATAGTTCTCGATGATTCCGTTATGGACGATGGCAATGTCGCCATTCTCGGAAACATGAGGGTGAGCGTTACGAACAGAAGGCTCTCCGTGGGTAGCCCAACGGGTGTGAGCAATACCGATAGTTCCAGTAAGATCTTGATTCTTTGCGGCATTCTCAAGGTCGGCGACCTTGCCTTTTGCCTTGTAGACGTTCAACTTGTCGTCTGTGTTTATAAGTGCTACTCCTGCTGAGTCGTAGCCGCGGTACTCCAGACGGTGGAGCCCCTTAATAAGAATGTCGTAAGCGTTACGACTTCCAATATAGCCAACAATTCCGCACATAATATTCTAAGTTTATGTTTTTTCTAGTTTATGAGTTACTCTGTATATGAGTTGTTAGTTTTTACCTTTATATGTACTAAACGGAAGAATGTTCCTTTTATTATAAAATATTGTTCCCTTTGTTCAATTCTTTCTGTATAAGAGAAACCTCTTGATACAAAAAAAGCTCCGAAACCTTATTGGTTACGAAGCTTGCTTTAATTGAGAGGGTGGGGGGTGGGACTCGAACCCACGACATTCAGAACCACAATCTGACGCTCTAACCAACTGAACTACGCCCACCATGTCTTGCTAGACGGTATTGTGACTTAGTCTTGAAACTGAGTCAGTTCCGTAAAGCGAGTGCAAAGGTACGGAATTTATTCGTGTTGTGCAAACAAATTCCGTACTTTTTTCTAAATTTCTTTATTTTGCTGGTGTCGGAGCTGCTGGCTGTTGTGCTCCCGGAGCTGCTGGAGCAGCTGTCTTTGCGCCTTGAGCAGCACTTTGCTGAGCACCCTGTGCACCTTGAGCTGCGCCTTGCTGAGCACCCTGAGCTGCGTTCTGCTTCTGCTGCTGGCTAGCACCGAAGTTAGGCAGTGTGTTAGGATTGGTGTTGCTGTCGCCGGCTGTCTTCTCGATGACACTCTCGTCAGCGGTTGACTTTGGAGCTACATGAGCGCAGACGATGCTGCAAACAACCATAACGATTGCGAGACCCCATGTTGCCTTCTCAATGAAGTCGGTGGTCTTGCGGACACCCATAATCTGGTTTGAAGATGAGAAGTTTGATGCCAGACCGCCGCCCTTTGACTCCTGGATGAGTACAATGCCAATCATAAGGAGCGAGGCGATGACAATAAGAATTACAAATAGTGTGTACATTTTTTATTCTTTGTTTTTTATTATTTTATTATCAGTTTTGATCTTTTGTTTTGTTATCGTTTATTATCAATTTTTCCAAAAAACGGATTTGGTCTGCAAAGTAACGACTTTTTTTTGGATAAATCAAATTTAAACGCCGAATTATTTCCAAAGCCTTGGAATATCTGCCTTGTTTTATGTAAATTCGTGCTAAAGTCTCGGTAAAGTAGCCTGAATCGTTATCATTTTCCTCTTCTTCGATTTCAGGTTCGTATTCGGGTTCATCCTTGAGCTCCATCTTTCCATCGTCGTTGTTGAGGAAGTCGTCGATGAGGTCCTGCCCCTTCATCTGCGGTGAGTTCTTTTCCTCTTCTTCCTTCTCTTCCTCGCTCTCCATTGCCACGAGATAAGCCATGTAGTCGCCTGTGGCATCGGCAACGGTAGGCTTGCGGTGGGGTGCTGGCTGCTTGGCATCGGATGATGAACTGTCTTCCTCTTGTGGTATCTGGTCGAGGAAGTCGTCGATGAGTTTGGTGGTGCGGTCCTTGTCGGGAGTTGAGGGGTGAGGGTTGAGAGTTGATGGTTGTGAGGTTGGCTGTTTAGTGGGGTTGCCATTATCAGCCAGTATTTCATCGCCTGACGCCTTCTTCTGACGGAGCTGGTAGTGGGCGGCTTCAACGAGGTCGAATAGCTTGCGGCGGTCGGCAATGTACATGGCGGCACGGCGGAGTTCCTCGTCGAATGTGGAGTCGTGGAGAAGATAGAGGTTCTTCAGCAACAATAGTCGGGCTGGCTGATAATAGGGGTACTGGGCAGTGAGAGCCCTGAGTTCATAGAGGGTTCCACGGTCTAGTTGTTCCGGATGTTGAATATATTGCTGAAGGTTCATTGTTATATTAATTGAGGCCGTTGCAAAGCAACGGCGTACACAACGGGATTACCAGTTGGCTACTGTGTTGATTACCAGTTGGCTACTGTGTTGATTACCAGTTGGCTACGGTGGCGTTGAAGATTTGGTCGACGAGGTCGTCAATCATTTGCTGGACGAGGTCTTGCTGGACGGATGCGAGACTCTGAGTGGTCTCGTATGACTGGGTGGCAGTGAACTGCCGTTCAAAGTCCTGCGTGTGGTCCTTTGTATTAGTGAAGCGTACGTTGACGGTCATGGCCAGCTCGGTCTGGGCTGCGTAACCTTCTGCTGACACGCTCTTGTTTCGCTGGGTGTAGGATGTTATCTCACCTTCGATCTTCAGGTCGCCGTTACGCTTTACCTGCTGGAGTTTGGTGTGGCTGGCAAACTCGTCCTTGAGGGCGTTGTTGAATGTCGGAGCCATAGGACCCCAGACGTAAGCGGCACGGTTGGGGAAGTCGGCTATCTGAATGGTCTTTGTCTTGGTATAGTCGATGCTGGCACCGTTGAGCTTGTAGCTGACGGAGCAGGAGACGAGCAAGGCAAGGCAGAGAACCGAGACGAATGCTGTGAGGCGATGGAGATGATGGGTGATGATTATGGGCATAGTGGGCATGATGGGCTTTGTAGGCTTGATAGACCTGATGGGCTTAATGGGCTGAGGAGACGGCGGAGAAATGGATTCTTAACTCTTCGTTCTTCATTCTTCACTTCTCCAGTCCGTACTGTTTGATGCGGCGGTAGAGGGTGCGGTCGCTGATACCGAGCTCCTGAGCCGCCTTCTTGCGGTTGCCGTTGTTGCGCTCAAGGGCTTTCTCAACCATCTGACGACCGAGGTCGTTGAGGTTGAGGCTTTCCGGCTCCGAAATTTCCTCGGCAACGGCGTCCTCGACCTGGTTGGGTGTTGAGCGTTGATTGTTGGATGATGATGAATTGTTATATTCGTCGGAGAGAGGGGCAGGATAGTTGCCATCGCCTTGCGGCAGACGCTCGAACCCGGCGACACCTTCCAGTCGGCGAGCTTCATTGAGCTGCTTGCGGACAGTGTTGAGGTCACGACGAAGGTCGGCGACATTGCCACGGAGCTCATACAATATTTTATATAGTATTTCGCGCTCCGACTCATAGCTGTGACGACCGCCATTGTTCTGGATTGTGGCAAGTTCGGTGCTTTCCCCGTCCTGCGGAATGAACTTGCTGAGAGTCTCGGCATCTATTTCACGCTTCTCGCTGAGGACTGACATCTGCTCGGTGATGTTCTTAAGCTGGCGGACATTGCCCGGCCACTTGTACTTAAGCATCATCTGCTTGGCATCATCGGTGAGAGTGATCTTCGGCAGGCGGTACTTCTCAGCCATCTGCATGGCGAAGAGGCGGAACAAGAGGATGATGTCGTCGCCACGGTCGCGAAGAGGCGGAATCTGAATAGGAATGGTGTTCAGACGATAATATAGGTCCTCACGGAACTTACCCTCGCTGACAGCCTTACGCATGTTGACATTGGTGGCAGCGACGATGCGGACATCGGTCTTGCGGATTTCCTGACCGCCGACACGGATGTACTCGCCAGTTTCGAGGACACGGAGCAAACGAGCCTGGGTAGCCAGCGGCAGCTCACCAACCTCATCGAGGAAAATTGTTCCTTTGTTGGCGACACCGAAGTAGCCCTCGCTCTCGCCGATTGCGCCGGTGTAGGCACCTTTCTCGTGACCGAAGAGCTCGCTGTCGATAGTTCCCTCTGGGATAGAACCGCAGTTGATGGCGAAATACTTCTCACGGCGACGGGGTGAATTGTCGTGGATGACCCGTGGAAAGATTTCCTTACCCACACCGCTCTCACCGACAATGAGTACGCTGAGGTCGGTTGGTGCGACCTGCAGGGCTACGTCGAGAGCGTGGTTGAGTCCTTCGCTGTTTCCTACAATATTGTAACGTTGCTTTATGCGCTGAAGTTCAGATGTGTTCATATTTTGATGATGGGATGACAGGATGATGAGATGACGTGATGAGATGGATTATCATCCAATCATCCTTTCATCCAATCTTCTCTTTTTATTTAGCTGACAAAATTACACATTTTATTTGATATAACTGCAAAATTGGCAGACTTTTTTTGTTAGTTTGAAAATTAGTGAGTATCGTTGTGGCGTTGATAAAGAGAATAATTATGGAAACAGCAATAAATAATCCGTCAGTTCTTGAAAGTTTTTGGAATGAGATAAAAAATTGGACGACGAAATGAAGTTGACTCTGATTTCGAAGCTCAGTTCTTCTATGGTAAAGTAAAAGAAGAAGGTTTCCAAGGCTAAAACAGATTCTTGGGATGGTGTTTTCGGAATAATGAAAGATGATTATTTCCCGTCAGCTAAAGAACTGGAAGAGATAATGAGTGATACGGATAAGGATTATGAAAAGTTATTCTTATGAGTAAATATTTATTGGATACAAATATATGTATTGAAATATTACGTGGAAACAATGATGTTTCCTATATGTTGTCGAAGGTTGGACCAAGTCGTTGCCGAATATCGGAAATAGTACTGCCGTTGCGAACAAGTTGATAATGGTAACGGACAATATCAAGGACTTCAAGAACATCAAAGGCATAAAGATAGAAAACTGAATAGAGCACAAATAACCTGTATTTTACTATTTACCCCTTTTCTCCAATTTTATTAAAAGCAGTCCGATGGCGGTCCAGATGAGTTCGCGGATGCGGACGATGAGGGCAACGAAGATGCCGGCACTGGACGGGAGACCGAGCCCGGTGGTGGACATGAGAAACCCGCCTTCACGACCACCGAGCTGCAGAGGCATGAAGAAGAGCATGTTGGCGAAAAGGGTGGTGAAGGCAACAATAAAAATACAATTAAGGTAGTTGACCGACGGATATAGGACGAGCAGACAGAAGAATACTTCCAGAGCCGAGGCGAAACGGCAGGTGAGCTCCAGCAAGACGACGCTGATGAATGTCCGTGGGTTCTGATTATGCAGCGAGGCAATCTGATGGTCGATAGTGTCGAGCTGGGCGCGATGGCTGTCGATGAACCGTGAGGCACGGCGGCGGAGTCCGGGAATATGACTTATCAACCGCATTCCGCTGACGGCGAGTCCACGGCGATAACCTTTCATGAAAAACCAAATGGCAAGTAGACAAAAGCCTATTACTATACTGAGGACTATCCACATAAATACGCTCATTGGTCGGAAGATAATGTATAGCACGGAGCAAATCAGCCAGAACCAAAAATGACTGAAGATGTGGGTCATGGCATAGAGTATGACCGATGATGACGCCCGCTCTGTGCCAATCTTCGGAGCCAGTGCCATGATACGGTAGGGCTCACCACCCATCAGTCCGCCGGGAGTGGCGTAGTTGAGGGCGAAACCGGAGACGGTGATCTTGTAGAGCCAGTGGAAAGGAACGCCACTAGTCGGAGTCCCCACCAAACCTCCCCCAAGGGGAGGCTTTTGATTACTTAAGTTAGATTGAGATCCCGATTTACCTAAATTAGATGGGGATTTAGCAGATGGGTAATCATAATTTTGAATTTTGGATTTTGAATTTTGGATTTTCCCGGTATTCTTAATGATTATATACCACGCCGCAGTGTTGAACATGTAGAGGAAGAACCAGAGAACGACTACCGCAAAGAACCAGTAGCCGGCATGGCTGATACCCTGCCACACCTGCTTGAAGTCAAGTTGAGTGACCATCACGATGAGGACGGCGAGCCCGAAAAGGAAGAATAGGTTCTGGTACTTTTTCTTCATGTCTTCTTCTGATTTTAGGGGAGTTAACGGGAGTTAGAGGGGAGTTAAGGGGGAGTTAGAGGGACAATAGTTTTGTGGATTAAGTGGATTATGAAGTTTGAGAGAGTATAGTTCTTTTTACAGAACATTTGTCCCTCTAACTCCCTTCGCGAAGCGAATAACTCCCTTTTAACTCCCCTAAAATACTCCTAAGAATTCTCTGGTGCCTTGTAATCGTGTCGATGCGGAATGCGGTCCTCACGCTTCTTAGGAATGGCATAGCGCACCTTGTCGCTGTCGTCCTTCTTTTCGTGGTAGAGCTTTGGCAGAGGATTAGTGCCAGCCTCGTCGTACTCCTTGCGATGACGGAAAATGTCGATGGCGAGATAGATGGCGTGGAGCATTGGAGTAGCGTCAGCCTCGTTGCGACCGGCAATGTCGAACGATGCGCCAACCTCGGGGGCAGTGCGGACGATAGGCAGTCCGGCGGTGTAGTTCACGCCTGAATCCGGAGCTATGGCACGGAACGGAGCCAGTCCCTGGTCGTAGTACATGGCAAGGATTCCATCGAAATAATCGTAGTCGCCGGTACCGAAGAGACGGTCGGTAGCGTACGGTCCGAAAGCCTCGATGTCCTCCTTGGCTAGCTCCTCGATGGCAGGACGGATAATCTCCTGCTCCTCGTTGCCAAGCAGTCCGTTGTCGCCAGCCTTCGGGTTGATGGACAGCACGGCGATGCGAGGGTTGGAGATGCGGAAGTCACGGCGCAGACTCTCGTAGAACTTCTTTGCAGTAGCCTCGATATTCTCCTTCGTTATACTCTCGGCAACCTGATGGAGCGGCAGGTTGCGGGTGACGAGAGCCACGCGCAGGTCATCGCTGGTGAGAATGGAAAGACCCTGACCGTCGCACTCGATATGATCCTCGATGTATCGGCTCTGACCGCTGAAGTGGAATGCGTCGTTGTTGTCGATAGGCGCTGTGACGAGCACGTCGAAGAGTCCCTGCTGATAGTCGGCGAGGGCACGGTCGATGGCACGGAGCCCTGCGTTGCCCGACTCCTCGGTAGGCGTTCCGAGTTCTACCTTAACGTCGTCGTCGAAAACGGTGAGCAGGTTAACCCGTCCGTCACGAGCCTCACTGGCATCGTTGATGATAGTGAACTTGGAGTTGAGGTCGAGAGCGTTGTCATGATATGTGGCGATCTTTGGCGAACCATATATAATAGGTGTGCAGAGGTCGAGAATCTCAGTGCCTGCGAAAGCCCTGAAAATGAGTTCGTAACCTATGCCGTTGGTGTCGCCTTGTGTTATTGCCACGCGTATTTTTCTATTTTCCATCTTATTTTTAATGTATAAATAATAAATTATAATGTATAAATAGCACTTGCATTGCAGAGTTGCTAATGGCGTGTTTTTACCTTTTTACCTTTTTACTTTTTTACCTTTTTACCTTTCCCGTTAGGATGCTCGCTTCCAGTCGGCGGAGCTTGTTGCGCTTCTTCGATTCGGGGGCGTAAACGAAGCCCTCTATATATATAATGTAGGGTGGAGCGGTGATGCAGCGGGCGATGAAAGGACCGCCCATAGCGTCTCCACGCATGTCCCAAAGGCCACGCATCTCGGGTGATGGGTGTTGGGTGATGGGTGTTGAGGCTGTTTCCATGTACATGCCGGAACGCTCGCCGGGAATGTTGATTTTCATTACGCTGTCGCGAACGTGGCGGAAGAACTGAGCATCATTGGAAATTATGCCTATATCTTTGTTGCCTTTGCCAGCTTTAACCCGATAAACGCAGATGTTCTCAAGACCCTCGTTGGTGTTGTTGGATAGCCAGATGAAGTCACGACCACGCTTGCTGGCTGTGAGGTCGGCGGGGATGAGAATGTCGATGCCGAACATGTCGTGGATAGTCTTTTCGGCTTGTGGGTTGTGGGTGGACTTAAGGCTACGGATAGCGCAAGAAAGCTCAAAGGCGTTGAGAATCTTGCGGATCTGACCTGGATGTGAATGCATATAGCTGCTGAACTGCTCCGGCGATTTAGAGGTGACGGTGAGGACTATCTGCGGCTTGGCGTAGACATCACGGGCTATTGAGATGTGGGTGCGAGTGGAGTCCTTGTTGAATTTCACTTGAACAATGCTGCGGGACAGCTGCTGCCATGGCGTTTTGTTGCCGGGTGTGGCGATGATGATGTCGAATGATGGCTCGGGCTGTGGCAGTCCGGAAACGGTGTCTCTGAGTTCGTCGGTGAGAAGGTGTCCGCTGTCGTTGACGAGCAGAACCTGATATGGGCGGTTGCTGCTTGCTGGCTTGCCGGATGGGTCGTCGGAGCAGGATGCAAAGGAGAATAGAAGACACAGAAGGGGTAGCAGGGCTACGGCTCTGCGAAAGAAAGAGCTGTTGTTTGTTGGTGTCTTCATTGTTCTTTTGCTTTTCACACTGCGTGATGTTTATACACTACTTGGTCTTTACAACTGCGTGTTGTTGTGCCTCTCCGAGGCACTGAATCAGTTTTATATTATCTGTATTTCAATCCCCCATTCTCTCCCCCGCACGGGGGAAGCCGGAAGGGGTCCCCATTTGTTTCGCTGTACTTAGCAGTCCGCAGGCGGCGTAAATATCCTGCCCGCGGCTGGCACGGATTGTCGTGAAAATTCCGTGGTGAGTGAGGTAGTCGCGGAACGACTCCATCTTTGCCTCGTCGGCACCGTGGAGTGGCACATTAGGAATCTGGTGAAAGCGGATGAGGTTCACACGACAATAGAGTCCCTTGAGCAGTCGCACAATCTCACGGGCGTGAGCCATCGAGTCGTTGAGACCTCCGAAAACAATGTACTCGAACGACAAGCGGCGCTGGTGCGAGAAGTCGTAGTTGCGGAGCAGTTCCACCACATCCTCGATGGACATTCCCTTCTCGGCAGGCATGAGCTCGGCACGTTGCTCAGGGAACGGCGAATGCAGACTGATAGCCACGTGGCACTCGCTCTCCTCAAGGAATCGTTGTAATTTCTTTTTCACGCCCACACTGCTCACCGTTATTCGCTTCGGACTCCATGCATAACCGTACGGAGCCGTTAGAATCTCGGTAGCGCGGAGAACATTGTCGAGATTGTCCATCGGCTCACCCTGCCCCATGAACACTATATTTGTCAATTTTTCTCGCTCCGGCAGAGAGTACACCTGATTGAGAATATCCTTCGCCGTTAGATTGCCCTGGAATCCCTGCTTGCCCGTCTGACAGAAGAGACAATTCATCTTACAGCCCACCTGCGACGAGACGCACAGCGTGGCGCGGTCGTCCTCGGGAATATACACCGTCTCGATGAATTTCCCATCGTCGGTAGGGAAGAGGTATTTTATAGTCCCGTCCTTCGAGTGCTGCGCGTCGATAGGGTCGGCACAGCCAATGTCGTATTTCTCTGATAGAGCCTCGCGGTTCTTCTTCGATATGTTAGTCATGTCGTCGATGCTCCTGACGTGCTGATTGTAAAGCCATTTCGCAATCTGCCCGCCTGTGAACGCTGGCATCCCTGCCTCCTTTGCAACGGCTTTCAGCTCGTTGAGGGTCATTCCCATGAGATGTATTTTCTGTGAATCCATTTCGCCTACTGATTTTTCTAAGTTTTTGCAAAACTTTTGCAAACGAGTGCAATGGAAAATTATTTCCAAATTGCCGAGTGCAGCTAAAGTTTATGCAAAGATAACATTTACCTCACACAAATGCAAGAAATCAAACAGTTAATAATCGTTAACCGAACTTACGGCGTTGTAAGTCAGACGTTTCCGAACGGTCGTTTTCCAACGCTAACTTTCATCAACGGTTCGGAGACCGTTGCACCAACCTTCTTCAACGATTCGGAGACCGTTGCACCAACAAAAGATTTAGAAGTCTATACGGATA
Organism: uncultured Prevotella sp.; assembly: GCA_900315635.1. Taxonomy (GTDB): domain Bacteria; phylum Bacteroidota; class Bacteroidia; order Bacteroidales; family Bacteroidaceae; genus Prevotella. The sequence goes on from OMZV01000002.1 coordinate 168,293, forward strand.
GCCTCTTCGAGACAATCCGTTACTCCGAGATTCAATCCCTTCGTGGCTATACCCTGATGCTTGTTTAGGCGCTCCTTAATGTTTACGTAGCGAGTGGAGGCAATGTCAACAGTCATTAAGCGCGGCGTGAGCGTTGGCTATTCGTACCGGTCGTGAAAACAAAAGTGTTGCTTCGTAGGAATAAGAAAAATAGATCTCTGATGTTTGTTACTTTGTGAAAATTCCCGTTCTTCGACATTTGGCTATATGAAATAATCTTTGTAAATTTGCAGAAACTTTAGCACCGCTACTTTTCAACAAGAAAAAACAAACTATCAACAATGATATTACGTGAGAATATAGACTGCTTCCTACCCTGCGACGACATTGCCGTCGTCGAGCCGCTTATCCGCCAACTGCGGCAGAGCAGTGCAGTGCAACATATAAACCTTCTTGTGACCGAGGACTTTGCCGCCGCGAACAAACCCCTTGAGGACACAGCCTTCATCGTCGTCGACAATATCCAGTCGAGTCGCACAATACTGAGCATCGCCGAGAATGCCGATGCCGATTTCGCCCTTCTGTACATGAAGACCACGCCGCTCTCCCTCGGCTACTATGCTCTTGAGCGCCTGCAGCAGGTGGCCGACGAGACCCGTGCCGTGATGGTCTACAGCGACCACTACTCGGTCGAGGACGGCAAGACGGTTGCTCATCCCGTTATCGACTATCAGCTGGGCAGCGTGCGTGACGACTTCGATTTTGGTTCGCTGGTGCTCATCAGTGGCGACGCTCTTCGTGAGTATGCCCGCAGCCATGACGATGCCGACTGGAAGTTTGCCGGATGGTACGACCTTCGTCTGTGGCTGAGCCTGAAGGGCAGACTGGTGCACCTGAATGAGTTCCTATACACTGAGCAGGAACTTGACACACGGCGCTCAGGTGAAAAGCAGTTCGATTATGTCGACCCCCGCAACCGTGACGTGCAGGTGGAGATGGAGAAGGTCGTCACCCGTCATCTCGATGCCCTCGGAGCCCTCGTCGATACGTCGGCTTACCGTGACCCTGACTTTGGCGAGCAGCACTTCGATGTCGAGGCATCGGTTATCATTCCGGTGTACAATCGTGAAAAAACAATCGCCGATGCAGTAAAATCTGCACTCAGCCAGGAGACGAATTTCAAGTACAACGTCATTGTTGTTGATAATCACAGTACTGACGGCACGCCCTCAATTCTTCGGGAAATTCAAAATTCAAAATCCGAGCTAATTCAAAATTCAAAATTCAAAATTCAAAATTATGATTACCACGAAGATAGCAAGTCTCAGACTATCATAGGTAATCAAACATCCTCCCCTTGGGGGAGGCTTGGTGGGGAATCGAATCTGATTGTGCTTGTTCCGGAAAGAAGTGACCTCGGTATCGGCGGCTGCTGGAATCTGGCTATCAGCGACGACCGCTGCGGGCGCTTTGCAGTCCAGCTCGATTCAGACGACCTGTACTCTTCGCCAAAGACACTGCAGACTATCGTTGACGCATTCTACCGCCAGAAAGCAGCGATGATCGTGGGTTCCTACCGCATGTGCGACTTCGACTTGAACACGCTGCCACCGGGCTTGATTAACCATGCCGAGTGGACAGCCGAGAATGGAACCAACAACGCACTGAGAATCAATGGATTCGGAGCACCACGCGCCTTCTTCACCCCACTGGCTCGGCAGATAAAATTCCCGAATACAAGCTACGGCGAGGACTATGCCATGGGACTGGCTTTCAGTCGCCGCTACCGCATAGGACGAATCTTCACCGAGCTGTACCTCTGTCGCCGGTGGGGTGGCAACAGCGACCATGCACTGAGCATCGAGAAGATCAACGCCAACAACCTCTACAAGGACCGCCTGCGCTCGCTGGAGATTTCGGCACGCCAACTGCAAAACAGCCATCACGACGACAGCCACGGCGACGGCAGTCTGCTCAGGTTCTTCAACCGCCAGTTGGAGAAATGGGACGATGTCCGACAGCGTTACCACGAGCTTCAGGATGTGCAGGTGCGTGAGCTTCCGATAGGCGATTACACGGCAAAAATCCAGTTCAATCCGGCTAGAATCGTCAGCACGGGAGCCAAAATCGACAGGTCGACCATCGCCCACCGCCCTTGCTTCCTCTGTGCGAAGAACCGCCCGAAGGAGCAGATGACGAAGACCCTTGACGAGAAGTTCGAGCTGCTGATAAATCCGTTCCCGATACTGCCGATGCACTTCACCATTCCCGCACGCAAGCACCAGCCGCAGCGCATACTGCCGAACTATCGTGAGATGCACAAGATTCTGGAGGCTTACCCCGAGCTGATGGTATTCTATAACGGTCCGAAATGTGGAGCCAGCGCCCCCGACCATGCCCATTTCCAGGCTGGAACGAGTGGCGTGCTGCCACTGCAACAGGCTTGGCAACGACTGAGTAGGAATCTAGACGAATTATATGCCATTGACGAACATAACAATGTATCAGTTGTAAAGGATTATCCATGCCCTGCATTGGTTATACGCAGTACCCGTGAGGACTATGACGCCGAGCTCTTCCGCCTCGTCTATGATGCCCTGCCATGGCAGAACGACGATGCCGAGCCGATGATGAATATCGTGGCTTGGCGTGATGGCGATGAGTATTTGTCGGTTGTTCTTCCACGCAAGAAGCACCGTCCCGACTGCTATTCGGCTGACGGCGACGAGAAATACCTCATCAGTCCCGGTGCCCTTGATATGGCGGGATTGGTTATCACTCCACGTAAGGAAGATTTTGAGCGTCTGACTGTTGATAAACTTTCGGCTATCATTAGCGAATGTGCGTTGGCTCAGGAGTCGTTTGCCGATGTGGTAAAGAAAATTCGTGAGCATCATGCCAATAAGAATCACGCTCATGAATTGAAAAAGATTCACGAACCAATAGTCACTGTAGGTATCGTCAGCGCTCAGAAAATTCACTTCCGTCTGAACAAACCTTACACTGCTAAGGGCGAGGACATCACCGGCGATCAGGTCGTGGAGTTCTCCGAAGGCGGAATCCTTTGGAACGGCAATCAGTATCGTGAACTGCGGTTTGCCCCGAAAACTGCTGATGCGTCGTTCTCGTTATATGATGTCACTATCGGTGTGAATTTCCACTGGGAGCGCAAGGAGACTCAGACCTTCCAGGGCGCATTGCACCTCGTTGTCGAAGCCGATAAGATTTGCGCCATCAATGAACTGCCGGTGGAGACCTATCTCGTGAGCGTCATTTCGAGTGAGATGAAGGCTACATCATCGATGGAACTCCTTAAGGCTCATGCCGTTATCTCCCGTAGTTGGCTTTTGGCTCAGATGAAGAAACGCCGTGAGATGAGCGAGGGCAACAACAGCTTCTTCTCGTTTATCAAGAAGGACGACGAGCTCATTCGCTGGTACGACCGTGAGGACCACACCATCTTTGATGTCTGTGCCGACGACCATTGCCAGCGCTATCAGGGCATTACGATGGCAACGAGCCGCCACGTCGAGAAGGCTGTCCGCCAGACCCGTGGACAGATCCTCACGTCCGATGGCGAGATCTGCGATGCCCGCTTCGGCAAGTGCTGCGGCGGTGTCACCGAGGAGTTCCAGTATTGCTGGGAGAATAGTCCGAAGAGCTATTTGAAGGCGGTACGTGACATTGAACATTCAACATTGAACATTGAACATTCAGACAACACTCAACATTCAACAATCAACACTGAACATTCCGAAGAGCCCGACCTGACAGTTGAAGAGGCTGCTCGCAAGTGGATTCTTTCCAATCCGGTGTCGTTCTGCAATACGCATGATAAGAAGATTCTGTCGCAGGTGCTGAATGATTACGACCAGGAGACGCACGACTTCTATCGTTGGACTGTCGATTACACGCAGGCTGAGCTCTCGTCTATTATAAAGGAAAAGCTCGGCATGGACTTCGGCGATATTCTCGACCTCATTCCGCTTGAGCGTGGACGCAGCGGCAGAATATGGAAACTGAAGATTGTCGGTTCGAAGCGCTCGTTCACCATCGGCAAGGAACTCGAAATCCGCCGTGCGCTGAGCAAGAGCCATCTGTACAGCTCCGCCTTCGTCGTCGACAAGCTCGATGTGAAGGACGGTGTTCCCGGCAAGTTCCACATCAGTGGAGCAGGGTGGGGACATGGTGTCGGTCTCTGTCAGATTGGTGCCGCCGTCATGGGCGAGAAAGGCTATAAGTACGATCAGATTCTCCTGCACTACTATAGTGGGGCGGAGATAGAAAGGATATATAAATAATAAATTCAAAGTTCAAAATTCAAAATGCAAAATTATGATATGATTGCATGCAGCGTTTCTTCATGAGTTTGCTCAAGAAACAGTGTAATCATAATTTTGAATTTAGCATTTTGAATTTTGAATTAAACAAATATGAAGCAACCTTCAACACCTTGGGCCTGGGTGCCCTCACTCTACTTTGCCGAGGGGCTGCCATACGTGGCGGTCACTCTGCTGAGCATAGAGATATATATGCAGATGGGGCTCAGCGACGCCCAGATAACATTCTATACCTCATGGCTGTATATGCCGTGGGTGATAAAACCATTCTGGAGTCCGTTCCTCGACCTCTTCAAGACTAAGCGGTGGTGGATAGTGGCAATGGAACTGCTGCTAGGCGCTGCCTTTGCCGGTGTGGCGTTCACCATTCAGACGTCGTTCTGGCTGCAAGGGTCGATATGCTTCTTCTGGCTGATGGCCTTCTCCAGTGCTACTCATGACGTTGCTGCCGACGGGTTCTATATGATGGGACTCGACCAGCACCAGCAGGCGTTCTTCGTCGGTATCCGCTCAACATTCTATCGGCTCTCGATGATCGTTGGCAAGGGCGTGCTCATCATGCTTGCCGGTGTGCTGCAAGTGATTTTCCGCTATCAGATAAGGTTCTCGTGGGGACTGATTTTCTATGGGCTCACGGGACTGTTCATCGCGTTCTATCTCTATCACAACTTTGTCCTGCCGAAGCCCGACGAGGATGTCGACCATAAGACCGAGACGGCTCGTGAGGTGCTCAACGGATTCCTTGAGACATTCGCGTCGTTCTTCAGAAAGAAACAGATTGTCATCGCCATCCTCTTCATGCTGCTTTTCCGTCTGCCAGAGGCACTTCTAACACCTGTCTCTCAGCTCTTCCTTCAGGCTCAACCAAGTCGTGGTGGACTGGGATTGTCGCCGCAGGAGTTCGGACTTGTCAATGGCACAGTGGGCGTTATCGGACTGCTTGCCGGTGGAATAATCGGTGGTATGCTTGCCAGCCGCGACGGACTGAAGAAATGGCTGTGGCCGATGACTGCCGCCATAACCATCCCTAACGTGGCTTACGTCTATTTGGCTTATTTCATGCCGGAGAGTCTTGTGGCTATCAACGTTGCCGTCTTCCTTGAGAATTTCGGCTATGGATTCGGTTTCTCGGCTTACATGCTCTTCCTTATCTATTTCAGTCAGGGCGAGCACAAAACCAGCCATTACGCCCTCTGCACTGGCTTCATGGCTCTGAGCATGATGCTTCCTGGCTTGTTTGCCGGTGCCCTTGCCCAGGCTGTCGGCTACCGCCTCTTCTTCGTGATAGTAATGATTAGCTGCATCCTCCCGTTCATCGTGGCTCATCAGCTGGATATTGAAGAGCACTTTGGAAAGAAATAGGGAAATAGCCTCTCGAGATTATTACCGTTCATTTTAATATCTCCGAAATTATTAAAAAAAGAGTGGAGAACACTTTGATTCTTCACTCTTCACTCTTCGTTCTTCACTTAAAATTGCTTAATCTATGAATCTCTTAGTGATTCCTCCATAGTTGTCAATTCGGCGGTCACGAAGGAACGGCCACCAACGGCGCACTTGTTCGCACCGCTTCATATCGACGTCCACAATGTAGACGTCCTCTTTGTCTTCCGGTGACTGGTAGAGAATCTCACCCTGCGGTCCACAAACAAAGCTTGTGCCCCAGAAAGGGATACATGGGGTCCCCACCAAACCTCCCCCAAGGGGAGGCTTTTGATTACCTATGGTTTGCTGAGCTTTTGCATCCTCTTGGTAATCATAATTTTGAATTTTGGATTTTGAATTTTGAATTGATTCCAATCCCACTCTATTCACTGCCACCACCGGCAATCCATTTGCCACGGCATGTCCACGCATCACCGTCTGCCACGCCGTACGCTGCCGTTGCTGCTCGTCCTCAGTATCATTAGGATCATAGCCAATAGCAGTAGGATAGATGAGAATCTCAGCCCCTTGTAGAGCCATAAGCCGTGCAGCTTCGGGATACCACTGATCCCAACAGACAAGCACGCCCAGTCGTCCGACACTAGTATCTATAGGATGGAAACCGAGGTCGCCGGGAGTGAAGTAGAACTTCTCATAATACCCCGGATCATCGGGTATATGCATCTTTCGGTATTTGCCTGCTATGCTACCGTCATTCTCAAAGACCACGGCTGTATTATGGTATAAGCCTGCCGCACGCTTCTCAAACAGCGATGTGACGAGTACAATTCCATTCTCCTTTGCTATCCGTCCATAGAACTCCGTCGATGGTCCCGGTATCGGCTCAGCTAGGTCGAAATTATCCACGTCTTCTACTTGACAGAAGTACAGCGAGTTATGCAGCTCCTGTAGTACTATAAGCTCTGCTCCGTCCTTAGCCAGCTTCGCAATCTTTGAAGCCAGTCGTTCCTTATTGTCCTTTATATCAGAGGTGTTATGTTGCTGTATAATTCCAATTTTCATTAGAAACTCAAATTTATTTTGGTAATCAAACATCCTCCCCTTGGGGGAGGCTTGGTGGGGAATTCTGTTTTTACGTAAACTGATAGCTATCATCCGTTATCAGCACTCCCTCCGGCAACTGCATCGTCAAGCAATGGAAGCTGCCATGCTGTCGGATAGGCACCAGCGAGTCGATTCCTATTATCTCCCTGCCAGGGAATGCCTTGCCGATTATCTCCAAAGCCTGCTTGTCCTTCTCCGGCTGGTTGTAAGTCGGCACGATGACGGCACCATTTATAACGAGGAAGTTCGCGTAGGTAGCCGGTAGGCGTTCACCGTCATACTCCACCTTGTCGGGCAGAGGCAACTTCAACAGATTGTATTTCCCACCTTCTAGGGTCTTTATTGACTGGATCTGCTCTTCCATCAACTTCAACTCCTCATATTGCGGGTCGTCTTTGTCGTCGGTCCCTATATATAATAATGTGTGATTCGGGGCGCACCGCATGAGTGTATCGATATGTCCGTCGGTATCATCGCCGATAAGCTGTCCGTGTTCGAGCCATACTATCCGCTGTGCGAAGTCGAAGATGGTACGCAGCCGCTTGTCAATCTGATCGGGGGTGAGAGGTTGGTTGCGATTCGGTGCCACTTGACTTGACCGTGTTAGAAAAAGAGTCCCATAGCCGTCGGTCTCCAACGCTCCGCCCTCCAAGACAAAGTCGGAGTGGTTTTCGAGTGCTCCATAGAATATTCCCGAGAAGTAGAGGTGAACGTTCACGGCATCGTCCAAGTCGGCAGGGTATTTCTGTCCCCATCCGTTGAAATGGAAGTCGAGCAAGTGGTTAGGCACGAAGAATCCCATTGTGTGGTGGTGCGATGTCAGCGTTATCGGTCCGAAGTCACGAGCCCATGTGTCGTTATAGTCGCACTGGCGGAAGATTATCCTTCGGTACTGAATCCTGCGGAGCTTCTCACGCAGTTTCGCCTTTACCTTGTCAACATCGCGAGCCACGAGCAAGACGTACTCATGGCTTGTTATGGCGTCGATGAGTTTCACGTAGGTGTCCTCAATCTCCGTCAGATACGGTGCCCAGTCGGTGTCCTCGTGTGGCCAGGCAAGCATTACTCCGCTTTGTTGCTCCCATTCAGCATGAAGGTGGAAGTCGTTCTGTTTAAACTCGTTCATTGTGGCAGTGACTTTGATTATAAACTCTGTGAACGGCACAAAAGTAGTAAAAAAGTGGCGAATTGTCAAGTATGGAACGACATTTTTGTCATTTTCTTGGTTGATTTACATCAATTTTAGGCGTTGATTCAAATCAATGACTCTGACCAATGTCAATAAAAGTGGGACTTTTGGGGGCTATTCCTGACAAAGTTTGCCCGTTCAGTCAAATGGCACTACCTTTGCACCAGCAAATAAGGAAAAGGATTAGTACTTTAGGATAACGAATAAGCACCCCGATATTAAGGAAATCGGAAGGGTTTGAGAGAATTGATTTTGGTATAGAACTAAAGAAACATTGGTGTAAAACTAATTGGTATTAAAACTAAGGAGAAAAAGAATTATGAAAAAGTCAATTAAGAAGCTGTTGAACAGCAAGAAACTCAATCACTATTGTGTGAACGTGCTGAGCATGTATAACTTCGGAAGAGTTAACATCCCGGCATAATCCACAAAGTGGAGGGCTCGAAAACAAAGTAGAACACTTAAGGTATAACATACTGTATGGCTGTGACTCGAAAGGGTCGCAGCCTTTTTTTTGTTTGTAGATTAGAGTTATTTCTTAGATTAGAGTTATTTCTTAGATTAGAGTTGATACTTAGAATAGAGGTGATGGATTGGTGTGGTAATTAAAAATCGTTAAAGAATGGTGGAGCAATGATAATCTAAAGGAAATAATCAGTATCTTTGCAAACTAAATTTTATGCGTAGCGTGAAAATAAAGGAAGTTTTGAGTGCCCTTGAACAGTTCGCGCCTCTGCCACTGCAGGAAGACTATGATAATGCCGGCTTGCAGATCGGATTAACAGAGACGGAAGTATCAGGGGCATTGTTGTGTCTGGACGTTACCGAGGCGATTGTCGATGAGGCTATCTCACTCGGTTGCAACCTTATTGTCAGCCACCATCCGCTGATCTTCCACAAGCTAGCTCACATCACCGATGAGGATTATGTACAACGTGTTGTCCGTAAGGCAATTACCAACAACATAGCTATCATCTCCATGCACACCAATATGGATGCTGCCGAGGGTGGGGTGAACTTCAAGATTGCGGAGAAACTCGGCTTGCAGGATGTCCGTTTCTTTGGGCATACCCAGTCGGTGGTCAACTCTGAGGGCAAGACCGTCAATGGCGGCGAAGGCGTTATCGGTTCGTTTGCCGAGCCACAGGCAGCCGACGATCTCATCATCAACATCAAGAAGACTTTCGGCGTTGAGTGCGTTCAAGCCAATCAGTTGCTCCGCCGTCCAATCAAGAAGGTTGCCCTTTGTGGTGGTGCCGGTTCGTTCCTGTTAAACTCAGCAATCCGTTCGGGAGCCGATGCGTTCATTACCGGTGAGATGCATTATCATGAGTTCTTCGGTCATGAGCAGCAAATCCAAATCTGTGTCATCGGTCATTATCAGTCGGAGCAGTTCACGTCAGAGATATTCCGTGAAATAATCGATAAACTCGAGGTGAAGACTTACATTACAAAGATTAATACGAATCCAATATTGTATATATAAATTATGGCAAAGAAAGATCCAAAAGACTTAACTGTTGAAGAAAAGCTGAAACTTCTTTATCAGCTTCAGACAACGCTGTCGGCAATCGATGAGAAGCGTGCCCTTCGTGGTGAACTTCCTAACGAGGTTCAGGACCTTGAGGACGAACTTGAGGGACTCAACACTCGTGTGGAGAGAATCCAGAACGAGATTGAGGAATTCAAGAACGCTGTCACTCAGAAGCAGGGTGAGATTAAAGAAGCTCAGGCTAGTGTGGAGCGCTATAAGGCTCAGCTCGACGATGTGAAGAACAACCGTGAGTATGACACTCTGAGTAAGGAGATTGAGTTCCAGACTCTGGAAATCGAACTCTGCAACAAGAAGATTAAGGAAGCCAACGAGAAAGTTGAGTCACACACTAAGGACTTGGCTACTGCTCAGGCTGAGATTGAGGACCACAAGAAGGCTCTCGATGAGAAGCGTGATGAGCTCAACAAGATTATGCAGGAAACCAAGGAAGAGGAGGCTCAGCTGAAGGATAAGGCTCAGGCTCTAGAGGAGCGTATTGAGCCGCGTCTGCTTGAGTCGTTCAAGCGTATCCGTAAGGGTGCTCACAATGGTCTTGGTATCGTCTACGTTCAGCGTGATGCCTGCGGTGGTTGCTTCAATAAGATTCCGCCACAGCGCCAGCTCGACATCAAGATGCACAAGAAGATTATCGTCTGCGAGTACTGCGGACGTATCCTCATCGACCCAGAGCTCGCCGGAGTTAAGGTAGAGACCGAGGAAAAGCCAAAGCGCAAGCGTACAACCCGTAAGAAGAAAGCTGACGCTGAGGAGGCTTAGTAGGTGCGTCGGTCTCCGAACCGATGCTATTTTCCCATTTACAAGGGCGGCCATAATGGTCGCCTTTTGCTTTGTATGCCAACCCATTAACTAAGATTAACCAGATACCCGGCTGTTAGGTAGTAACTATTTTATACCTTTGCTGAAAACTATCGACTTATGGCAAAGAAAGAAATACGTCCTGAATATTTGGCTTGTCCTATTCGGCAAGTCATCAGCCGGTTCGGCGACAAGTGGTCGTTGCTGGTTCTCTACACAATATATAATAAGGGTGGCGACAAGGCTGTCCGCTATAGCGACATCAAGCACGAGATGCTCGACTGCTCGCCAAAGATGCTCTCTGCAACACTCAAGAGCCTCGAGAAAATCGACCTCATCAACCGCACCCTCTATCCCGAAGTTCCACCTCGTGTGGAGTACAACCTCACTTCCCGTGGTTTATCCCTCATGCCCTACATTACCTCCCTCATGGGCTGGGCTAAGGAAAACTTCGACATTGCAGCTTCGAAGCTAAAGTAGAAGTAAAACAATGTTTTAGTGATAGATATAAACGAGTCAGATTCTGTTTTGAATAATCCTTTGAAATAAAATGACAACAAGTATTCTGAAAATCGAATAAAATCAATCGAAGTTTACTTGCTCGCAAATTAGCTAATTCTGTGCATATTGATAAGATGCTGGTTTATAGCTAATTGCTTTTTCTTTGCAGCAAGCAAAACTTTGAAATGGGCTCTAAAATGGTCCTTTTCTGAGTGTAAAGGAGTTAAACAGGCTTTCCAATAAGATATTTATTACAACGTAAAAGGGTACATATCACGATGTGATATGTACCCTTTTACAAAGTGGTGGTGTATTTAGTGTCGTGTTTGTAAGCTATTGTGATTATTTGTTCTCTAGATTTGTGAAAATCAGAGTTGCTTTTTCAGTATAAAAACATTTACAATCCACGGGCTTTCCAGATGCGCTCCTTGGCGGCATTGATCTCCTGGAATTTCTTCTCGGCTGCTTTGCGGACATCCTCGCCAAGAGCTTCGACACGGTCAGGGTGGTTCTTTAGAGCCATCTTGCGGTAGGCAGCCTTGACCTCAGCGTCGCTGGCGTCAGGACTAACTCCAAGAACCTTATATGCATCGTCGAGGCTGCCCTCATCGCTACTGCCCTGATTGAGGTGGAGCATCGATTCTATGTCTTCATTGCTGAGGTTCAGATACGTTCCAATTTCACGGATTGCCGCAACTTCTTCGGGTGAGACACTACCGTCAGCCATGGCAATGAGGACAAGGAAATTGAGCATCTGCAAACGGGCTGAATAGTCAAGATGGACATTCATTTCAACACAGGACCGGCGGATTATCTCTCTGATTTCTGATTGTGTGTATGACTTGAAGCGGTCAAATAATTTCAAAAGAATATCATTGCCTTGAACGGCTGCGCTCTCTCCGAAATTCTTTCTTAAAAATTGACGAACGAACTCCATTTCTGAGTGCATTATTTTACCGTCGGCTTTGATAACATAGCTGGCAAGGACAAGCATAGAGAAGAGAAATGAATTGCGGTTGCCCTGTCTTGTGGTATACTGATTGTAGCTTCCAGTATATCCATTATTGTCGTTTCCATAGCTGCTTCCTCCGCCAGAAAAATCGTTTCTGCTTGAGCCGTCACTGCCTTCAGTTGCGTTGTCAATCATACTGCCAATGCAGAACCCAGCCAGTCCGCCAAGAATACTGCCGGTTAATATCCATCCGAGGAAGCCTCCTATCCATTTTGCCATTGCCATAATCGTGTATTTTTTAGCCGTCAATGACGGAAATCATTATTAATAATGTAGAACGTAAAACAAATAATATGCCATTATAACGACTTTGGTACTACTATCGTTCTGCTCTTAACATTTTATCTTTTACTCTTCACTTCTGTTAACTTCAATGTCAACTTTCGGGTTCATCCCTTCAATGTCAAATGTGCATTCGACCTCTACAGTCTGCCCATTCTTAAGTTGTACATTTCCGGAGAATTCATCATCGGATGTATTGTTGATGCCAAATCGGGGCAAAATGCGCTTGAACAGATTCTCTTCTTTTTCGTCATTGAAAACGATTTTTATGAAGTCTACCTTAAAGCCATTGGTCTTCGAAAGATGAATAAATATGCCATTGTTTGGCTTGTCTGTTCCAGTTACGGCAAACTCATCCATCGACAGTTCCATGTTCCGTCCACCCCAAACAGCCATCTTTCCATCGCTGGGATCATCGTCCATTTTCAGGATTTTCCATCCTGTGCTCTCATAGAGACGTTGAAGATTGTGCAGGTCTTCGGGCTTAACATCTTGGAATCCTAAGACTCGGATTACCATTGCAGGTGAAATGGTTCTGGCTATCATCTGTTGGGCTGAAGTCCTCTGTAATCCGGCAAACAAGAAGATGACAGTTGCAAGTAATGCAATAAAAAGTGTGCGTGTCTTTGTCATAATTTTTGGTAATCAGGAATGTCGGTTAAAAATAAATATTTTTGATTGTCATAATCCATCTTGCAGCAGTAGGTTTGAAGCCCATTGCTGACTATAAGATAGTCGACATGCAGCAACAAGTTGTAAACGCTGATCTGATCGAACACTTTTTGAGCCAATTTGATAGTTGGTGCCTTATATTCGATAATCATTCGCGGCTGTAAGTGATTGTCATACAGTACGCTATCAGCTCTAACTGTCTTGTCTCCAACCTTCAGCTGCACCTCATTGGCAAGCAGCATCATTGGATAACCCTTATGTTCGGTGAGATAGTGAACAAAGTGCTGCCGAACCCACTCCTCAGGAGTCAGAGCCACAAACTTCCGGCGGAGAATGTCGAAAATCTGATCGCGGTTGCCATGCTTGCGAATGCTTATATTATAAGGTGGAAGATTCAGTGCCTGCATTTTTCCTTTCCTTTTCTTGTTTTCCGTTGCTTTTTGTTGTAACTTTGCAAATGCTATGCCAAAGCAGATAACATTATACTCTGGTTTGCAAAGATAATAATTTATTTAGAGATATGCCAACGAAAAGCGGACCAACATTTCAGCAAATAATGTCCGACCTAAAAGCTCGGAAGTTTTCACCTATTTATATTTTGATGGGTGATGAGTCTTACTATATTGATAAGATTTCAGACTACATTGCCGAAAATGTTCTCCGACCTGAAGAGCGCGACTTCAACCAGACTGTTGTTTATGGTGCCGACACAACGGCAATGAAAATTGTAGATCAGGCTCACCAATTTCCGATGATGGCTGAAAAGCAAGTAATCATTGTGAAAGAAGCTCAGGCTATCCGCTCACTTGACCCGTTGGAGAAGTATCTCAAAAATCCCGTAAAATCAACCATCCTTGTATGGTGTTACAAAAACGGCAAAATTGACGCAAGAAAAAAAGTCATCTCTCTTGCCCAGGCTTCGGGCGTTGTCTTCGAGAGCAAAAAACTTCGCGACTATCAATTGCCTGCTTTCATAGTCGACTACCTTAAAAGTCGGAAAGCAACCATCGATCAGAAATCGGCTCAGATGATTGCCGAGCATGTCGGAGCAGATTTGAACCGGTTGACATCCGAACTCGATAAAGTTCTCATCAGTCTGCCGGAAGGTGATAGGAGAGTGACGCCGGTAATTGTGGAGAGGGAGATAGGAGTGAGCAAGGACTTCAACTCCTTTGAGCTTCGTGATGCCATAGTTCAGAAGAATGTTTTCAAGGCAAATCAGATTATCAAATACTTTGACACAAATCCTAAGGCTGGTTCAATTTACTCATTCCTTCCGATGCTCTTCAATTTCTTCCAGAATCTGATGATCGTATATTATTCTCCACAAAACCGGACTGATTCTGACATAGCAAAAGCTCTTGAGTTGAGAACTCCATGGGGAGCCCGCGACTATGTTACAGGTAAGAGAAACTATACTGCCCGGAAGACGATGGACATAATTTCGAAGATCCGGGAGGTCGATGCTAAGAGCAAAGGTATAGAGAATCCTGATACCAGTGCTGGCGATTTGATGAAGGAACTCATCTTCTTCATTCTACATTGAGAAGTGGGGAACCTACATTGAGAATGTGGGAATGAAAAAGTGTCTAGGAAAACAGTTCTAAAAAGATAAAAAACAGTCTTCTCGGCATTGTTAGAGATTCCAGTTTTAGCTCCAAAATTTGTTTTTGGAGCTTATTTTTTGCTATTTCTGAGTCTCTTTTGAGCTAATTTTCGCTTTTTGATGACATGCTTTTTTAGGGTTAAGTTGCTGAAACAGGGTAGTTTAATGCTGATTTTAGCCCCTCAAAAATCTCTTATTTTCACCTTTCTAACCACTCGTTCGGGAATAATCGGAAAATTCAGAAATTAGTCCGTTTAGCTTCCTATAAATTTATCTTTCACAATTGTTAGTATTTACATTACTAATTTTGATGTTTAAATTTATAAATTTAGATTGTTGAATTTACTGATTTACTATGATTATTTAGCTAAATAAAATTGCACATACATATTTAGATTTACAAATACAAAACTAAATGTTAATGATTTGGATAGGCTGTTGTATATTTATTCTGTTTGCAAATACAATATATATAACACTGAAACTCAGTTAATTATCTTATTTATCAGCAATATAAAAGCACCTTTATTAACCTTGTTTCTGTTAAAACTGCATATTCGGCTATATTTAAGGATGTAGTTGTCTGTAAATGCCTGATAATAGCCAGTTTTTTATCTAAATCCCTTAAATAAAGGCTTTGTAAAGCTTTTAGATGTCTAAAAGGTATTTATCTTTTAAAATGTAAAATGCGCAATGAAAGGTTTGGAAATATAAATGTTTTAGTTTTGAAACATAAAAGTACAAAGTCTAAATTTCTTTTCTGTTTGTTTGGCTATCTAAAAATTTATCTTTACCTTTGTAAAACGAAAGAAAATTAGGATTATAGTCCTATAACAAGACTTTTAAGCTATGGAGGAACGTATAAAAGAACTTATGGAAGCTCAGCACATCACTCAACAAGCCTTTGCTGAGTTCTTGGGAATTTCACCTGCAACACTTAGTAGTATCTTCTCTGGTCGGACGAAAGTGACCCTTAATACTATCAAGGCTATAAAAAAGAAATTCCCAAGTCTAAATTATGGATGGCTTTTGGATGGTACCG
This sequence comes from uncultured Prevotella sp., assembly GCA_900315635.1. Classification (GTDB taxonomy): domain Bacteria; phylum Bacteroidota; class Bacteroidia; order Bacteroidales; family Bacteroidaceae; genus Prevotella. Next base: position 183,756 of record OMZV01000002.1, read on the forward strand.
GTCCGATGTTCAATGATGGCAAACCTGGAGATCCTTCTTCAGCAACAGCCACTCCATCATCAAGTTCTACTGGTGAAGCTTTCATTGATTTCGAGGATGATCCGGATTCTGCTAATGCTAATATTACTCCTACCCCTTCTGATTCTGTTGCTAGTGAAAAACCAGCTTCGGCTTCAGTGCAGCATAATGTGGAAGGCTTTAAGAGACGTTCAGCTTCAGTTTCTCAAGAAAACGCCTCCACTTTACATTCCAATAGTAATGTTGTTGCTCCGAAAATAATTAACAATATTAGACGCTCTGTTTCTCAGATATTGGTTATCTATGATGACCAGACCTGTGAGACTTTTTTCCCGAAGAAATGAGTTTGTGTCTTCGAAGCTTCCATTTTTCATTCCTCCATATTTTCTTTCGCAATACTTTTTATCGCTTTCTGCCTTTTAAATAATCTTGTTTGACCTTCCCCTTTAGGCATTTTAGGAAAATCCTTTTTTATCATTTTAGGAAAATCATTTGCCCTTAATATTTTGTAATAGGAAAAAATTGCTTATTTTTGCATGCAATTGTAAATACCTTATATGAGCAAATGAAAAAGTTTCTTCTAGACCTGAGGGTCGTAGCAGTTGAGCATCTTAACTCCCGGTACATACTTTTGAGACTTACCGACGACCAGCCTCTCCCTGATATGAAGCCAGGACAGTTTGTCGAAGTTCGGATAGATCATTCTCCGACTACCTTCCTAAGGCGTCCGATTTCCATAAACTTCGTCGATAGAAAGGCTAATGAACTTTGGCTTTTAGTAGCAACGATTGGTGACGGAACACGCAGCTTGGCTGAGTTAAAGGCAGGCGATTGGATTAATTGCCTTCTCCCTTTAGGCAATGGATTTACCCAGCCGACATCGAAGGATGAGAAAATTCTGTTGGTTGGCGGTGGTGTCGGAGTAGCTCCGCTTCTCTTTTTTGGTAAACTCATTAAGGACTTTGGTGCTGAGGTGTCGTTCCTTTTGGGTGCCCGGTCGGCAAAAGACTTGCTCGAATTGGATAACTTCATGGCTTTCGGTCGGGTATTTATTACCACGGAAGACGGCTCTCTCGGCGAGAAGGGATTAGTTACTAATCATTCAATTCTGTCGAAGGAATCGTTTACAAGGATTTCGATGTGCGGTCCTACCCCGATGATGAAGGCTATGGCTCGACTTGCCAAAAAGCTGGGAACTCCTTGTGAGGCCTCACTTGAGAACATGATGGCTTGTGGACTGGGCGCTTGCCTCTGTTGTGTGGAGAAGACTATTGAAGGCAACCTTCGTGTATGCCAGGATGGCCCTGTGTTTGATGTCAACAAACTCCTTTGGTAGGGTTCATATTGTAAAGAATACTTAGCAAGGTAATAATTTATTTTTGTAAAGAAAAAACAACTAATGGATAATTCTATTAATAATATAAAAGGTGGTAATGAGCTAACAGAGGGACACTCTGTCAATACCTCTGTTAATATAGGTAATCTTCACTTGAAGAACCCTGTTATGACTGCCAGTGGAACTTTTGGCTATGGACTGGAGTTTGCCGACTTGGTTCCACTTGATGGCATTGGTGGTATTATAGTAAAAGGTACTACCCTTCATGCCCGTCAGGGTAATGATTACCCGAGAATGGCGGAGACCCCACAGGGAATGCTCAACTGTGTGGGCTTGCAGAACAAAGGTGTGGATTATTTTGTGGAGCATATTTATCCACAAATTAAGGATATTGATACAAACATAATTGTTAATGTCAGTGGCAATAGTCCTGAGGATTATGCCGAATGTGCACGCCGATTGGATGGCTTGGATAAGATCCCTGCCATTGAGGTGAACATCAGTTGTCCTAATGTTAAGGATGGCGGAATGGCTTTCGGTGTGACGTGTGAAGGTGCAGCCAGTGTGGTGAAGGCTGTCCGTGAGGCTTACCACAAGACGATGATTGTCAAGCTGTCGCCTAACGTTACTGACATAGCTTCGATAGCCAAGGCTTGTGAGGCTGAGGGTGCTGATAGTGTTTCGCTAATTAATACTCTTATGGGAATGGCTATCGACATCGAAAAGAGACAGCCTAAGCTGAGTATCAGGACCGGTGGTCTGAGTGGTCCGGCTGTCAAGCCTGTGGCTGTAAGGATGGTTAATGATGTGTTCCATGCTGTGAAAATCCCTGTTGTGGGTCTGGGTGGCATCATGAATACTGAGGATGCCATTGAGTTCTTTATGGCGGGAGCCACAGCAATCGAGATAGGCACTGCCAACTTTATTGACCCGACGGTGACGATAAAAATTCGTGACGGAATAAGTGAGTGGCTCGATAAGTATGGATGCAAGAGCTTGTCAGAAATTATCGGAGTTGTATAAACAATAAAAGCCGTTGCTGATGCAACGGCTTTTATTATAGCTTGACGGTTTTGTTGAGAAGGTAATTGTCGAGGATGACCATAGCTGCCATTGCTTCGACGATTGGGACTGCACGGGGAAGGACACAAGGGTCGTGGCGACCACGGGCTTTGAGAGTCGTTGGATTGCCCTCTAAGTCAATTGTGGGCTGCTCACGGAGAAGAGTGGCTACGGGCTTGAAAGCAACACGGAAGTAGATGTCGTTGCCATTGCTGATGCCGCCTTGAATGCCGCCGCTGTGGTTGGTTTTTGTGAGTTCTTTTTCTGGAATAAAGATGTCATTGACTTCGGAGCCATGACGGGAAGCCATGGCGAAGCCATCACCATACTCGAAGCCCTTGACAGCGTTGATGCCGAGCATGGCAGCACCGAGCTGGGCGTGGAGCTTGTCGAATTCGGGTTCGCCAAGACCTATGGGACAACCTTTGATGACACAGGCAATAACACCGCCGATGGTGTCGCCTTCAGATTTAACCTGGGCAATGAGATTCTCCATCTCCTTGGCTTTGGCTTGGTCGGGGCAACGTACGATGTTGTCATCAATGGTGGAGAGGTCGTACTTGTGGTAATCGCGTTCGATGGCGATGGTGCCTACCTGCTCGGTGTAGGCTTTGATGTCGATGCCGAGTTGGCGGAGGGCGAGTTTGGCAAAGGCACCGCCAACAACACGGGAGATTGTTATGCGGGCTGAGGAGCGTCCTCCGCCACGATGGTCGCGGATGCCATACTTGTTGTAGTAGGTGAAGTCGGCATGGGACGGACGGAACAGACAGCGCATGTTCTCATAGTCCTGGCTGTGTTGGTTGGTGTTGCGGACAAGGAAGCCTATTGGGGTGCCGGTAGACTTGCCTTCGAAGATGCCGCTGAGAAGCTCGATTTGGTCGGGTTCCTTGCGGTCGGTGGTTATGTGGCTTTGACCTGGGCGTCGGCGGTTGAGCTCGCTCTGGATGAAGTGGATGTCGATGTCGATGCCTGCTGGCATGCCGTCGATGACACCACCAACGGCTGGACCGTGGCTTTCGCCGAAGGTTGTGAGGCGGAAAAGATTACCGAATGTATTGCGCATATCAATTAAATTTTACGGAGGCAAACCTCGCCGTAATAGGAGCCGTCGGGGGACTTGGTGACGAAGCCGTAGCAGTTGGTGTGGCGGCGGGAGAGAAGGGTGGCATAATAGTCACGCTGGTCGGTGATGCGGCCACGGAGACGGTCGTCGGAGTCGTAGATGAAGAGGGTGCCGTCATGCTGGGCATCGGGCTTCACATAGCCGACGAAAGCACCAAGATCCTTGTCAGGTACCTCATAAGCCTTGGAGAGGTTGTAGTGGAGATAGCCTGCACGGGTTGTCAGCTCGCCGTCGGAATAAAGGGACTGGGCTTGCTGAAGAGTCAGAGCCTCGTCGGGGATGTGGGGCGAGGATGGGGTGTAGTCCTTGCCGTAAGTGTGGCGGATGACCGCCACGATGAGGAGGGCGGCGAGGATGATGAGGATAGTTACTACTGGTACCATTGTTGATAGGTAATTATGGGCTCAATGGGCTGGGCTGAAGACTACTACATGACGACCTCGACGATGTGGGTGCCAGGGGTGGCAGGGACGAGGTTGCCGTTGAGTGGGGAGCCATCGAGGGTGATGGACTTGATGCCCTTCTCTTTGCCGTCAGGGTTGAGGATGTGGATGGTGTAGTCGGCACCACGGAACTTGCGGGTGACGGTGTACTCACGGGCGGATGAAGGCAGACACGGGTCGATGCGGAGACCACGGTAGTCAGGCTTGATACCAAGGATGAACTCAGAGACGGTGTACCACATCCATGCAGCGGTGCCTGTGAGCCATGAGTTCTTGCCCTCGCCAGGCTTTGCTGCGTCCTTACCGGCAACCATCTGGCAGTTGACGTAAGGCTCAACCTTGTGGAGAGTCTGGTACTTCTCCTCGACATAGCTAGGTAGAATCTTCTTGTAGTGCTCCCAAGCGTCATTGCCATGTCCGGCGACTGTCATTCCGATGATTACCCACGGGTTGTTGTGGCAGAAGATACCGGCATTCTCCTTATAACCCTCAGGATAGCTTGAGATTTCGCCATACTCGACGTAATAGTGAGTGTAGGCAGGATTCTGAAGTACGATGCCGAATGGAGTGTCCATGCGTTCCTTGACCGACTCGAGAGCCTTGTCGCAGAGTCCTTCCTTGAGTCCGATGCCAGCCATTGTGCACCAGCTCTGACTCTCAATAAATATCTTGCCTTCCTTGTTTTCGTTGGAACCAATCTTATTGCCATAGAAGTCATAAGCACGGAGGAACCAGTTGCCGTCCCATCCGGCAGTCTTCACGGCTTCAGTCATATCATCGACGGCATGCTGCATGCGGTCTGCCTCATTCGAGAAATTGAAAGACTGTAATGATGGGCTATTGAACGATGGCTTATCGGCAGAAAGTTCCTTGCAGAGAGCCACATAGTCCTTAGCGGTGCAGACGAAGAGACCGGCAATCATCAGCGACTCAGCCTTAGAGCCTTCGGTCTTGTTCTCCGTTGTCTGGAAGCTCTCGTTCGGATCCCATGAGAAGCAGTTGAGATTCATGCAATCGTTCCAGTCGGCACGTCCGATGAGCGGCAGCTTGTGAGGACCGAGGTTGTTGATGACGTGGTTCAGAGATATTGTGAGGTGCTCGAAGAGAGTCTTCTCAGAGCCCGGCTGATTGTCGAATGGTACCTGCTCATCGAGGATGGTGAAGTCGCCCGTCTCCTTGATGTAAGCCACTGTGCCGAAGATTAGCCAGCATGGGTCGTCGTTGAATCCGCCACCAATGTCGTTGTTTCCACGCTTCGTTAGCGGCTGGTACTGGTGGTAGCAGCCACCGTCAGGGAATTGTGTCGAGGCGATGTCGATGATGCGCTGGCGTGCACGCTCCGGAATCTGATGGACGAATCCGACGAGATCCTGATTGGAGTCGCGGAATCCCATTCCACGTCCGATACCACTCTCGAAGAAGCTTGCCGAGCGGCTCATGCAGAAAGTAATCATGCATTGGTATTGGTTCCAGATGTTGACCATGCGGTCGAGCTTGTCGTTGCCCGTCTCGACGTGGTAGATGTCGAGGAGGTTGTCCCAGTATTCGCCTAACTCGTGGAAAGCCTTATCCACTTTCTCGGTTGTATCAAACTCGTTAATCAGCTCGTGAGCCTTAGCCTTGTTGATGACACGGTCGAGACCATCCTCGCTATATAGCTTTCCTGTCTCGTCAGTCCACTTCTCTTCCTGCTTGTTCTCAACATAGCCGAGGATGAAGATGAGGTCCTTCGACTCGCCCGGCTGAAGGGTGATCTCGAGGTAGTGGCTGGCGATAGGGCTCCAGCCGTGGGCGAAGCTGTTGCGTGGCTTGCCATCACGGACAGCGTCAGGGAGCGACTTCTCGGAGTAGAGCCCCATGAACGACTCACGGTCGGTGTCGTAGCCCTGAATAGGCTGGTTGACGTGATAGAAAGCATAGTGGTTGCGGCGCTCGCGGTACTCCGTCTTGTGGTAGATGGTAGAGCCTTCAACCTCGACCTCACCGGTTGAGAAATTACGCTGGAAGTTCTCCATGTCGGTGGCTGCGTTCCACAGGCACCACTCCTCGAATGAGAAAACCTTTAGGTTCTTCACCTCGCCGGACTGGTTGGTGAGCGTCATCTTCTGAATCTCGCACCACTTGTGCAGCGGAACGAAGAAGAGCGCGCTAGCCTCCACGCCATTCTTCCGTCCGGTGATACGGGTGTAGTTCATTCCGTGGCGGCATTCATAGAAGTCGAGCGGTATGCGGCAAGGCTTGAATCCCGGGTTCCATACAGTGTCGCCGTCCTTGATATAGAAATAGCGGCCATCGTTGTCCATTGGCACGTTGTTGTAGCGATAGCGGGTTATGCGGCGGAACTTAGCGTCCTTGTAGAAGCTGTATCCGCCTGCCGTATTGCTTATCAACGAGAAGAAGTCCTCATTGCCAAGATAGTTTATCCAAGGCCAAGGGGTCTCGGGACTTGTAATTACGTACTCTCTGTGCTGGTCGTCGAAGTGACCGTATTTCTTATTTTCCATATCCTTTTGTGCTGGTTTTTAGGTTTGTGCAAAGGTACTAATATATTTTTGAAAACCAAAGGAAATGGGACTTTCTGCTGAACAAATTTTTGAAGGGACTTTGCAACTTGCTAAATAACAGCTTGTGACCCCGAAAAACTAACGAATTCATAAACTAACGAACTTATATACCTTACACCCTACAAGCCTTACATTAAGGTAGTGACAGAATGGCCTTCTCGCAAGATAGAATAGTGTGTATTACGTTGTAAAACAGCGTGTTTTGGGTTGCGTTTATGGGTCAGAAACGGATTGCAAAATTGTTGCTTTTCGAGCTCGTTTAACAACCATTAACTTGATGTCGGGCAACGAATGCTTGCTTTTGCCATTTATTAGATGTATTTTTGCAAATTAAACAAGAACAATAAAGTGATTATGAAGAACTTACTAACTATATTTTTACTGGCTTTCTTCCCGATTTTTGCCTCTGCACAGAGCTATGACCAGCTGTGGAAGAACGTCACAACGGCTCAAAACAAGGATTTGCCTAAGACAGAGATTGCTGTTCTGGACAAAATTGTTGCTAAAGCCAAGAAGGAGAACAACTATGGACAGCTGCTTGCGGCAGGACTGCAACGTGGTTCGGCTCAGGTGAATATCTCGCCCGATTCGCTGAAAAACGAGATTTCAAGGTTGGAGAATGAGGCATTGACAACCAAGAATCCAGCTGCGAAAGCCGTTTGTTATGCCATTCTTGGCGATATTTACAAGCAGAATGAAGGACTCGGAGACAACCATAAGGCTAAGAGCAAGGAGTACTGGCAGAAGGCAATGGCTGACCCCGATGCACTCGCCAAGGCAAATGCCAAGGGCTATGAGCCGATAGTTGGCAAGGGCGAGGACAGCAAGATTTTTGGTGATGATTTGCTGCATGTCGTCGGCGAACTGACGGGCGATTATGCCACGATGAACAAGTACTACAGCGAACATGGAAACCGTGCTGCGGCTTGCCTCACAGCCTACAATCCACAAAGCGGATATGGTGAGGATAAGTTGATGGCAACCCTCGACTCGATAATCAATGTCTATGGCGATTTGGACGTGTGTGCCGAGATTGCCATTGAGCGCTATCAGAACATGCCGACGGAGACGAATGCCGAGCGCAAGGCAAAGTATGAGTATGGCGAGAAGGTTCTGAGCCACTGGCCTTCATGGCAGAATATTAATAGTGTGAAGAACGGACAGGCGACCCTTACCCAGCCAACGCTATTTTATCGAGCAGACGCTAGCTGCACAATTCCTAACAAGGAGCAGACGGTGAGATTCAAGGCAATTAATGTGTCGGACGTGACGCTCACTCTGACCCGTCTGAACATCGATGGCGACACCAATCTCAACCCCGAAAATGATAATGACCTGAAGAAGCTCAAGGCATCACGAATCGCCTCGAGTAAGGTGACGGTCAGCAAGCGTGTCAAAGCCGAATATCCATATTATGAGGTCGAGGACAGTATCAGCATTCCTAAGCTGCCCGTAGGCGTTTGGCTCATGGAATGGAACTTTGAGCATGGAACTTTGAACTTTGAACATTCAACCCTCAACCCTCAACATTCCACATTCAACATTTACCGTGTGAGCAATGTGTCACTGATTAGCGAGAGTCTGCCTGAAAAGAAGTTCCGCTATGTTGTGGTCAATGCAACTACAGGCAAGCCGATAGCCAAGGCACACCTTAGGTTGACCCAGGAGCGCGGCTATGGCAAATCGCCTGTTGTCAACAATCTGACGGCTGACGGCAAGGGCGAGGCGATGTTCACTTCTACCGAGAACCGTGGCATCACAGCATGGGCTTACACCGATGATGACAAGGCTGCGCCAACAGACAATCAGTGGGGCACATATTATAAAAATGGTAAGCAGACGAGCCGTGATGTTGTGGATGTCTTTACCGACCGCAGCATTTACCGTCCGGGACAGAATGTGCATGCAGTGCTGATTGTCTACTCAAAGGACGATAACAACTACACCCGCAAAGCTGTTGAAGGGCGCTCGGTGAAACTCACTCTCCGTGATGCCAATTATAAAGATGTGGAGTCGAAGACCGTTACAACCGATAAGTTTGGTTCGGCTTCGGCTGACTTTGCTTTGCCTTCATCAGGACTGACAGGACGTTTCTCCATTTCGGCAAATGCCGATGGCGGAAATGGCTCGACTTCATTCAATGTTGAGGAATACAAGCGTCCGACATTTGAGGTGAAGTTCGACGATTACAAGGAGTCCTATAAGGCTGGCGACACCATCACTGTTACCGGACATGCCAAGACATATTCCGGCGTGGCTGTGCAGGGCGCAAAGGTGGAATACACCGTCAATCGCAGGAATGCTTGGTGGTGGCGCTGGTATGGTGACGACGAAGAAGGATTCTCTTATTCGGGCACTGCCACAACCGATGCCGATGGAAACTTCAAGGTTCGTGTGCCATTGGTTCTGCCTTCTGAGGATATGGAACTCATGAACAAGGGCAAGCGCCTATACCATTATTATAATATGGCAGTCAGTGCTAAGGTTACCGATGTTGGCGGTGAGAGCCACGAGGGCTTTATGAGTCTTCCGCTCGGTACCAATCCGACTGCGCTGAGCTGTGACCTGCCTGATAAGATTCTTAAGGACTCGCTGAAGACGATTAAGTTCACGAGGACGAATATGGCGGGGAAGGAGATTGAAGGTACAGTCTCTTATTCCATCAAGAAGGATGGCAATGAGATAGCTCATGATAAAGCAGACTGTGGCAAAGCTGTTGAAATAAGCAAACTGCAGTCGGGTGCTTATTCTATGTTAGCCGTTTGCGGCACTGACACCCTGAAGAAAGATTTTGTTGTCTTCTCCGTTTCCGACAAGCGTCCGGTCGTTAAGACGCATGACTGGTTCTGGCAGAGTGCCGGTCAGTTCCCGAATGACGGAAAACCGGTTTATGTCCAGTTCGGTTCGAGCGACATCGATCAGCACATTGTTTACACATTGATTTCGGGCAAGAACAAAGTCCTCGAGCAGGGGTCAATCGACAAGAGCAATGAGCTCACAACCCGTGAGTTCAAGTATAAGGACGAGTATGGCGATGGACTGGTGCTATCCGTTGCTTGGGTTCGTGATGGCGTGACCTATACCCACCGTGCCGAGATCCGCCGTCCTTTGAAGGATGACCATCTGCGCCTTTCGTGGAAGACATTCCGCAATAATCTTGTTCCCGGACAGAAAGAGGAGTGGACTCTGACCGTCCTCAGTCCTGATGGCAAACCAGCCAACGCCCAGCTCATGGCAACGCTTTATGACAAGAGTCTCGACCAGATCCGTAAGCACGACTGGGATTTTAGCCCAAACTTCTATATCTACCTGCCGAATACTTCGTGGAGTGGCTTGAATGATGGAGATCTTTATGGCTTGTCACTTGCCGACATTAGCTTTGGCAAGACCAAGGATTTGGCTTTCCGTTCGATACTCCGTGACTATTATGACGATTTGCTTTATAACCGTGCTTTCTATCGTGGAATAAGAATCCGAGGCTCTCGGGGCAATGTCATGCTTGCTGCAGCTGCCCCACAGAGCATGAAGGCAAATTCGGCTGTGAAATATGAGATGCAGGATGCAGATCAAGCTGAGCCTGCATTGGAGGAGGTGGTAGTCAGTTCAGTGGCTGACACCACAGCTGATGATTATAAAGAGACGGATAAGGGAGTCCAACTTCGTGAGAATCTGAATGAGACAGCCTTCTTCTACCCTCAGCTCACGACCGACAATGACGGCAATGTCTCGATGAAGTTCACTCTGCCTGAGGCTGTAACTACATGGCGGTTTATGGGTCTTGCCCATGATGCCGACATCAACTATGGCTTGATTACTGATGAGGCTGTGGCTAAGAAGACTATCATGGTCCAGCCAAACATGCCACGATTCATCCGTCAGGGCGATAAGGCTCAGATTGCCACCCGAATCTTCAATACATCCGATAAGCCGGTTAGTGGTAAGGTTCGTCTTGAAATTCTTGACCCAATGACTGAGAAGGTCCTTTATACTGAGGAATCAACGTTTAATGCAGATAGCAATGCAACCGTCTCAAAGACTTTCTCCATTGACTTCTCAGAGTCGATAGGTAATCAAAAGTCTCCCCTTGGGGGAGATTTAGTGGGGAATCCGATTTATATCGTTCGTGTTACTGCCTCCGGCGATGGCTTCTCCGATGGCGAGCAGCATTACTTGCCGGTCCTCCCGAACACCGAGTTCGTCACCAATACCTATCCATTCACTCAGGTCGGCAAGGGCACGAAGACTATCGACTTGAAGGATGTCGTCCCTGCCGGCGTGAAGAATGCCAAGGTTAAGTTTGAATACACCAACAACCCGACATGGCTGATGATTCAGGCTCTGCCATACGTTTCCAATCCTAGCGATAAGGACGCTATCTCATTGGTTACCGCTTACTATGCCAACAGCATTGCCAAGAACATCATGAACTCCGACCCGAAGATAAAGAATGTCTTCGAGCAGTGGAGAAGGGAAGCATCCCTCCTTGAAAAGGATGGTCGGGGAGGATCCTTCTCTTTGCAGAGTAATTTGGAGAAGGACCAAGAACTTAAGTCCCTTGTCCTTTCTGAGACTCCGTGGGTTGCCGATGCTGACGATGAGTCAGCTCAGAAGCGTGCCCTTGGCATTTACTTCGATGAGAACACCATCAACAATCAGCTCTCGACTATCTACACCCAGCTTAAGAATCTCCAGAATCCTGATGGCTCCTTCTCATGGTGGCCGGGAATGGATGGCAGCTTCTATGTAACAGTCGAAGTCGCAAAGATTCTCGCTAGGTTAGGATCCACCCCGACCCTCCTCGAAAAGGATGGTCGGGGAGGATCCCTATCTCTTTGGACATTCTTGGATGCCTCCGTTTCCAAGCAGGTAGCCGAACTGAAACGCCTCGAGAAGAAGGGTGTGAAAGTAGTTCCTTCCGATGCCCTCTGCGACTATGTCTATGCCAGTGCATTGGCTAAGCGCAAGAGTACAGCCGACATTGATTATATTGTTAATCTGCTTGCAAAGATGCCACGGAATCTCACCATCTATGGCAAGGCAAACTCAGCCGTTATCCTTGCTATGTATGGACGTACGAAGGTGGCTAATGAATATCTGCAGAGTATCAATGAGTACTCCGTTTACAAAGAGGAAATGGGACGCTACTTCGATACCAACAAGGCTCAGTACAGCTGGTTCGATTATAAGATTCCGACTCAGACAGCAGCCATCGAGGCTTACAAACTCCTTAAGCCAAATGACACAAAGACCATCACTGAAATGCAGCGGTGGCTCCTTCAAGAGAAGAGGACTCAGGCTTGGGACACACCTCTGAATTCGGCAAGTGCTATCTATGCATTTATGGATAATAATGAGAATTCTCTTGCTGAGCGTGAGACTTCAAAACTGTTTGTTAATGGAAAGAAAGTTGAACTCCCTCAAGGGACAGCCGGAGTAGGATATGTAAAGAAGGAGTTAAGTGAAGAGTTAAGAGTGAAGAGCAATTTAAGTGAAGAGGGAAGAGTGAAGAGTGAAGAATCAAATAGTTCTTCAGTTGAGAAGACTTCCGATAATACTCTTAATAATCTCACTGTTGAAAAGACATCCGATGGAGTTAGCTGGGGTGCTGTCTATGCTCAGTTCTTCCAGCCGACAAAGGATATTAAGGCTATATCCCGTGGCTTAACCGTCAAGCGTGAGCTTCTCGATAGCAAAGGTAATCCTCTGAATTCTTCATTAGGAGAGGGAAGTGTCGGCTCAAAGGTTAAGGTCCGCATCACCATCACTGCAGACCGCGACTACGACTTTGTTCAGGTCATCGACAAGCGGGCTGCATGCCTTGAGCCAGTCAATCAGGTTTCGGGTTACTGTTGGGGCTATTACATCACACCTCGTGATTACACCACCAACTACTACTTCGACCGAATGGCTAAGGGCACCCATGTCGTCGAGACCGAGTACTATATCGACCGTGCAGGCGACTACACCTCAGGCACCTGCACAGCCCAGTGTGCTTACTCTCCCGAATTCATGGGAAGAACATTAAGTGAAGAGTTAAGAGTTAAGAGTGACGAATCAAATTGATTTCTTACAAGGCTTACATCTTACAAACCTTACATTAAGGATGATTCTTGTACCTGTCAGAAGACAAATAAGATAATCATCAACTGGAATGGCAAGGGAAAAGAAATTTTTTCTTTTCCTTTGCCATTCCACTTGTTTACACTATCTTTGCAAAAGTTATGGATATCAAACTCAACATAGAAATAGATAATGGAAGTGGATTCTGTTTCGGAGTCACTACCGCAATAAGGAAGGCTGAAGAGGAACTCTCCAAGGGAGAAACCCTTTATTGCCTGGGCGATATTGTCCACAATGGAATGGAGGTGAAACGCCTTGAGGACAAGGGACTCATCACCATTGACCATGAGCAGTTGAAGGAGCTTCATGGTGTGAAGGTACTGCTTCGCGCCCATGGTGAGCCACCTGAGACTTATGAAATAGCCCGCCACAATGGAATTACCATCATTGATGCTACATGCCCTGTTGTTCTAGCTCTGCAACGCCGCATTAAGAAGCAATATGAGAAAATTGGTAATCAGACATCTTCCCCTTCAGTGAAGCTTGGGGAGGAACCTGTGGATCCTGAAGCACAGATAGTCATATTCGGTAAGAATGGTCATGCCGAGGTGTTGGGCTTGGTCGGTCAGACTAATGGTCACGCCATAGTCATTGAGAATCTTGATGATGCCAAATCGAAGCTCGACTTTACACATGACATTTATCTGTATAGTCAGACTACCAAGAGCCTCGACGAGTTCCATGCCATCATTGACTATATTCAGAAGCATATATCGAAGGACGCTGTCTTCCGCAGTTTCGATACCATCTGTCGTCAGGTAGCCAACCGGATGCCGAACATAGCTCAGTTTGCCTCCCGTCATGATGTGATTATTTTTGTTGCGGGCAGAAAGAGCTCCAACGGAAAAGTTCTCTTCAAGGAGTGTCTCAGTGTCAATCCTAACAGCCATCAGATAGAGAGTGCCGACGAGATTGACATGGCTTGGTTTGCCAATGCCCATACGGTAGGTATATGTGGAGCCACTAGTACTCCTAAATGGCTCATGGAGCAATGTCGTGACTATATCCTTAAATTGGATTAATCATCACCATCATTTCTCTAATAAGCCCCATTCACTTTTTTACTTTTTTACTTTTTTACCTTTAACTCGATGTCTGACGAAGAATTTAAAGCCCTTTGGGAGAAGAACAGAAAGCAGATACTTGCCAATGACGACGAGTACCAGCGGATACAGAATGGCTATAAGCAGGGTAGTGTGGTCAACTGGATTATTATAATCGGTGGAGCCGTTGTCGGTTCGTCACTGCCCGACTTCCTGCCTATTGAGAGTACCGTGTTGAAATGGGTATTGGCTATTGTTGCCGGAATAATTGTCATTGCCGTTGGGCTGTGGATCCGTTCTCTGTTCATATCGCCTAAGACTGCAGAGGATGTCGAGCATGAGGTGATGGAAAGATACAGACGGAGTATTGGGGGATGATTGGATGATGTGTTGAAAGGATGATGTGATGAAAGGATGATGAGATGATAGGATGATGTGATGATAGGATGATGTGATGAAAAAAGGAAAGGGTAGCAGCAATGAAGAATAACAGATGGTTGATTTTAGTTCTTTTGTTATTGGTTCTTCTTGGGTCTTGCAGCAAAAAGACACCGCAGGAGAAGCGAGAGCCCGATGTGTTCTATTCAGTACATGGCAAAAAGATTACCATCACTCCGATAAAGCACGCTAGCCTTCAGATTAATTTCGATGGGCGTGAGTTCGAGATCGACCCCGTTTGCAGCCATGTCGGACCGGTGCTGTCATACCTCGATAAGCCAAAGGCTGACTTTATTCTGGTTACAAACAAACAGCTCGACCATTTCGACGACTATGCTATCCGTGTGCTGACCGACCATAACTTCACGGAGCTTATCATTCCGAAGGATATTTGGTATCAGATGAGGCAGGGCAATGTGTTGGAGAATAATATGTACATGAAGATTGGCGATAACAGTGTGATATATTGTGTGCCTGCCTACAATATATCCAAGAAAAATGCCAAGCGTCACCCTAAGGGTAAATGGAACGGGTATGTCCTCGACTTCGATGGATTCAGGATATATATTGCCGGTGACACTGAATTCATTCCGGAGATGAAGGAACTGAAGAATATCAATATCGCCTTCCTGCCCGTCAGCCGTTTCACTATGGACTTAAAGCAGCTCCGCCAGGCTGTCGAGACTATCAAACCGAAGATAGTCTATCCGTATCATTTCTATGATGCCGACACAGCCCAAATCCGCAAGGCATTGCAGGGAACGGGCGCAGAAGTAAGAATAAGGTATTTGAGATAGGGTAGCCTTCTGCTATTTCTTTAGGATTCTCTTTGTCGAAAGGATTGTTTGTCTTAAGTTCTTGGCGTCCTGAAAAGTAGGCCATCTCTTTTCGATGTAGTCAAGCTGTTGGAGCGCAATGTCATAGATATGCTCCTGACTGTAGCAGTATGCCCTGTTGAACCAGTACTCCCGATTGTCGGGGTTCATTTCCAGAGCATGGGTGAAGTCGACTATTGCGCTGTCATATTTCTCTTCTCTCAGTCTCGACATTGCCCTCAGCTCAACATACTCCACTATGAACGGGTTGAGGTCGATGGCTTTGGAGCAGTCTTCCTCAGCACCCTTGTAGTCTTCCAGATGATATTTCGACACGCCGCTGAGATACCACGCCTCATTCTTGTCGGGACGCAACCCAACCACACGCTGGAATATCTGCAGGGCAACGACATAATATCCCTGATCGAGAGTCTGCCGTCCCTCTTCCATCAGCTTTTTTATGTTGTACTGAGCCGATGCCGGTACCGAAATAGCAAGAAGGACAACCAAAAAGGTTGCCCGTCTTAAAATCCTACTAATATGATATGTAGAAAATCCTTCGTTCTTCACTCTTCACTCTTCGTTCTTCACTTCTTATATGGCTTGATGCGGTATCCGCAGCGAACCCTTCCGGCAGCCAGAGCTTTGAGCTTGCTTCTGATCATCTGCTTGCGGAAAGCGGTCAGGTGGTCGATGAACAGAGCTCCCTCGAGATGGTCGAACTCATGCTGCATGACACGTGCCAGATAGCCGTCGACCCATTCGTCATGCTCCTTGAGATTCTCATCGAGCCATTTGGCGTGAACGCGCTTTGCCCTCTTCACTGACTCGTGAATGCCAGGCAATGACAAGCAACCCTCTTCGAGAGTCTCCGTCTCCTTGTCGTCAAATTCCAGAATGTGTCCGTTGATGTAGGCGTGGCGGAAGTCCTTGTACTCAGGAAACTCGTCACTCAATGGGTCGAGGTCGATAATGACCACCCGAATGCTCTTGCCTATCTGTGGAGCAGCAAGTCCGACACCATCACTGGCTGTGTTGGTCTCGAACATATCCTGAATAAGTTCCTTAAGGTTGGGGTAATCGGTCGGAATGTCCTGTGCCACTTTCCTCAGCACCGGCTGACCATAAATATAAATAGGTAATGTCATATTAAAAGTAAAAAAGTAAAAGGGTAAAAAATTCCTGACCCTTATTTTCCGATGGACTTCATGAGGCTATTTCCCGATAGACTTCATGTAGTCCTGAAGAATTATAGTTGCCGAAATCTCATCGACTAGTCCCTTGTCCTCACGGCGGCGCTTCTTTTTCACCCCTCCGTCAATCATTGCCTGATGGGCTATGACCGAAGTGAATCGCTCGTCATAGAAGACTATTGGAATTGTTGGTACGGCTTTGCGCCATCTGTTGACAAACTGCTCGACGCGTCCCAGGTTCTCACTTGGTCTGCCGTCAGGTTGTGTCGGTCTGCCGATAACGATTTGCTCGACATTCTCCCTAGCGGTATAATCCTTCAGGTAGTCGAACAAAGTAGACGTACTGACTGTCGCCAGTCCATTGGCTATAATCTGCAATGGGTCGGTAACAGCCAGTCCTGTGCGTTTCTTGCCGTAGTCTATTGAAAGAATTCTCCCCATTTACTTGGCGAGAATCCATGCGTCACCCTTCGGGTTGAACTGAGTTCCACGGATGGCGTTGCGGCTGCTTGCTGCCTCACTCTTTGTGTCGGCGGTAGCAGAGATGACACGGTATGTTGTTGTGCCTGCGATGTCGGCAGAAGCAATCGATGCCTTGTAACCGGCACGCTGCAGACGGGCAAGCAGGTCGTCGGCATTAGCCTTGATAGAGAATGAGCCGATAACAACGCTGTAAGCCTTCAGAGCCTCACCGCTCTCATAGTTGACGTTCTCGTGGCGGACGGCGATGTTGTCATTATTGTCGACAACAGCTGTCTGGTCGGCTGACTTCTTCTCCAGCGGAGTAACTACAGGAACATCAGTGTCGGTAGTAGTTGTTTCAGTATTGTTGTTGTTATTGTTGGCGAGTGCGGCATCCTGAGCCTGGGCCTTGTCATAAGCCTTGCGATAAGCACTTTCACTTGATTTGCAACTTGTGAAGGCAAGGGCAACACACATTGCCGCGCCTAAAACCATAATTTTCTTCATAACTTAGTGTACAATTATTTAATGGTATATTTCCAATCGATATAATTTTTTGCGAAGATACAAAAATATGGGCTAATAAAGGAGTAATTGCTGCATAAAGTTTGTTAAATAAATGTTTTACATCTTTTTTAACATAAAATAGACGGCTAATGATTGCAGATGCAGAAAAGATTATCTAAATTTGCGTTTGGAAACTTTAAAAATATAACGATTATGAAAACATTAGGTTACATTGGCGCATTCCTCGGTGGTGCTATCGCCGGAGCTGCACTTGGTTTGCTTTTGGCTCCTGAGAAGGGTGCTGACACACGTACAAAGATTTCTGACGCTGTCGATGATTTCTGCAAGAAGCACGACTTGAAGCTTTCCCGTAAGGAAATGGACGAGTTCGTTGACGACATTAAGGATTCTGCCGAGGCAGCTGAATAATTCCAAGGCATGTTCTCCAACGACAATAATGTTGAGACCATAGCACAGCTTGTTGAGGTGCTAAAACATTACATCGGGCTTCAGTCAGAGTATGTGAAGCTCGATGTAATAGAGAAGGTGGTGCGGCTCATTACGGTCATTACCGTAGTGGCGGTGTTCTGCCTTTTATTGGCTATTGCCCTTATTTATTTCTCATTCTCGGTAGCTTATTTCATAGCTCCCCTCATCCATTCACTGGCTGGTGCCTTTGCTATTGTGGGCGGGTTCTATGTCTTGCTGCTCTTTGTGTTTATCATCTTCCGCCACAGACTTGTTGAGCGTCCGCTTGTGAAGTTTCTGGCCGGATTGTTAATGTCGAAATAATCATGCCGGAAAATCAAGAGATAAAAGAGACTCCAGTTTACCATACACTCGACGAGATACGTCTGCGCAAAGCCCAACTGCTCACCGACATAACCAAGGACAGCGGTCAGGTCAGAAAGTTGTGGGACCGTCTCTTCCATAAAGGCGGCAGTGGCAAGAAGACCCCGAGCAAGTGTTTCTCGGGTTGGATGTCGACGGGGGCAAGTGTTGCCGATGCTGTCATACTCGGTTGGAAACTCTACCGAAAGTTCAAGCTAAAGAGATAGTTTCCCTTCTAATTGATAAAAACTAATTTTGAGACATAAGTTAATATTTTCTTTATTGTTTTGTGTGCCGGCTATGGTGGGTTATGCCCAGACTCCTGAGGTTCACTATCGTTCAACGGCTCACTACCGCCACCGTGTCACACTTTTCCATCATCTTCCTATGATAACATCCGACAATATTGTAATGCTCGGCAATAGCCTTACTGAGTTCGGAGGCAAATGGAACAAACGGATTCCTACAGCCAGCGGGCTTATTGTCAATCGAGGAATTATGGGCGATGATGCCAATGGTATGCTCCATCGCCTCAATGAGATTACATCTGCCAAACCAAAGAAAATATTCGTCGGCTGTGGTATCAATGATGTCAGCCACGGCATTTCCAATGACTCTGTTGCCCGGCTTGTGGAGCGCCTGCTTGCCGAGATTCGCCGCCAGAGTCCTAATTCTCAAGTCTATTATTTCAGTCTCCTGCCTATCAATGAGAGTTTCAACAGATGGAAGACTCTCAAGGGTCGTACCGACGACGTTCCCCTTATCAATGCCAAGTTGCAGGCTTGGTGCAATTCCCATGAAGTAACTTATATCGATGTCTTCTCGCATCTGACAGAACCCGACAGCAATGTCCTCCGCCGTGAGTATTCCGTTGACGGACTTCACCTCACCGAGGCTGGATATTCTGTCTGGTCGGATGTCATAAAGCAATACTTCTAGTCAACAAATCAACATTCAAGTCTTATGCTAAACCGCGTCATTACTGAGGAGAAAGCCTTGAAGAAGCTCTCGGCACTTTGTGCTAAGGGTGAGCATTCCACGGGTGAAGCTGACACGAAGATGAGGCAATGGGGACTCGAAGCCCATGCCCGTGCCCGTGTCATAGCCAAGCTTGTCAATGCAAAATTCATTGATGACCGCCGGTTTGCTACATTCTTCATCCATGACAAGATAAAGTTCAACCACTGGGGACGCCGTAAGATAGAAGTTTCCCTTCGGCAGAAGGGCGTTGACAGCCAGATTATTGCCGAAGCTCTTGATGAAGTCCCCGACAGCGAGTACCTTGAGATTCTCCGTCCGATGATTAAGTCAAAGATTGAAACAACCAAAGCAGCCACCGACTACGAGCGTGCCATGAAGACCATCAAGTGGGCGGCAGGTCGTGGATTCTCTTTGGAACTTATCCGCCAGTGCATTGACAGTGCCGACGAATATAATGACGCCGAAGCCGATGAGTACCCAGAGGATTAGCTTCTTGTCCCGCATCCTTAACACGCTGGTGCCTCCCCGTTGTGCCATCTGTGGCAGGCGGCTGACCGTCGGCGAGAAAGTCATCTGTGGCAGATGTAACCTTCGGCTCCCCCGAACCTACTATGAGAAGAACCCTTACGACAATCCAATGTGCAAACTCTTCTGGGGCAGGTTCCATGTCGAGAAGTGCTCAGCCCTTTTCTTCTATTATCCCCACACCAAAAGCACGAACGTCATCAAGCAAATGAAATACTACAACCATCCCGAGTATGGTTTTCAACTGGGCGTTTTGATTGCTACACAATTCATGACCGTCGGATTCTTCGATGGCATCACGGCTGTCATGCCCCTTCCTCTGGCAAGGAATCGTGAGCGGAAGCGAGGCTACAACCAGAGCCGTGAGATAGCCCGTGGCATTTGCTCCATTGTCGGTTTGCCAATGATTGACAAGGCTGTCAGTCGTAGCAAATACCTCGACACACAGACACACAAGTCCCGCCAGGAACGTGCCGAGAATGTCGAGCATGCTTTTTCGCTTGTCAATCCCGATGCCTTCCGTGGACAGCATGTCCTCATTATCGACGATGTAGCCACCACCGGAGCCACAATCACAGCTTGCGCACGGGAGATAGAGAAAGCAGGCGATGTAAAGATAAGTGTCGTCACTGCAGGTCTTGCAGGACAATCATAGAGCAGGCGTTTGTCACTTTTTTCAAAACTAGTTGGGCTTTTCCTTTGAAAAGTCGCTCTTTTACATTAACTTTGCATACGAAACCTTAAGCAGGATAGATTATGAAACAAACTAAGATTGTATGTTCCGTCAGCGATATGCGTTGTGACGAGGACTTCATCCGCAGTCTCTTCATTGCTGGAATGAATGTCGTCCGCATGAACACAGCCCACGCTACTCCTGAAGGCATACGCAAAATAATATGTAACACTCGAGCCGTTTCTCCTCACATCGGTATCCTTATTGATACTAAGGGGCCTGAAGTGCGCACAACTGGCACTCCTAAGCCGATTGAGTACAAGGCCGGCGATATGGTGAAGATATTCGGACGTCCGGAGATGGACACTTCGAAGGACATTGTCAACGTCAGCTATCCCGACATAACAAAGGATGTCAAGGAAGGCGACGACATGCTTTTCGACGATGGAGCCATAGATATGAAGGTCGTCGAGAACACCGGTCCAATGCTTGTCGCAGAAGTGCAGAATGACGGAGTACTGGGTTCTCACAAGAGTGTCAACGTTCCGGGTGAGCACATCGACCTCCCGGCTCTCACCGAGAAGGACAAGCGCAACATCAAGCTCGCCATTGACGAGGACATCGATTTTATAGCCCATTCATTTGTCCGCTCAGCCGCCGACGTTATGGCTGTCCAGAAGATTCTCGACGAGCACCATTCCGACATCAAGATTATATCGAAGATTGAGAATCAGGAAGGTGTCGACAACATCGATGAGATTATTGATGCCTCATACGGAATCATGGTTGCCCGTGGTGACCTTGGTATCGAAGTGCCTATTGAGCGTATACCGGGCATTCAGCGCATGATTATAAATAAATGCATCAAGAAGAAGAAACCGGTAATCGTCGCCACCCAGATGCTCCACACGATGATAGAGAATCCGCGTCCGACACGTGCCGAGGTGACCGATATTGCCAATGCAATCTACAGCCATACCGATGCTCTCATGCTGTCGGGCGAGACAGCCAGCGGTAAGTATCCACTCGAGGCTGTGCAGACTATGGCTAGAATTGCCGAGCAGGCTGAGGCTGACGTCCATTCGACTTACTCTGAGCAACAGGCTGTGTTCAATCTCTTCGGACATAATCCTGACCAGCGTGAGTTCCTTACCAAGGCTGCCATCGAGGCTACTGAGGAGATTGGCGTTAAGGGAATAATCACCGATTCGGCTACAGGACAGACTGCCCGCAACCTCGCCGCTTACCGTGGTCCAAACCCAGTGCTTGCCATCTGCTATAACGAAAAGCTCCAGCGTTGGCTCAACTTGTCATACGGTATCATTCCTGTGTATCAGAAGAATCATGTCTCTACCGAGTATCTGTTTACAGCTGCCGTGAGAATGCTCCGTCAGAAGGGCTTCATCAAGAATGACGATAAGATTGCTTACCTCTCCGGTTCGTTCTCTCATGGAACATCTTTCCTTGAGATTAACAATGTCAAGGACATCTTCGACCAAAAGTATCAGTTCCATTTGCCCGACATTGAGCCGGAGCCAAAGAAGTAAGACATAGCTGATTATAATGCAAAAGGCACCGTCCCACAATTCAGGACGGTGCCTTTTGTGTTGTAAAAGATACCGTTTTACAATAGAAAATAATTTATTTTTATTTAGGAATAAATTAAAAACAATCTATTATTAATTTATTTTTATTTCTGAAACGGAGTCTTTTACAACGCAAAAAGGGCTTGTTCACATTGTGAGCAAGCCCTTTTTGCGATATAGAGAGATGTTAAGCGTTTTGTTTCTTCGATTCATTCCATGCATCAACAGGAATCTTTGCGACCCTGCGGGCATGACGTCCGCCCTCAAATGTGGCTGTGAAGAACTTGTCGAGTATTGCCTCGGCTTCCTTATTGCTGATGAAACGACCTGGCAGGACGACGACGTTGGCGTCATTGTGCTGGCGGATAAGCTCGGCAATGTCCTTGTTCCAAGCCAGTCCGGCACGAACACCCTGATGCTTGTTCAGCGTGATTGCCATGCCTTCGCCACTGCCGCAGATGCCAATTCCAGGGTAAACCTCACCGCTCTCAATGGCTTCAGCCAGTGGATGGGCGAAGTCAGGATAGTCACAACTGATGTCACTGTAAGTACCGAAGTCCTTAAATTCATAGTTGTGCTTCTTGAGATACTCAATCACAAATTGCTTCAAAGGAAATCCGGCGTGATCGCTGGCAAGTCCAACTGTTTTTACTTCCATGATCTATAAGTTTTAGTTTAGACTATTGTTTACTTTTGAGTTTTCTATTTCATCTTTATTACAACTGTGGGGGACGCGCACAATGTGACGCCCCTACAGTGGATGAATCGGATATGCTTACTTTCCGAGGAAATCTTTAACTTGCTTGTAGACATTCTCGGCTGTGAAACCAAGCTTCTCGTCGAGCACCTTGTAAGGAGCACTGAATCCGAAGCTCTTCATTCCGAAGATGCGGCTGTTAGGACCGATGCCAACAAGACCCTCGAGGGTTACAGGCAGACCGGCTGTCATACCGAATATCTTGCTGCCTGTAGGCAGTACGCTTTCCTGATATTCCTTCGACTGACGGCGGAAGAGTCCCTCAGAAGGAGCACTTACTACACGGCAACGTACACCGTCCTTCTCGAGGAGTTCCTTACCGGCTTCTAGTGTGCTAACCTCAGAACCGCTGGCGAGCAGAATGACATCGAACGGATCGTCACTGCCTGCTACAACGTAAGCACCCTTGCGAGCCTGCTCATAGTCGTTGCCTGCAGGGAGCTCGGCGATATTTTGACGTGAGAAGATAAGTGCTGTAGGAGTCTCCATGTTCTCCATTGCCATAGCCCAGCAGACTGTTGTCTCCTCAGCATCGGCAGGACGGAATACACGCAGGCTGTCCTGACCCTTGTGGTTCTGGAGCTTTTCGAGCAGACGGATCTGTGCCTCCTGCTCAACAGGCTCGTGGGTAGGACCATCCTCGCCGACACGGAATGCATCGTGAGTCCAGATGAACTTGACCGGTGTACCCATCAGGGCAGCAAGACGAACGGCAGGCTTCATGTAGTCGGAGAATACAAAGAATGTTCCCATAGCTGCGATAACACCGCCATGAAGCATCATACCGATGCACATGTCAGCCATTGTCAGCTCGCTGACACCAGCCTGGAAGAATGCTCCGGAGAAGTCACCGCGAACGAGCGAATGGGTTTGCTTTAGGAATCCATCGGTCTTGTCACTGTTCGACAGGTCGGCTGAAGCGCAAACCATGTTAGGAACCTGCTTTGCGAGTTCGGCAAGGCAGGCAGAAGAAGCGTTACGTGTGGCAGAGCCCGGCTTCTGGACAACCTTTGTCCAGTCGACCTTTGGAGCCTTGCCTGAGAACCACTCCTTCATCTCGGCAGCCTTCTCAGGATTCTCCTCAGCCCACTTCTTCTCCTCGGCATGACGCTCAGCAACAATCTTGCGGAGCTCAGCCTGACGGTCGGCATAGAGCTTCTTTACCTCAGGGAATATCTCGAACGGATCGTCAGGGTTGCCGCCGAGATGCTTAACGGTATTGATGTAAGCGCCGTCGCCGAGTGGTGCGCCGTGAGTCTTGATATTGTGCTCATAGCTTGTACCATCAGCTTTCAGGGCACCCTTACCCATCATTGTGTGACCGATAATGATTGTCGGACGCTCGGTTTCTTTCTGAGCGGCATCGAGAGCCTTGCGAATCTCGTCGACGTCATTACCGTTTATCTTGATTACGTTCCAGCCCCAAGCCTTGTACTTGGCACCGGTGTCCTCACTCATGACAACGCCGCACTCGGTAGAGAGCTGGATGTCGTTAGAGTCATAGAACATTATAAGGTTGTTGAGTCCGAGGTTTCCGGCTATACGACCAACGCCCTGGCTAATCTCTTCCTCAATGCCGCCATCAGAGATGTAAGCGTAGATCTTGTGCTGCATGACGGTCTTGCCGAGACGAGCCTCAAGGAACTTCTCAGCAACGGCAGCACCAGCTGCGATGGCATGACCCTGTCCCAGAGGACCGCTGGAGTTCTCGATGCCACGCTGTACATTCAACTCTGGGTGACCCGGAGTAGGAGAGCCCCACTGGCGGAACTGTTTGAGCTCGTCGAGGGTGAACTTTCCGCTGAGGCACAGTGCTGAATAGAGCATCGGTGACATGTGACCCGGGTCGAGGAAGAAACGGTCGCGGCCAGCCCATGTTGGCTCGTCAGGATCGTAAACTAAATATTCTGAGAATAAGACGTTAATGAAGTCAGCGCCGCCCATAGCGCCACCAGGGTGTCCGGAATTAGCTTTTTCTACCATTGAGACAGCCAGAATTCTGATATTGTCGGCTGCCTTCTGCATGATGGAGTTATCGTTCATAAGTTTGATATATGTTTTTGTTTTGTTGATAATTTATGTGCAAATATACTACTTTTTCCATTGAACTCAAAGTGGAAGCCCATTTATTTTGTCTCAAAATCGTTCGTTGTTAATTTTTCCGCCTTTGCAAACAATTATTCCACCATATAACCTTAAACTTATGTTAATCCCTTGGTTTTATTCTTTATTATAGTTAACTTTGCAACTCCTATAAATAATGAGATATGAAACCAGTATTCATAGCAGGACCATGTGTCATTGAGTCGGCAGAGTTGCTAGATACGGTGGCACGGGAGCTTGTGCGGCTCAACCGCAAATATGGAATCGACATAATATTCAAGTCATCATTCGACAAGGCAAACCGCACGTCAATCCATTCTTTCCGGGGACCGGGGCTTGAAAAGGGCTTGCAGATGCTAGCTGATGTCAAGTCGAAATACGGACTGCGATTGCTTACCGACATACATGAGAGCTGGCAGGCTGAGCCTGTTGGCGAGGTTGTTGATGTCATTCAGATTCCGGCTTTCCTTTGCCGTCAGACCGATTTGGTCGTTGCGGCGGCAAAGACGGGCAAGGTGGTGAACATTAAGAAGGCGCAGTTTCTTTCGGGACTAGACATGAAGTATCCTGTTGAAAAGGCGCGTGAGAGTGGGGCAAAGGACATTTGGCTTACGGAGCGTGGCAATTGCTTCGGCTATAACAACCTTGTAGTTGACTTCCGGAATATTCCCGATATGCTGAGCATTGTCCCGACGGTTATCATGGATTGCACCCATAGCGTTCAGCGCCCGAGTGCCGGCAATGGCAAGACCGTTGGCGACCGCAAGTATGTTCCGATAATGGCAAAGGCTGCTAAGGCTTTTGGAGCAACGGGCTATTTCTTCGAAGTTCATCCCGACCCTGACAAAGGACTTAGTGATGCAGCAAATATGCTGGAACTTGATAAGTTGGATGGTCTTATTGGGGATCTGGTGAAATAAATTCAAATAATATTAGGTAATCAAACATCCTCCCCTTGGGGGGTGGCTTGGTGGGGATTTATAATGACAAAGGAAAAGGTAGAGGAGCGGCTTGCAAATGTCCGCCAATATGCTATACAATGTATAAAGGATGAGGCTCAGGCGACCCTCAATTTGATTCCGCAGCTTGACGATAATTTCGACAAGGCTGTCAGGATGATGTATACTTGCAAGGGAAAGATAATCGTAACGGGTGTCGGAAAGAGTGGAAACATCGGCGCAAAGATAGCTGCTACACTGGCTTCGACGGGTACTCCGGCTTTCTTTATCAATCCGCTGGACGTTTATCATGGCGACCTTGGAGTGATGACATCCGACGATGTGGTGCTTGCCCTGAGTAATAGCGGTCAGACGGATGAACTATTGAGGTTCATCCCGATGGTGCTCCACATGAATATTCCTATTATAGGTATGACGGGCAATGCCAATTCACTGCTTGCCAAATATTCCACGGCACACATTCTCGTGAGTGTGGAGAAGGAGGCTTGCCCTCTGAATCTGGCACCTACAAGCAGTACTACAGCCGCCCTGGTTATGGGCGATGCCCTGGCAATTGCCTTGATGGAAGTCCGTGACTTCAAGCCGCGCGACTTTGCGCAGTTCCATCCGGGTGGCGAGCTCGGTCGCCGGTTGCTGACAACGGCTCAGGATGTGATGCGTTCCGCCGATATGCCTATTATCCCGGAGAATATGAAACTCGGCGAGGCTATAATTCATGTGTCAAAAGGAAAGCTCGGAATGGGCGTCAGCTTGGACAGCGAAGGCAGGGTGGCAGGTCTTATTACCGATGGTGACATCCGCCGGGCAATGGAGAAATGGCAGGCGAAGTTCTTCGACCATACAGTCAGCGATATTATGACGCGTACCCCGAAGATGGTTTCGCCGAGAACAAAGATTACGGAGATTCAGAATATTATGCACCGGCATAAGATTCACAGCGTGCTTGTTACCGATAAGGAACATCATCTGCTTGGCATTGTCGACAGCTATGCCGCATCATTGATGGAAGAAAAGAAGTAAGAATCAAAAACTAATGAAGATACATTCACGGAAAAGACTTTCTATAATATTATTGTCGGTATCTGTCGTGATGACAGCTGCCGGTGAAACGGATAATGGTTTAGCCGAAGAAGTTATAAATGAGACTTCTGACAGTGTGCTGGCAAGGCAGTTGCGTGCTGAGGGAATAACGTTCTCCCACAACAACTCAGTTACCCTCCTGATGAACGGTCAGGAAAAGTTTGACGATCTTTTCAAGGCTATCGACCAGGCACGGAGTACTATCCACATGGAGTATTTCAACTTCCGCAATGACTCCATCAACCGTGAGCTTATCGGACATTTGGCTCCGAAGGCAGCCGAGGGGGTGAAAGTTCGGCTTGTCTTCGATGGCTTTGGCAATGCCAGCAACAACAGTCCGATGCGGAAGCGTGACTTGAAGTTTATCCGTAGTAAAGGTATTGAGATTTACGAATTCAATCCGGTGAAGTTCCCTTTCCTCAATGATGTGTTCAATCGTGACCATAGAAAGATTGTCGTGATTGACGGGCGAATTGCGTACACTGGGGGAATGAATATAGCCGACTATTACATAAAAGGTACGAAGCAGGTCGGCTCATGGCATGATATGCACTGCCGTATCAGTGGCGGGGAAGTGAATACCTTGCAACGTATCTTTGTCAAAATGTGGGAGCAGGTTACCGGGAAACCCCTCAATGACGCCGGACTCTACCACGGTGGTCAGGACATAAGCTATTTCAAGGAATTGAAGCCTGATGTCTGCGAGTCGGCAGGACATAAGATGGTGGGAATCATCAACCGTGAACCGCACAATGGCAATAAGATTATCCGTAAGTTCTATCTTGATGCCATCAACGATGCACAGGATAGTATAAAGCTTATCAATCCATATTTTACACTTTCACATAATCTTAAAAAGGCATTGAAGGATGCCGTTAAGCGCGGTGTGAAAGTCCAGATTCTGCTTAGCGTGAAGAGCGATATTCCTCTTACTCCAGACTGTGGATTCTACAACGCCCATCAACTGATGGAACATGGATGTGATGTCTGGATGTACAAACCGGGATTCCATCACACAAAGATTATAATGGTTGATGGCAGAATCTGTACTGTCGGCTCGGCAAACCTCAACTCTAGAAGCCTTCGCTGGGACCGTGAGGAGAATGCCGTCATACTCGACAAATGTACTACCCGCCAGCTCAACGACATGTTCGAAAGCCAGAAGAAGGACAGTTTCTATCTTACTGAGGATTCCTGGAACGAATGGCGGACAGGATGGGACAAGTTCAAAGGTTGGTTCGGACACCTTCTTGCTCCGTTTCTATAACTCTAAAGGACAGCTGATTACAACTTTATTGGATAGCTTATAACGAGTTCCGTGAAATCGGCTTTCGTCGCATGAGCCAAAACATTGAATCCAAAGGCAGCACCATGTAATGCAGGGATAGAATAGAAAAGTCCTATCCTTTCATACAGCCATTGTGGTCCTTCAGAGTGTCTTGCCGCATAGCCCATGTGCCGGTATACGTAAGCACCTATACCCATACTGGCTGAGAAACGACCATAGTAGACCACATGTTTCAATGCTAAGCCTACCGACCAAGGACTGTGCTTCTCGTCTTTGCGTCCTTGAATATCATCAATGTATTTTATCTTGCTTGCATAATCGCTGTAGAAAATGTCCAAACTGAGACCGGATGCCCATCGGCGGGCATATCGGTACAATAGAGCGGATTGCAAGCTGTAAGTCCCATATACAGAGAACTTTGTCGTATGGTAGCGTGGATCGTCAGGGCTGATGCTATATTGGGTATACTGCCAATCCTCAAGAAGCGTCTTAGCTCCGGCTCCAAGGGAGAATTCCAGGAACATTCCCTTGCTGTAGTCTACCGGAGTAAGAACAGGCTTGTCCTTAATAATGTGTTCTTTCTCACTTGTCGGAGTATAGGCAACGCCGACTAATGGACTGATATAGTTTGTTCCTTTGTTCGGTCGGTAGAGCGCTCCGTTGCTGTGATGACTGAAGTCGACGCCTGCAAGTATCGACCATTCTCGGTCAATCTTATAGGTAGCCGTGAGTCCGGCAGTGAAGTAAATGTTCCAGATACTGCCTATAAACTCATTGTTCACCTCGTCGGTCTTATTGTATTTCTTGTGGCTGTAGCCAATACCTGTACCTATATAATAGGCAAATTCAAAATGGCGGTTCCGCCAGAACGGTCTGGAGAACTTGCCATACAATGTTGCGACATCGCCAAGAACAGAGTTATAGTCCTTTTCAATGCGCTGTAACTCAGTACCGTGGTTGAACGAATATCTGAATCCAATAGAGAAAGTAGGGTAGTTGTAGTCGGTGGCGAAGTTGTCGCCATCGCTGGGCTGGGGAGTATAGCGTAGCTCTCCGGCTAAAGAAAACGTACGGTGTTTTTGCAGCCATTCCCTTGACCATTTGTCAAGACCTACTACATTTCCCGGCATTGCCATAACTGCGAATCCCCACCGGGACGGAAGATTCTCGGGCAATTTAATGTAGGTGGAAGGCTTTTCGTGAGTGGATGAGGCTATTGCAGAGTCCTCCTCTTCTGTAGGGAAAAAGTTATACTTTGCCGTATCAACGATGTTCGATTCGGCAAATAAAGAGATAGAAGCTACAAGTAAGAGTAAAGTGCAAATTGTCCTCATCAGACATTCATTGCAATTAGAATATCTGGATGCGATAGGCAACTGTCAGTGCCAGCATCATATCATGGGCATTGCCAAGAATTTGGCGTGCCTTGTGGGTCTTCGACAGCTTTCGCAGGGATATATCATATCGGGCATCGAATTCCCACTGCTTCCATTCGTAGGTGGCTCCGACAGGAATACTTATCTCACCTTCGAATAACTCGTCATGTATTTTATCCTTGCTTCCGCCCTTCCTGCGGCAATTTGCACTAGCAAGCTTCGACAGCTGTAGACCGGAATAGAAGCTTACAGGACGATATGGCCATGGATACCAATGAATCAGATAATCGGTCGTGATGTAGTTGAGATTATAGTTATACTTGCCGGAATTGAGAACCTGACCTGTAACATTGCCGCTTTCGTCAGTCACATTGACCATCTCAGCATGGTGGACATTGTTTCCGCCTCTGTGCTGGAAGGTAATGTCGAATGAGAGACCGATATTCTTTGCTACATATACTTCAAAGAATCCACCGGCAACAACGCCCAATTCTGGTGCGCCACCTGCACCCGGCAGTGACGAAACGCCAAGACCGAGCCTCGGACCGGCGTAAGCATCCCACAAGCTATGCTCACCGCTAGGATGTGCATCTTGCTTTATGGCTTCAAGAGTATTGTGGAAACCATTCTTGATGTCTTGTCCTATCTTATCCTTATTGCTTTTATTGATTATCTGAGCTTGCAGTCCCATAGCGGGCAGAAGCATGACGAGCAATAGTAATATATTCTTTTTCATAACTGTGGTTTAGTGGGATAGTTTTTGCAAAGGTAGTGTAAATGAGTGGAATGACAAAACAAAATGACAATTTTTTGCTTTTCGTACCGGAATGATTGCTTACTATATTAAAGGTGGCTCAAAAGAGTGGAATGACAAAAATATTGTGTACCTTTGCAGACAAATTATGAAACAAGGTCTGCTCATATTGTCGATTATCATGTTGATACCATTGTGTGGCAATGCACAATGGCGTTATCGTTTTCCAAGACGTAACCGTGAGCCGGCTCAGTTGAACTCTAGGCTTCAGTATTATAGTGATTCTCTGACATCGCTGAAGAACAGGATATACTCTTCGCCATCTCATGTAAACAAGTCAGAACAGTCGGAAGACGAATTGCGAATGTTCCTGCCGTTGACTTTCTATCACGATATATCGAGGAAAGCCTTTACTCCAAACGACTCCTTGTCTTTTGCCGACCGCCAGATGTTGCGCATGTATATGCAGCACCCTGACCGTGTGAGAAGTTCTGAAAGCGAGATACTTGAGGCTGGTGCTCCGGCTTACGAACCCGAAGAGCCGTTGCGCCGCAGACAGCCGGATTTCGTTGAAAAGTCGGCAGGAGAGTTTGTTGAGCCGGAGACTACACCGTTCACCGTTGTTCTGAAAAAGCCAAACTTCTGGAATTTCAAGGGCGATTTCTCCTTGCAGTTTATGCAGAATTATATATCGGGAAACTGGTATAAAGGTGGAGAGAGCAATTACTCGGCATTGTCGAATGTGACAATGGAGGCAAACTTCAATAATAAGCAGAAAGTGAAATGGGACAATAAGTTGGAGTTGCGCTTCGGTATGCAGAGCTCCCGATCGGACTCTCTACATCGTTTCAAGACAACAGAAGACTTGTTCCGATTGACCTCGAAACTTGGTTTGCAGGCTGTAAGTAAGTGGTATTATACTCTGCAGGTTATAGCATATTCGCAGTTTACACATAGCTATAAGTCAAACGATCCAAGACTTTATTCAGACTTCCTTGCACCTCTGAACCTCAACGTGTCAATCGGTATGGATTACAATGTCGATTGGTTGAGGCACGCCCTTAAGGGAACAATCCATCTGGCGCCATTCGCTTATAATATGAAGTATACAAGGAAGTTGGAACTTTGTGACAGGTTAGGTATGGATCCTGACCACCATTTCAAGAATGACTTCGGTTCGGAGTTCACCGTTGACCTTACATGGCAATTGATGGAAATGCTGAAATGGAAGACCCGCCTTTACGGATATACTAGTTATGAGCGTGCTGAACTGGAGTGGGAGAATACGTTTACATTGCAATTCAATAAATGGATAAGCGCCCAGCTATTCGTTTATCCACGATTTGATGATGGTGTAACTCGTGATGACCATCATGGCTATTGGCAGTTCAAGGAATATATCTCGATAGGATTCCAATATTCTTTCTGATAGCTTATTGCCTTCCTTTTAACGCAAAATTACCTTCCATTTAGCGTCTCTTTACATCCTGTTTAACGGCATATAGCGTGTCATTTAACGGCAAGTTATATTCCGTTTAATATCTACTTGTCGGAAGTCTTATTGTCACCTTCCAAACGCTTGAGCTTGCGCTTGGCTTGAGGGTTGTCAGGAAAAAGCTTAAGAGCCTTCTTGTAGTTGCTTATGGCTGCGTCTTTCATATTGGCTTTTTCGCATTCCTTACCCATAACAATATACTCGGTAGAAAGGCGTTTGAGAAAATCTTCCTGGTCTTTTTGCTGCTTCTTCAAGGCTTCGTTTTCTGCCTTTAGGTCATTGATAACTTGCAACTTACGACGGATGAGTCGTTTGGCTGCAGGCTTCTCGATGTCGTAACGACTGTGGATGGCTAGGAAGAAACTATTCAGGCAGGCGTCGAAATCACCACGGTCGAATGCTTTCATGGCATCATAATATTCCTTGTCGGCCTTGCTTTGCTTCAACGCTTTGTTGATGATGTTGCGGTCGTTGTATTGCCGGGCGAAGCGGACAACTTCGGAGCGGACAAATATATCGTTCCTCTTGATGGGCTCTTTGAGGGAAATTCCGCCAAGGGATGTACAACGGGAGAGGGCTACGTAGGTTTGTCCACCGGCAAAGACACCACCGGTGAAGTCAATGTTTACCCTTTTGAAAGTGAGTCCCTGGCTCTTGTGGACGGTAATAGCCCAGGCAAGCCTGAGAGGGAACTGCACGTATGTTCCTATCTGTTCTTCCTCGATTTTCTTCTCTTCTTCGTTAAACCGATAGCGGACATTCTCCCACATATCCTGTTCGACATCGTATTCATTACCGTCTTCGGCAATCACGCTGACAACATTTTCCTCCATATCGATAGCCGAGACGACTCCAAGGGTGCCATTGACCCAACGATGATCCATGTCATTCTTAATGAACATCACGTGGCAGCCCGGCTTCAACTCAAGCTCAATAGGGGTCGGAAGTGAATTCTCTGGGAATTCTCCTGTAATCCTTCCGTGTGCAGTAAATGGCTCACCATCAAGTTTGTCAAGCTCTTGCTGATTGATATAGTCGACTGTATCGCGCCGAGTTGACAGCGTTATGGAGAGATTGTCATCGTCGTCGGTAAGCGATTTGCCAACCCGCTGGTTTAGTTCCCGAAGGTCATTGTCTGTCGCCGAGTTGGTTCGAATGTCGTCGAGAATCCCAATAAATACGGGGTCTGTCTGTCGATAGACTTTCTTTAGCTCTATGCTTACAAGTTGGAATGTGCGGAAGATGTGTGCATCGAAGAAATAGCCGCTTGCATAGAAAGGGTGGAGCAGGCGGCGGTCGTCTTCACGGAGTACCGGCTCCAACTGGTAGATGTCGCCGACAAACAACATTTGCTTACCGCCGAAAGGTTCACGCATATTGCGGCAGTAAACCCGGAGAACCTTGTCTATAAAGTCGATGATGTCGGCACGCACCATGCTTATCTCATCGATAATGATAAGTTCAACTTCCTTTATCAGCTTTATCTTCTCGCTGTTGTATTTCAGAGTTTCCCGAAGATGGCGGATGGAATATCGTGTGTCGTTCGGCAACAAAGGGTGGAACGGCAACTTGAAGAAAGAGTGTAGGGTAGAGCCTCCGGCATTGATGGCAGCAATACCGGTCGGTGCAAGGATTATGTGCTTCTTCTTGGTCGTTGAGGCTATGTAACGCAGAAACGTAGATTTACCCGTACCTGCCTTTCCTGTCAGGAAAAGGCTGTTACGGGTAAACTGTATGAGCTGCAACGCCTGTTGCAGTTCTGGATTATTTAAATCGATTTCCTCCACTCCGTTCGGTTAGATGTTCTTCTCGCCGCTTGCTTCAGAAGCCTTTGCCGGTTCCTGATGCTTCTCGTGGTGGGTCTTCTCTCCTTCATGTTCAGGTGATGGCAATGCTGTCGGATCTACTTCCTCGTCAACATCTTCCTCACCTTCACCTTCGACTGGCTCGTCACGGCGGTTGACATATACTGTATCAACCTTTCGCTTAGGCTTAGCCCAATAGCTCTGGCATTCGTACAGACTCTTCTCTATATCATCGTCGTCCTGCCATTTAGCGTGGTACTTCATGAAGCGTCCATCTTTCCAAACAGATTTGATGAAGTTTCCGACTATAGGCAATGCTGACCGTGAGCCTTGTCCCATCTTACCGTATCTGAAGTGGATACAGCGGTATTCTCCGCCAACCCATGCTCCGCAAACAAGGTTAGGACTAACGCCGACAAACCATGCATCGGAGTGGTTGTTTGATGTTCCTGTCTTGCCGCCCCAGTCGGTATCCTT
Source organism: uncultured Prevotella sp. (assembly GCA_900315635.1). GTDB lineage: Bacteria > Bacteroidota > Bacteroidia > Bacteroidales > Bacteroidaceae > Prevotella. The sequence continues at coordinate 217,573 of OMZV01000002.1, forward strand.
TGTAATATAGGCGTTCAAAGGCTGTGACGTGCCGCCCGGCTCAACGAGTCCTGCCTTTAGCATTTGCTGCATGAGGAATGCTGTGCGGTGGCTGACAGCCTGAGTATCATCATCGTCGGCTTCATAGAGGACATTGCCTTCATCGTCGACGACCTTGGTAACGATTGTCGGCTCATGATGACGACCGTCATTGGCAATAGTGGTGTAAGCACCTACAAGTTCAAGAAGATTGACGTCGCTCGAACCGAGAGCCAATGCAGGCTTGTTCTTAAGCGGGCTCTTTATACCCATCTTCTGTGCCATCTTTATGACATTATTAATGCCTACTTCCTGACCAAGGCGTGCTGCTATGGAGTTGATACTCTGTGCGAAAGCGCTGCGGAGAGGTATTGAGTCGCCGGTGAAATATCCATTGGCATTGGTAGGAGCCCATGTCTTCATCTCGTGGGTCTCGTCATCCTCAACCTGCATGCTGAAGTATTCGTCACGACGCTTGTCGCAAGGAACAAGTCCCTGGTCGATTGCCTCGGTGTAAACGAACAACTTGAATGTAGAACCAGGCTGGCGCTCGGTAGTGACTTTATCGTAGTTCCATGTATCGAAGTCTATATCGCCGACCCATGCCTTGACGGCCCCTGTCTGTGGCTCAATGGCTACAAAGGCGCTGTGCATGAACCGAACCATATAGCGGATGGAGTCCATACTGGACATTTCGGCTGTGATATGTCCCTTCTCATAGTCGAAGAGGCGTACCTCGTGCTTCTTGTTCATGTAATAGTCGACACTGTCGGGCTGATTAGGGAACTTTGCCTGTAAAGCCTTGTAGACTGGAAGACGCTGGGCTATGCCTTCGATGAAGTTTGGAATAACATTTCCGTTCTCGTCTCGCCAAGGGTCTTCGTGATACCAGTTGCCTTCGAAAGCACGCTGGACAACACGCATCTGCTTCGTGACAGCCTGCTCGGCATATTTCTGGAGTCGTGTGTCGAGGGTGGTATAGATACGTAATCCACTGCTATAAAGGTCGTAACCTTCGAGTTCAGGCTGCTGCTTGAGGAACTTTGCGACTGCCTCACGGAAGTACTTGGCTTGTCCCTTGTCATCGTCCTGTTGCTGAACATCAAGCTTTATAGGCTTCTTGATGAGTGAATCACAAGCCGACGCTGTGAGGTCGTTGTGGTCACGCATGTTTATGAGCACCTGATTGCGGCGCTTGATGGCATTCTGTGGACGTGTGATAGGGTTGTAGTATGTTGTAGCTTTCAACATTCCTACCAGCACGGCGCATTGATCCGGCGTCAGTTTGTCAGGTGTCGTATTGAAGTAAGTCTTTGCGGCGGTCTTGATTCCGAACGCGTTGTTACCGAAGTCAACGGTATTGGCGTACATCGTCAGTATGGCATCCTTACTGTAAATAAGCTCAAGTTTAATGGCAATAATCCATTCCTTGCTCTTGTCTATGATAAGTCTGACACCCGGAATACGGCCAAATAAGCCCTGGGAGTTGCCTCGGCGTACCTGGAACAGATTTTTGGCAAGCTGCTGTGTGATAGTGGAGGCACCACGTGCACCATTGTGTGTAACGGCATCTTTTACTGCGCCGCCGATTCCTTCGAAGTCGATTCCGTGATGTTCATAGAATCGCTCGTCCTCAGTATCTATGAGGGCACGCCAGAACGAAGGCGATATTTCATTGTACCGCACAGGTATTCGGTTCTCTTTAAGATAACGTCCGAGGAGTACTCCGTCAGCACTGAATACCTCACTGCCGGCATTCTTCGGTGGAGTCATTATCTCGTAGAAGCCCGGCGACCTACCGAAAAGCCATAGGAAATTGACGTCTACTGCACCAAGATAAAGGAACAGGAAAACTACAAACGAAGTGAATCCCAAGGCAATCTTGGTGTACCATTTCCTGCCTCTGTATAGATTTGCATACCAAGGGAAGAATCCAATTATTCCCCTACCGATGGACTTGAAAATGTTGATAATCTTCTTTAGCATCTGTTTCTTGTCTTTTGATGATTTGATGATACGTTTATGGTTTGATGTCATCATATCATCCATTCATCCAGTCATCAGAGTACAAAGTTAGTTAAATCGATTCAATCTGTATCTTGGAAGTGATATAATTTAAGATTTCTTCAATATTTTCGGGTGAAAACCACTGCATAGCCGTGTCGCGCTTGTACCAAGTGAGTTGTTTTCGGGCATAGCGGCGGGTGTTGCTCTGAATCTTGAATATTGCTTCGTCTATTGTTGTGAGTCCGTCAAGATACTCAAACATTTCCTTGTAGCCGACGGTGTTGAGTGCGTTGACGCCACGGTAGGGCAGAACACGTAAAGCTTCATCGATAAGCCCTTCGTCAATCATTTGCAATACACGTGCATTGATTCTGTTATAGAGTTCTTCGCGTGGGAGATTTAGCCCTATTTTGATTATATTGAACGGTCGTTCCTTTGGCTTGTTTGTGCGGAAGGATGTGTAAGTGCGTCCTGTCTGATGGCAAATCTCAAGGGCATGGACAACACGCCGTGGATTGTTGCGGTCGACAATAGCCCAATGCTCGGGGTCAAGGCGGTGAAGTTCTTCAACTAATGTGGGCAATCCTTCTTCCTCCAGACGTTTCTTCATTTCGTTGCGAATGTCGTCACGAATAGTTGGAATATCGTCAATCCCTTTGCAAACAGCATCAATGTACATCATGCTTCCACCGCTCATCAGTGCCACATCTGACGATTTGAACAATTCTTCAAGTAAATGCAAGACGTCTTGTTCATAGTTAGAGGCACTATAATAATCGCCAAGGTGAAGTGTCCCTACGAAATAATGCTTGACCTCAGCTTGTTGCTCTTGTGTTGGCGCAGCTGTTCCTATAGGTATCTCTGCGAATATCTGTCGGGAGTCTGCATTAATAATAGGTATATGAAAAGTGCTGGCAACACGCAAGCAAAGCTCCGTCTTGCCAACACCCGTCGGACCAGTAATTACTATTAAGGTCTTCACTTGATTATTCCTCGCTTCGATGCCTGAACGAAGTCGATGATATATTGAATCTCCTTTGTTACCTGTAGTTCACTCTTAATGCGCTTGATGTTCTCCTCGCGTGTACCGTCGCTATATAGAATGCGGTAAGCGTTGTGGATAAGTTCGATGAGGTCGTTGGAGAAACCGTGGCGACGCAGACCGATGATGTTGATGCCTGCGTATCGGATAGGCTCCTTACCTGCTATAATATAAGGTGGAACGTCCATTGAGAAACGGCTTCCGCCCTGAATCATTACGTAGCTTCCAACGCGGCAGAACTGATGACAGAGCACCTCGGCAGAGATAACGGCATTGTCGTCGACATGTACCTCTCCGCCAAACTTTGTAGAGTTACCGATGATAAGGTTGGAACCGAAGAAACAGTCGTGGGCAATGTGCATGTTCTCCATGAGCAAGTTGTTGTTGCCAACCTGTGTCGTTCCTTTCGAAGCAGTACCACGAGAGATAGTAACATTCTCACGGATAGAGTTATTGTCGCCAACTTCGCAGATGGTGTCCTCGCCTTTGAACTTAAGATCCTGTGGCTTGGTAGAGATGCTTGCGCCGGGGAATATCTCATTGCCATTGCCGATGCGGGCACCGTAGTTTATCGTCACGCTATTCTGCAGGACGTTGTTATCGCCCATGACAGTGTTCCTGTCGATAAAGCAGAACGGACCAATAATGTTGTTGTCGCCTAATTTCGCTTCGGGGTGAACGTAAGCTAATGGACTTATTTGATTCATATTTCGGATTTATTTATTCTTAACTATTTGTGCAGTGAACGATGCCTCGGATACTACATGGTCGCCAACGAAGATGTAACCCTTCATCGTGCTGATGCCATGGCGAACCGCCTGTTCCATCTCTACGCGGAAGAGCAGTGTGTCGCCAGGCTCAACCTTCTGGCGGAACTTCACTCCGTCAATCTTCAGGAAATAAGTGGAGTAGTGCTCCGGCTCCTTCAGTTGAGAGAGGACAAGCAGACCTCCACACTGCGCCATTGCCTCTATCTGGAGGACTCCCGGCATGACAGGCTCTTGTGGGAAGTGACCCTGGAAGAACGGCTCATTGGCTGTTACGTTCTTAACGCCGACGATGCTGTTAGGACCAACGGCAATAATCTTGTCGACAAGCTGCATTGGGTAGCGGTGTGGAAGAAGCTCACGGATGCGCTTGTTGTCCATAATCGGCTCTTCATTCGGGTCGTAGATAGGTGCCTGAACCTCATGTTTGCGGATCTCCTTACGCATCAGGCGGGCAAACTTATTGTTTACAGTGTGTCCCGGACGTGTTGCAATGATGCGACCCTTGATTGGTTTACCAATGAGAGCCATATCACCGATGATATCAAGGAGCTTATGGCGTGTGCACTCGTTGTCCCACATCAGCGGCTTGTGCTGGATGTAACCGATATGGGTTGCATTGATGTGAGGAACATGAAGAAGGTCGGCGAGCTGGTCTAGTTTCTCCTGAGAGACCTCACGCTCATAAATAACAATGGCGTTGTCGAGGTCACCGCCCTTGATAAGGTTTGCCTGAAGCAACGGCATGATGTCACGAACAAAGACGAAAGTACGTGCCGGAGCAATCTCATCGGCGAACTTGTTGACATCGTCGAGGGTTGCAAACTGACTGCGGATGAACTTCGAGTCGAATGAGCACATTGCTGTGATAGAGAACTGATCGTCTGGAAGGATTGTGATAACAGACTCTCCGTCCTGAATTTCTATCTTATGACGGATGATGTAGTAGTCCTTCGGAGCATTCTGCTCAACGATTCCAACCTTGCGAATCTGCTCAACATACTTTTCGGCTGAGCCGTCGAGGATTGGGAATTCTGGACCATTTACCTGAACAAGACAATTGTCGATGCCCATTGCATAGAGGGCTGCCATTCCATGCTCAATAGTTCCTACACGTGTATCGCCCTTTGCAATGACGGTGCCACGCTGGGTGTCGACTACATATTCTGCCAAAGCGTCGATAATTGGCTGACCTTCGAGGTCGATTCTCTGTATCTTAAGACCGTAATTCTCAGGTGCCGGATTGAATGTAACGGTTAAACTCAAACCTGTGTGCAGTCCTTTTCCGAAGAGGGAGAAGCTGCCTTTCAGTGTCATTTGTTTCGTTGCTTCCATTGCTTATGATTTGTAAGCCTCCCCAAGCCCCTCCGCTTGGAGGGGATGTTTAATTACCTTCATGGCTCGGTTTGGCGATTTCTTTTATGTATATTAATTGTGTGCTCTTTAAGAGTTTATCATTGTGATTAAACATCCCCTCCAAGCGGAGGGGCTTGGGGAGGCTGTTATTGCTGGGCCTTCAGTTTATCCACTTCCTTCTGCAACTCATTAATCTGCTTGTAAAGCTCTGGCAGACGGCGGAAGATAGCCTGAGACTTGAAGTATGGACGTGGCTCCATTGGTGGAGTGCCGATAAGTGTCTGGTTGCTCTTAAGTGCTCCCGGTACACCGCTCTGTGCTCCGAGGAACACCTTGTCGCCGATAGTGATATGTCCTGCGATACCAACCTGGCCACCGAACATACACCACTGACCAACCTTTGTTGAACCTGCAATACCGACCTGTGCGCTCATTACGGTATTCTCGCCAATATCGGTATTGTGGGCTATCTGTACAAGGTTATCGAGCTTAACGCCCTTGCGGACGAATGTGCTGCCCATTGTTGAGCGGTCGACACATGTGTTGGCACCTATTTCAACATTGTCCTCAATGGTGACAATGCCAATCTGTGGAATCTTATCGTACTGACCGGTCTGCTGGTTTGGAGCAAATCCGAATCCGTCGGCACCGATAACACTACCGCTATGGATTGTTACGTTGTTGCCAAGTTTGCAATCGTGATAGATGCTAACATTAGGATAAATAATGCAATTCTTGCCAAGAGTGACGTTATCCATTATCGTTGCATGAGGATAAATCTGGCTTCCGTCACCAACAACGGCACCGTCGCCTATGTAAGCAAATGCTCCAATATACACATTCTCACCGACTTTAGCTTTCGGCGAGATGAATGCCAGTGAGTCGATACCCTGCTTCTTTGGCTTCATGCTCTCATAGAGTTGCAACAACTTTGCCACGCAATCACGGGCGTTTTTCACACGGATGAGTGTTGGCTTTGCAGGTTTTTCCAGTTCTATGCTCTCATCAACGAGAACAATTGTCGACTCTGTATTGTAAAGATAATGGGTGTATTTTGAATTTGCGAGGAAGGAAATTGCTCCAGGCTTGCCTTCTTCAATTTTTGCAAAAGTATTGATGGTGGCGTTCTCGTCACCTTCCACACGGCCCTGAATAAACTGGGCTATCTGCTTTGCGGAAAACTCCATAATATTAGCTTTGTATTAATTATTTGTGCAAAGATAGTGAAAATCGAAGACAACGCAAAATAAAAGGGAATTTATTTTCATTGTAGAGATATATCCTAGCTTATAAACAGATAATCGAAAAAATATCAGAAGCGTTGATAACAAAGATAATATTTGCGAACTTTCTTGGATAGAAGGTCCACATTAAGCAATTCTGATGCTTCCGTGATGTCCTTTATCGTACCATCTTTGTAAAGAATAGAGATATGGTCATCATTGATGTCATACATGTCTTTCTGGATGGTATTGACACTCATCAGATAGCCAGCATCATCATAGCTTATCCCGGCTTTCTCAGCCAGGGACTTGCGTAGTTCGTGTTGTTCTTCATCGCTTACTGGTTCTTCACGTACTTCCACCTTGAATATGTGGCGGTTTATCACGTCGTCGGCAAGCATTGACAGAAGCTTATCGTCCGACTGAGCCCATACTTTCACGGCACTCCATATATCACTGTCGTCCAATTGAGAGTACATGTCAAGTGCTTCCGGATGGCTTGTGAACCAATCGGCATTGATGTCATTATAGAGGAAATACTTCAGTGCAGGCGAAGCGAATATATCCCATCCTTGCTTTGCCAGATATTCAGCACGGCGAATACAGTTGATAAGAGTGCGCTCGTAAGCGACGACGGTCTTATGCAGGTAAACCGACCAGTACATAAGGCGTCGTGATGTAAGATAATTTTCGATAGAATATATAGCTTTTGATTCGACTACCAGCGAGTCATCGACTACATTGAGCATTTTGATTATTCGTGCTGAACCTATATTCCCCTCTGTAACACCGGTGAAGAAACTGTCACGACGAAGATAGTCAAGTCGATCAACATCCAACTGACTTGATATTAGCTGATGCAGAAACTTCTTCGCATATTCGTCCTTGAATATCTTTATTGCAAGATTCAGTTCGCCGTGCATCTCATCATTTATACGCTGCATCATCATGAGAGATATTTCCTCGTGGGTGATGCCATGTATGAGCGTATTCTCAAGCACATGAGAGAATGGTGCATGACCAATATCATGCATGAGTATTGCTGCTTCGACCGCTTCGGCTTCACTGTCGAAGATGAAAACTCCTTTCTGCTCCAGCGATAGCACTGCCTCGCTCATCAGATGGAATGCACCGATGGAGTGAAGGAACCTAGTGTGTTGTGCACCTGGGTAGACTACACTTGCCATTCCGTTCTGCTTTATCCTTGTCAGACGCTGCATGAGCGGATGCTGTACAATATTCAGTAGGAGTCCCCTTGGAATCTTTATGAATCCGAATACCGGATCGTTGATTATCTTGCTATCGTTCAATATCTTAAGACTTTGATTCAGAGGGCAAAGTTACAACTATTAATCCGATGAAACAACAAAAGCCCCGATTATTTTTAGAACATTCCCTTATCGTTGTCCTTGTTATTGATTTTCTTGTTTAGTGATTTCTGTTTACCAGAGAATATATTCCAGCTGACACCTATGAACACTTGTCCGTGTTGAGAAGAAATCTCATTGTAGCTTCTCCTCTGAAGGATATTGTTCGAAAGGGTATAATTCTTGTAATGTGGTGCCTCGAATGGGAACAGACAACCCACCGTAACTTGAAACTGCTTATGCTGCCAATAAACTCCTATGTTTGCAGTGTTCTCGGATGAACTCAAATCGGGGCCTTCAAGTTGAATGGTCTGCCGTCGCCAGAAGATATATGCTCCCCAGTCCTTATAGCGAGAGCTTCCTTGTATCGTCAGTGGCCAATAGTTGTTATTGTGCTTGCCTATTATGTCACTCTTCTGCTGTTGATGAACAAAGCCTGTATATGCACTCACGACAAACAACTCACTCTTGAATGGCTTTAATTGTATACTTGTTGATCCACAGAGGTTGAGCTCATAGTCATCATTCATAGGTTGAGACACGACAACATCCTCTCCATTTATTTGTTGCCAGACATAATAATTGCTTATGCCGTGACGTGTATAGTCGGCCATACCGTAAACAGTCAAGTCAATATATGGTGATGAAAATGAATATGAGAGTAAATATGAGTTCGTGAAGCCACTCTTAAGCAGTGGATTGCCACGTCTTATATATCCTGGAATAATGATGGTTGAGTTATCACTAAGTTGTGATATTGAAGCGAGTTCCGGATTGGATTCCCACTTAAATGTTATCTGCCCATTCTTAAGAGGATAGGATAGAACCGCTTGTGGAGTGAAGTAGAATTTATTGTAAGTCGTCGCTTCATTGGAAGTGTGGACGTAGGTTCCGCCAATACTGAGCCGGTATTCCATCTTTCCCAGTTTACCATCGACCTGTGCATAGGCATAATGGTTATCGTCGTGAGCACTATACTTGAAGTCATTATAGTCGGATAGCACATTCGAAATAGTAAAATTACTCATGGCAAGAGTCGCCTTGTAGCCAAAACTTAATTTCACTTTGTCCCAGTTTTTGATATATGCTATTTCACCAATCAGCGAGTATTTGTTGTTGTGCTGTCGCATATTATCGTCAAGTATGCTTTCCCCAGACTCGTCGTGCTGGTGGTTGTCGTTGTTTTGTTTGTTGTGATACCACGTGCCGACGAGGTCGAGGGTAAGCTGTTGATTGTGAGAGAATATATGGTCGACGTAAATATCAAGTGACGGACCGAAACTTTTCTGCAATTGCTCTTGACGACTATGTCCGTTTGTCCATTGAGGATTGCCTTCTGCTGTAATATCATAGTTGTCACGCCAGAACCAACGGAAGATATTTGGCGTGAACTTTACTTGAAAGTTTAGGCTGTCGCCAGTGGTGTAAAGATACCTGAGGTTGAAGTCTTGGTTGGCATAGCCGAAGTGGTAATTACCGGCATAGTCGTACTGCATAGTATTATTGTCATGAGTCAGTTTGTAGTTTTGATCTTTCTTACAATCACCGGCATTGCGATATTCAAGCGAATAATCGAATGAAAATTGTGAGTTGCCCTTATTGTATTCGGCATATACATTAGTGTTGTTGAATCCACCGAAACCTTGTTGGGTATCAACGCCTGCTGCATATCCGTCGTTTAGTGAACGTGTATGAATGTTTATGACTGTCCCATAGGATGCATAGCGAGCCGGCGGAATATTATAGTAATCCACGTTACGAACTTGCTCTGGCTTTATAGTTTTCAACTGGTTATTATTCACTTCGATGCCATTGACAAGAATAAGCAGGGTCTTACCTGATAATGTCGCGATCGTCCCCGATTGATGATCAATGCGCAGACCAGGTAATGTGCTTATGAGCTCCTGAGACTGACGCGAGTTTTTGATCTGTTCATCAGTGAATGTGTAAACGTCATGGTCGATATGATTTGATTTACGTAGCCCTTTTACCTTTACGTTTGCCATCTCAATAGTGTCGGGAACCAAGTGGATAGTGCCGACCTTATAGCTGCTAAGCCGACGGGTAAAAGTCTTATAACCGACATAAGTAACTTTCAACACGAGGTCATGGCTTTGCGCAGGAATGGTAAAGTTGCCATCAATGGTTGTTACTCCGCCATTAATGAATGTCGAATTGCTTGGTGACAATAGTGAAACGTTGGCATAGCTTACGGGCTGGCCGTTTTCATCTATGACTCTACCAACGACCCGACCTGGAACTTTCTGCACGCATTCAACAAGCAGGATGTTCCCCGCCATCTCCTTTACTTGTATAGGATAAAATCCGATAAGCTGTTGTATTGCCGCCGGAACCAACTGATTATGAACAGAACCTGAGACACGGAAGTCTTCAAGTTCATCATAGACAAAGTTGATAGTGTATTTCTTCTGCCGCTTGTTCATGTCTTCAAGAACCTTTGACATGGGAACACTATGATAGTCTCTCGTTATGCGTTGTGCACTAACCGTAAGACAGGTGAACAGAAAGATGGTAGTAAAGAAAAGAATCTTCTTCATGGCTATTCCCCCGTCTTTATAGTTCTACCATCAACAGTTAGGCTTATACGGCTGAAACCATTGAGAAGTTGAATGTTTTCTTCTAGGCTCTTATTCTTGTCCCAAACGAAGTACAGGCGAGTGGCAAGCATACTTTCATCGCTGACTTCAACATCGGCATCATGATAATCAGCAATCTGACGAAGAATGTCCTTTAGGGCTACATCTTCGAATGTAACAGAGGTTGATGAAACTGAGTCGCGTTGAATGGATTCTGTCGTATCCTTTGAATTGGAAATAATGTCTGCTTGTTTTATGGCATTTGTATCCTTTGCATGTTGAGCCACAATCTCTTGCTTACTATTTTCAACGGTAGATGAAGGTCTTGAAACGAAATGCGAGGCTAGAGCGAATGCCACGCCTGATACCATCACAATGCCGATAATGGAAGCTGCAATCTTCAACCAGTTATGACCATGATGATTACTAGATAAACGGTTCCATTCCTCGTCAACATCAATATCCTCGTCGTCATGAGTAATGGACTTATTTATGAGTGTATGCTTTATCTCAGTCAATAACTCATAATCGCCGCGAACTTCTTCGTCAGAAAGCAGTTCGTTGATTTCCTCGTTGGAATATTTCTCCGGATGCTCTATGAGATCGTAGAGCATCATCCGCTTTTCTTCTTTACTTGTCTTTTCCATTTCCCTTCCCTTTAATAGTTTTTCTGATTGTGTCGAGAGCTTTCGACAGATGATTGTACACCGTTACCTTGCTTACTTTGAGATTGCTGGCAATGTCCTCGTAGGTCAATCCTCCGAGATAATGAAGTTGCAGTATTTGCCGTCTTATTGGAGGCTCCAGTCCTTCAATGATAGATTGCAATTCGTCCATAAATGAGTTGGTAAGCCCATTATCAGACAATTGCCTGGTGGTAAGGATTTCTTTGCCAATACGCTCTCGAACGCTCTTGTGTGCAATAATATTCAGACAACGGTTGCGTGTGGCACGGAGCAGAAAACCTTCTTCCGTGTCAGGTAGCAATACAGTTTTGTCTTCAAGAAGTTTTGTGAAAACATCGCTTACTGCATCTTTTGCTTCTGCTTTATCATAAAGGATACTGTAGGCGAGGTGATACATCATCAAATAGTATTGCCTGAAGAGTCTTTCAATGTCTTTATTAACCTTCATACAATTACAATACAGTTGAGGAAAGGAAAAAACTAAGGGGGAAAGAAAAAAATCAATTCCCCACCAAGCCTCCCTCAAGGGGAGGGTGTTTAATCACATAATTAAATTAGAGCGTTTACTCAATAGTTGTTTGGTGATCAAACATCCTCCCCTTGGGGGAGGCTTGGTGAGGAAAAATTAAAGCTCTTCAGCCATCTGCTGCTGAAGATCCTTTGCTTTCTGTGCGGCTGCTTCAGCGAAGTCCTCGCCATTGGAAGCATAGATAATGCCGCGGGAAGAGTTGACGATAAGTCCGCAATCCTTGATCATGCCATATTTGCAGACCTCTTGTAGGCTTCCACCCTGAGCACCAACGCCGGGAACAAGAAGGAAGTGATTAGGAGCTACACGACGGATGTCCTCAAACATCTTGCCCTGAGTGGCACCGACAACATACATCATGTTCTCGTCATTGCCCCACTGCTGACTCTTACGGATAACCTTCTCAAAGAGAAGCTCGCCATCAACATTCTCGGTGAGTTGGAAATCATGACTGCCCTTATTGCTTGTAAGCGCAAGAAGGATAACCCACTTGCCCTTATAACCAAGGAAAGGTGTTACGCTGTCCTCACCCATATAAGGGGCAACGGTCAGAGCGTCAAGGTCATATTCCTCGAAGAATGTGCGGGCATACATAGCCGATGTGTTGCCAATATCGCCACGCTTAGCGTCGGCAATGATAAAGTGGCTAGGATAGTACTCCTTTAAGTACTTAATCGTCTTCTCAAAAGCGGCTATTCCCTTCACGCCTAACGCTTCATAGAATGCCAAGTTAGGCTTATATGCAACGCAATATGGCGCTGTTGAGTCAATGATTGCCTTGTTGAAGGCGAACACAGGATCGTCTTCCTTCAACAGGAACTCCGGAATCTTCTTTATGTCGGTATCAAGACCAACGCAAAGAAATGATTTCTTATCAAATATCTGTTTAACTAGTTCGGTTCTGTTCATAATTATTAATCCCCGCCAGAATTCCCCACCAAGCCTCCCCCAAGGGGAGGTGTTTAATCACCTAAGACTTGATGAGACATACTGTTAGAGGGTTGTTATTTTCGTATTAATATATGAAATTGATTGTTCTAATTTTGGTAATCAAAAGCCCCCCTTGGGGGCGGATTGGTGGGGAATTAGGCTTTACAGCTCACTTTCTTTCAACTTCTCAGCATTCTCAGCAACCGTCAGGGCATCAATCATGTCCTGAATATCACCACCGAGGAAGCCTTGCAGGTCATGAGTGGTGTAACCGATACGGTGGTCGGTGACACGACCTTGCGGGAAGTTGTAAGTGCGGATCTTTGCAGAGCGGTCACCGGTAGAGACGAGAGAACGACGGCGGTTAGAAATATCATCGACATACTTCTGATGCTCGTGGTCGTAGATGTAAGTGTACAGACGGCTCAACGCACGCTCCTTGTTCTTTGGCTGGTCACGAGTCTCGGTACACTCGATGAGGATTTCCTCAACCTCACCGGTCTCAGGATTCTTCCACGGATAACGCAGACGGACACCCGAACTAACCTTGTTGACGTTCTGACCACCGGCACCTGACGAGCGGAAGGTATCCCATTTAATGTCGCCCTCGTTGATGTGAACCTCGAACTTCTCAGCCTCTGGCAGTACAGCTACTGTTGCGGCAGAGGTGTGCATACGTCCTTGGGTCTCGGTTGCAGGAACACGCTGTACACGGTGAACGCCCGACTCATATTTCAATGTGCCATAGACGTTAGTGCCCTCAACGGCGAAGTCAATCTCCTTGTATCCTCCGACAGTGCCTTCATTTGCATCGGTAACAGAGAGTTTCCAGCCTTTCTTCTCGCAATAACGCTTGTACATATTGAACAAATCGCCAGCAAAAAGAGCTGCTTCATCGCCACCTGTTCCGGCACGAATCTCCATCTGAACATTCTTTGCATCCTCAGGATCTTTAGGAACAAGGGCAATCTTAATCTCTTCCTCCAACTTTGGCTGTAGTTCTTCATTCTCTGAGAGCTCTTCGCGGGCAAGCTCCTTCATGTCAGGATCTTTCTCGTTGGCAAGGACATCTTTCGCTTCTTTGATAGCATTCAGGCAGGCAACATATTTCTTCTTTGCTGCCATGATGTCCTCCAGCTCTTTGTACTCTTTCGTCAACTTGACATAACGCTGCTGGTCAGCGATCACAGAAGGGTCGGTAATGAGTGTTCCAACCTCCTGGAAACGAGACTCCAGTCCGTCAAGCTTTTCTAGTATATTATTTGCCATTATGTAAATTCAAAATTCAAGATTCAAAATTATGATTACTTATGTATATAAAGTTCTTCAAAATTCAAAGTCCATAATATCAATAATCTGTGACTCTCATATAAAGAACATATCATAATTTTGAATTTTGAACTTTGAATTTTGAATTGAGTTCTAGTAATTGAACTCTCCGTACTCACTCTTGATGGTCAGGCTACGCTTGCCTTCCTCAATGTGACCGATAACCTGGGCATCGATGTTAAAGCTCTTGCTGATAGCTATAACCTTGTCGGCAATCTCAGGACGAACATAAATCTCCATGCGGTGACCCATGTTGAATACCTGATACATTTCCTTCCAGTCAGTGCCACTCTCATCGTGGATGAGCTTGAAGAGAGGAGGAACAGGGAACATGTTGTCCTTAACAACGTGGCAGTTTTCGCCAACGAAGTGCAGAACCTTTGTCTGTGCGCCACCGGTGCAGTGAACCATTCCGTGAATCTCAGGACGAATCTCGTCAAGGAGTTTCTTGATTACAGGAGCGTATGTGCGGGTAGGCGAGAGAACGAGCTCGCCGGCATTAACAGGTACATCTTCAATCTTATCAGTAAGGTGCTTGTCACCACTGTAAACCAACTCGTCAGGAACCTTGTGGTCGTAGCTCTCCGGGAACTTCTCGGCAAGATACTTGGCGAAGACATCATGGCGTGCGCTGGTCAGTCCATTACTTCCCATACCGCCATTGTAACGGTGCTCGTAAGTTGCCTGACCGGTCGAAGACAGACCTACAATTACATCACCCGGACGGATGTTGGCATTGTTGATAACGTCGGCACGCTTCATGCGGCAGGTTACAGTAGAGTCGACAATGATGGTGCGGACAAGGTCGCCGACATCGGCAGTCTCACCACCTGTAGGCCAAATTCCGATTCCCATTCCACGAAGCTCAGCAAGCAATTCGTCGGTTCCGTTGATGATGGCTGAGATAACCTCACCGGGGATGAGCATCTTGTTGCGTCCGATGGTTGAGCTAACAAGAATATTGTCGACTGCACCAACACAAAGAAGGTCGTCGGTGTTCATAACGACAGCATCCTGGGCAATGCCTTTCCATACACTCAGGTCGCCGGTTTCCTTCCAGTACATGTAAGCAAGGCTCGACTTTGTACCGGCACCGTCGGCATGCATGATGTTGCAGTACTCCGGATCTCCACCGAGAATATCAGGGATAATCTTGCAGAATGCCATAGGGAAGATTCCCTTGTCAATGTTCTTTATTGCGTTGTGGACGTCTTCCTTGGCTGCGCTGACGCCCCGCATCATATATCTGTTATTCATAAGAATGAAAAAATATAATATTCAAAAAAATGAAAGAGCTATTTCTGCTCCTTTCCGTTCCAGAACTCCCAGCTGGCGAAAGCCTGTAGCAGAAGCATTTCCAGTCCGTTTTTTACCGTAGCTCCATGCTCCGAACCGTTGTGCATGAAGAGTGTCTCGTCAGGATTGTAGATAAGGTCGTAAAGCAGAGTGTGCTGGTCCATAGCCTCGTAAGGCAGTTTCGGACACTGCTCTACATTCGGGTACATACCCACAGGGGTGCAGTTTACTATAACGTTATATTCTTTGACAACATCCGGTGTCACATCTTCATACTGTATAGTTCCCGGTCGTTTGAACCGGCTTACGAATACAGTCTCCAGCCCAAGGGATTTCAGTCCATAGTTTATCGCTTTGGATGCTCCGCCGGTTCCGAGGATTAATGCCTTCTTATGGAATCGCTCCAGCAAAGGCTCAATGCTTTTCGTGAATCCTATCACATCGCTGTTATATCCACGAAGAATAGTGTCTTTGCCTTTGTGGCTCACACGTATAACATTTACGGCGCCAATAGCGCGTGCCTCCGGACTGATATAGTCGAGATAACTTATCACCTTCTCCTTGTAAGGAATGGTAACATTAAGTCCCTTCAGCTCTGGGTTTAAATCAAGAACTTCCACGAGGTTCTCAATGTTTGGAATCTCGAAGTTAATGTATTGCGCATCAATGTTCTCGTTCTCGAACTTCTCATTGAAGTAGTTCTTCGAGAATGAATGCCCCAAGGGATAGCCTATCAGTCCGTACTTATCCATAATGCTAATTATAAATTATAAATTAAAAATTATAAATTAGAAATATCACTTCTCAGCGAAGAACATGGTGCAGATGCCGCATGTGAGACGCTTGAATCCTGCCTTAGCGAATCCTGCTTTTAGCAGAATGTCCATCATCTGTTCGCCTTGTGGGAAAGCCTCGATGGTAGCTGGCAGATACTCGTAGGCGCTCTTGTCATGAGAGACAATCTTGCCGTATGCCGGTAGGACGATGTGCGAGTAGATCTTGAACAACTGCCTCATCGGAAACTTCACAGGAGTAGCCAGTTCAACAATGCTCAGGTGTCCACCTTTCTTCAATACTCGGCACATCTCAGCCAGTCCTTTGTCGAGGTCCTGGAAATTGCGAATGCCGAAAGCAGATATGACAGCATCGAAGGTATTGTCGGCGAATGTCATGTTCGTGCAGTCTTCTTTCTTGAAGTCGATTGTGTCGCTAACGCCTTCTTCCTTTGCTTTCAGCCGTCCTACATTCATCATTCCCTCAGATATGTCGACAGCCGTAATCTTCTCGGGTCTTAGCATCTTTGCGGCTAGAATGGCAAAGTCACCTGTACCTGTGGCAATGTCGAGGATCTGGTCGTGAGGGTAGGGCATGAGCCGGCTTATCGCCTTGCGCCGCCAACCCTTGTCTATGTCGAAGGACATGAGATGGTTAAGCTTGTCGTAGTTTGGTGCGATGTTGTTGAACATCTCCTCGACAACCTTTACCTTCTCTTCCTTCTTTCCGTATGGAATTATTTTCTCTTGATTGTACATATTTCTATAATTCAAAATTCAAAATTATAAATTCAAAATTATGATTACTTTGGTTGCTGAGTTTAATGGTGAAGTCTGGCATAATGAATTATGCCACTACCTGTTGATTAAGCCTTTTTCGCTTGCGTGGTAATCATAATTTTGAATTTATAATTTTGAATTTTGAATTAATACAGTTTATTTTCTGTTCGCCAGATACTCCTTAACATTCTTCTCGATGCGGGCAGCGATGTCGCCTTCCTCGGCAGCCTTGTCGAACTTCTCACCGGTGATGTGCTCATAGAGCTCGATGTAGCGGTCGCTGACG
This sequence comes from uncultured Prevotella sp., assembly GCA_900315635.1. Lineage (GTDB taxonomy): Bacteria > Bacteroidota > Bacteroidia > Bacteroidales > Bacteroidaceae > Prevotella. The sequence goes on from OMZV01000002.1 coordinate 234,559, forward strand.
CTCTTAGCATACTCCTCGGTAATCTCCGGCATCTTCTGTCCAGGCTGGTTCATGAAGCCATGGTCGATGAGCCACTGGCGGACGAACTCCTTAGACAGCTGGCGCTGAGGCTCACCCTTCTCGAATTTCTCCTCATAACCGTCAGCATAGAAGTAACGGCTGGAGTCCGGAGTGTGAATCTCGTCGATGAGATAGAGCTTACCGTCACGCTTGCCGAACTCATACTTAGTGTCGACGAGTATAAGACCGCGCTTAGCAGCAATCTCCTGACCACGTGCGAAAAGCTTACGAGTCCAGTCCTCGATGACAGCATAGTCCTCGGCACTGACAATGCCCTGCTTGATAATCTCCTCACGCGAGATATTCATGTCGTGACCCTCATCAGCCTTTGTTGTCGGGGTGATGATTGGCTCAGGGAAGCGCTGGTTCTCACGCATTCCGTCAGGAAGTTTAACACCGCAGAGCTCACGGCATCCGTCCTTGTAGGCACGCCATGCGCTACCGGTAAGGATTGAGCGGATGATCATCTCAACGCGGAATCCCTCACACTTCAGTCCGACTGTAACCATTGGGTCTGGAGTAGCGAGCTTCCAGTTAGGGCAGATGTCACTGGTAGAGTCGAGGAACTTTGCTGCAATCTGGTTCAGAACCTGACCCTTGTAAGGAATACCTACTGGCAGAACAACGTCGAATGCTGAGATTCTGTCGGTTGCGACCATGACGATAAGGTCGTCGTTAATGTTGTACACATCACGAACTTTGCCGTGGTAAACACTCTTCTGTCCATCGAAATGGAAATCAGTCTTTGTTAATGCTTTCATTGTTGTAAGACCTCTTGTTCCCCACCAAGCCTCCCACAAGGGGAGGATGTTTAATCACCTAAAAGAAGGTGAGGTGGGTGAAATTATTTATATTTATGTTGTAAAAACTCTTTGTTAGTGTCTCTATTTAAATTTGGTAATCAGACACCATCCCGTTGGGGTAGGGTTGGTGGGGATTTCTTCGCTTTGTCATAAGCTTCGTAAGCATTTACTATTCTTGTTACAAGCTTATGGCGGACAATGTCCTTCTTCGTGAGGTTGACGACACTGATGCCTTCAATGCCCGTGAGGATTTTCAAAGCCTCTTTGAGTCCACTCATCTGCGAGCGAGGCAGGTCAATCTGAGTCATGTCGCCAGTGATAATCATCTTTGTGTTCCATCCCATACGGGTGAGGAACATGCGTATCTGAGCGGGAGTTGTGTTCTGCGCTTCATCGAGGATAACGACGGCGTCACTCAGCGTTCGTCCACGCATGAAAGCCAGTGGGGCAATCTGAATGACGTGCTTGTCCATCATATCCTGAAGCTTCACTGCCGGAATCATATCCTCCAGTGCATCATAAAGCGGCTGCAAGTACGGGTCAATCTTGTCCTTCATATCGCCGGGAAGGAATCCCAGTTTCTCGCCTGCTTCCACGGCAGGACGGCTGAGGATAATCTTCTTTGCTGCCTTCTCCTTAAGAGCCTTGACTGCAAGGGCAATGCTCAGATATGTCTTACCTGTTCCGGCAGGACCGACGGCAAACACCATGTCGCTCTTGTCGAAAGCGTCAATAAGTTTCTGTTGATTTTCCGAGCGGCTCTTTATTGGTCGGCCCGAAATAGAATAAACAAGGACTCCCTTTGCGGCATCATCTTTGGTCTTCTTGCCATTGACAATGTCGAGGATGTCCTCTTCTGTTATTTTGTTGTACTTAAGAACATGCTTGCGCATCGTCTCAATGTCTTCCTCGGCTTTCGCCATCTCTTCCTCGTCGCCGAGCAGACGGATTACATTATCGCGCGCAACTATCCTAAGCTTTGGAAACAACGACTTCAACATCTGCAAGTGTCCGTTTCCAACGCCATAAAACACGACAGGGTCAATGTCCTCAAGTACGATATGCTTTTCTATCAAATTACTACCTTATATATATAATTGTTGCAAAGGTACAGCAAATGAGTGGAATGACAAAACAAAAACAAAAATTTTTGTTTTGACATTCCCGAGTGCTGCCTGCCTTATTCAAAGGTACAGCAAATCGAAGACAATACAAAATAAATGGAGAATTTATTTTTTCTATCCTATTAGACAGAATGACAAAAAGACAAAAACCAATAAGATAAACTTGTAAGAGACTGAATCATCAATAACCTCGTTACCTTGCGTGTGGGTATTGATAATTCAGCCTCCTTTTATTATTGGTTTTACTAGAGTTGAAAAGAAAAGTTCTTACTGGTTTGATATACGTATTTATTTTACAAAAGCCTCTCTGGGAATCGTTTGAAATTCAGCAAGCTGTATTTTGTGTGAAATACTAGAATTTTGAGAATACAACTAAGTTGGTGTCAATCAGCGAGTTAAACTTTCTTTACGTCCTTTTCTGCGCTAAGACAGGGTGGAAATTGCCGTATTTTAGCTTGTAAGAAAGTACTTCTCGCGTTGTAAACGGGTATCTTCTACGATGTGATTGGGTATCTATTGCATTGTAAAAGATGCCCGATTAGAAATTGAGAAGATATTGCCGGCGGTTTCCTTTGTTTTCATTGACCAATTTTCTTCTGGATTGTGGAAAATCAGAGCATAGTTTTTTGGCATATTTTATTTACAGGTTCAGTGGGTGATTTTATTCCACGCAGAGTCACAGATTTCACAGACTTTTCACTGATAATAATTAAAATAAATATCCGCAATTGCCCAAATGGATGGCTGTCGGATAATCAAAATCTAAGAAATATCCTTTCAAAATCTTAAATCTACAGAATTCCTACAAAATCGGTCTATATATTTGCAAGCAGATAATGACACAGGCGAGCTTGTTCTGTTTGCTTAGGGCATTGAAATTACTGCCAAAAGGAACAATAGTAACGAAGGACAGAGGACTGGTAACTCGCCGGATATTCATAATTTTGCGCTTCAATGAAGAAAGTACACATATTCTTACTGGTTGTATTCAGTTTGATAACATTTTTCGCCAACCGTGCCGCACTGCCCACCGACATCATGGAGTCGCGCAACATTGTCACGGCTCGTGAGATAGTTAGCGACCGATGCTGGCTCGTTCCGACGATGAACGGTGAGCTGCGACTGGAGAAACCACCGTTGCCTACATGGGTTGCGGCTGGTATAGAGGAAGTTTGCCCCGACAATCTTGCAGCCCAACGGACGGCAGCCGGTGTGATGGGATGTGTCTGGACGCTGTACTTGTTTCTGTTGGTAAGGTACATCTCGCGGCGTGACGACCTTGCCGCGGCGACAGTATTGGTCTTCCTGACGTGCTATAACGTTGTGCTAATGGGGCGGTCGGCTACATGGGACATCTATTGCCATGCCTTCATGATGGGAGCGATATACTATTTGACGAGGGCTCTTTATGACGGAACTGACGAAAAGAAGCAACGTCGCAATTGGCAGTGGTTCGCGTTGGCTGGCGTGTTCATGGGGCTATCGTTCCTAAGTAAGGGACCGGTATCATTCTATACGCTTCTGTTACCTTATTTAATAACACTTATTGGACTGCCGAGTCCACAGATGAAAGGCAAGTGGAAACCACTCTTTGTAATGGTAGTCATTACGCTTGCCATCGGCAGTTGGTGGTATATCTATCTGTTGACAGAGCATCCGACAGAGGTTTCGGCGGTTATTCACAAGGAGTCGGGCGCATGGTCGAACCATAATGTACGTCCGTGGTGGTACTACTGGCGGTTCTTCCTGGAGATGGGAGCGTGGGCTATACTCATGGTGGCGGCTCTCGTCCTGCCATACTGGAAACGGCACATCAGTCTGAAACGTGAATATCTATTCGCCATAACGTGGGCTATTGGCTCACTGATTTTGCTTTCACTCATGCCGGAGAAGAAGACCCGCTATCTGCTTCCGTCACTTGCTCCATGCTCGATGGTAGTCGGTTGTCTGATAGTTCATTTCACTAAGACCGACAAACTCGATAAGGTAAGTAAATTGCTTTACATAATAAATGGTCTGACAATATCTGTTATAGTGGTGGCTTTGCCTACGCTTATCTACCATTTCGGGGTGAGGTCGGGCATGGTAAGCATTCGGACCGACATTGTGGCTACGGTCTTCATGCTGTTTTTGGCTGGGTGGCTGGTTTGGAACACGCTGCAATGGCATCCTTTCAGATTCACCGCCGGAATAGCGGGGCTGTTTGTTTTTGCAGAGATTTTCCTGCTCGGAGCAATTGGCTATACTTTCGGCAACCATCAGGCACACAGTATTTCGGCTGTGAGGACTGACAAGCGGGTGAATAGTTTGCCATTCTATCACAATGCTGCAGAGCCGTTGAGGATAGAACTCGTGTATGAAGCCAATCGAAAGATTCTACCATTGAATCTCAATGACAGGCAGGCAGTGAGGGCTGCAATGCCTTTCGTGCTCGTTTCCCAGCATTGGACTAGGGAAGAGATACTCCCGGACATTTTATCTGATATTGACACTATATCCATAGGTACGTTCGACGATAATAAGCATCCGCGGTCGGACTCGCACTACACCAGTGCTTTTATTAATCACGTAACTATCTTAAAGCAAAAGGAAAATGAACAAAACTAGAAATTATGATTTGTCGATAATAGTTCCGGTATACAACGAAGAGAACAATCTGGAACGTGTGGAAAAAGAGCTCTCGGCATTTCTGCCAAGGGCATTGGCAAGGTCGTGCGTGCTCTTCGTCAATGACGGATCGAAGGACAGCAGCCTCAGTAAGATTAAGGACATTTGCGAACGCCATCCGGACTTCTTCTACATTAGCTCGAGTGAAAACCACGGACTGAGCACGGCGATGAAGGCAGGCATCGATACTATCGAGAGCAAATATACGGGTTATATTGACTCCGACTTGCAGACAAATCCTGAAGACTTCAACCTTCTGCTAAAATATGCGCCTGACTATCAGCTTGTTTCGGGTATAAGGGCTAAGCGCAAGGATTCGGCTTTCAAGAAGTTGCAGTCGAAGATAGCCAATGGTTTCCGAAGGAAGATGACGGGTGACACAGCAACGGACACGGGTTGTCCGCTGAAAGTGATGTGGACAAGCTATGCAAAGCGGCTTCCGTTCTTCGATGGCATGCACCGGTTTCTGCCTGCTCTGATGATGCTTGAGGACGGAAAGTTCAAGGAATTGCCGGTAAGGCACTATCCGAGGATAGCCGGGGTGTCGAAATATCATTTGTGGAACAGGCTCAAGGGCCCGTTCATCGATTGCTTTGCCTATCGGTGGATGAAGAAGAGATATATCAGATATAGTGTTTCAGAAGAAAACATCAAGCCATAGCGTTATGCAGTTTTCATCATTATATGTCTATGCCATAGGCTTCCTGGCGCAGGGCTTCTTCTCGGCGAGGATGCTTATCCAGTGGATTCTCTCGGAGAAAGCGAAGAAAGTTGTCTCGCCGAACGCCTACTGGATATGCAGTCTGGCAGGAAGTATTCTGTTATTTGTATACGGATGGCTGCGCGATGACTTTGCCATTATCTTCGGACAGGTTATATCTTATTACATTTATATATGGAACCTCGACATCAAAGGGGTGTGGCATAAAGTTCCGCTTGTGGGAAGGGTTATCATTGTCTCTCTGCCCTTCCTCGCATTCGGAATGATGCTGCATGACATTCCGGCGTTCGTCGGGAGCTTCTTCCATAACGAGTCGGTTCCGCCATTGTTGCTTGTTTGGGGCTCGGCAGGACAAGTGATATTCACGCTGAGGTTTATCTATCAGTGGTATTACAGCTATAGGCGCCATGAGTCAGTTCTGCCGGTTGGGTTCTGGATTATAAGCCTCGTGGGCTGTTCTATCATAGTCAGCTACGGAATATTCCGCCTCGACCCCGTACTTATCATCGGGCAGTCGGTAGGCTTCTTCACTTATTCACGCAATATTGTATTGTACAGAAAGAACAAGAGAAAATGAAAATACTCATTACAGGCGCTGCCGGATTCATCGGTCATAAGATGGTGAAAGTGCTTTCGGCTGAGGGCGCTGAAATTGTCGGTCTTGACAATATCAACGATTACTATAGTACTGATCTTAAGATGGCGCGGCTTAAGGACACTGGGATAGACAGCCAGAAGGTTGCCGATGGCGTTCTCGTACAGAGCAGCACGCTGCCCAACTATCGGTTTGTAAAGATGGACCTTACTGATAGGGATGGCATTGAGCGGCTTTTCAAGGAGGAACATTTCACTCATGTGCTTAATCTTGCCGGTCAGGCTGGCGTGAGGTATTCCATAGAGAACCCGTATTCATACATTCAGTCGAATATTGTGGGTTTTCTGAACATCATTGAGGGGTGCCGGAATCACCATGTAGGTCAACTGGTTTATGCCAGTTCAAGCAGTGTCTACGGCATGGATCCTAATGTTCCGTTCCGTGAGACCGACCGTACTGATTCGCCCGTGAGTCTGTATGCAGCCACAAAGAAGAGCGATGAGGAAATGGCATACGCCTACAGTAAACTATATGGTATTCAGACTGTTGGACTTCGGTTCTTCACTGTCTATGGTCCTTGGGGACGCCCCGACATGGCTCCGATGAAATTCATGGAGGCTATAATGGATGGAGAGGAGATTCAGGTGTTCAACCATGGCAACATGCTGCGCGACTTTACTTACATCGATGACATTGCCGAAGGTGTCCGGCTGGTGCTCCACTCCCATGACGACAGTCCGATTCCTTTCAGGATATACAACATCGGCAATTCTGAGCCCGTTCGTCTTCTCGACTTTATCCATACCATTGAGGACGTTACAGGACATAAAGCCAAGATGAAGATGATGGATATGCAGCCCGGAGATGTAGTAAGGACGTATGCCGATTCCTCTAAATTAATGAATGATTTCGGCTACAAGCCAGCCACTTCAATACATGAAGGCTTGGCTAAACTCTATGAATGGATCAAGGCGGAATAACCCGGCAAATGCATTTTAATCGGATAATATTTTGTTGTTTCCGATTTTTATATTACTTTTGCATCCACAATTGCCAATATGGCTCAGTTGGTAGAGCAACGCATTCGTAATGCGTGGGTCGCGGGTTCGAGTCCCGCTATTGGCTCTTGGAATATTGAAAGATTGAAAAAATGAAATATTCGAAAGGCTTACAGCGTATCCCAAGTCTTCATTCTTTCAATCTTTCATTCTTTAAACACTTCTTGCGGAATTAGCATATCGGTAGTGCACGGGCTTCCCAAGCCTGAGAGGCGGGTTCGATTCCCGTATTCCGCTCTGTCATATTATCAGGCAGTTACACGGTTGTAACGGATAATTTTCTTCCAATTTGTTGATCTTCCTCACTTTTGTTGCAAAATCAATTGGTTCCCTAAAATATAATAAAGAAGTTGTTATTTCAGACCCTATACATCTAGACTTTTTGTCAGTTCTTCGATATATTTAAGCATTGTCGTTGGCTCCCACACTCCATCCTTCTTGACTCTTGCTTTCTTATATTTTGACAAGTAGTTAAATATTTGTTTGTATGAGAGCGACTTGTTCAACTGTTTCTTTACAATTAGGTTCTCCGTTGGATGATCCATACCGTAGTTCTTTATGAACGCAGAGTTTTGCTTTAAGGGAATCAGATAGGACAGTCCGTCTATCTTGTCAGACACTTCCTCATAAATCTGAACCAAAAATAAGACTCAAATGGCATATTCCCATCTAAAAATGGCAAGAACAGGTTAAAAAGGAACTGCTTGTATAGGGTCTTAAATAGGAACTTCTTTAATATAAAGCATTGCGACTTTCAACAGTTCGGAAACCGTTACACCTACAAACCATTGCATGCTACAGCGGTTTGGAAACCGTTCACATAGTAGCTGTAAATCTAATGAGGAAAAAGTGTTTAAACACAAAAAGCCTTGAAGCAGATAAACTTCAAGGCTTTTTGCGGTGCGTACGAGATTCGGACTCGTGACCTCCTGCGTGACAGGCAGGCATTCTAACCAACTGAACTAACGCACCAGTTGTAAGTTTTCAATATTTGTTTGCGGTGCGTACGAGATTCGGACTCGTGACCTCCTGCGTGACAGGCAGGCATTCTAACCAACTGAACTAACGCACCATTTTGCTTCGGGATAACCCCGTTCTTGATTAGCGAGTGCAAAGGTAATACATTATTACCGAATAACGAAACAAGTCACAAGAAAACTTTTAGTCATTAATGTTTATTAACAGAAGAACTAAAAGCTATTTCAAACTCATGAACCCCTTTCTCTCTATATATATAATGTATCGCCCAATGATGATAGTCGCAAATACTCTTCACGATGGCAAGTCCCAGTCCATTGCCTTTCTGATTACTCTTTACTCTATAGAATCGAGAGAAAACATGTTCATTGTCAAGCTCTGGCTCGTCCGATTCATTGGCTATCGTCAGTTTGCCGTTGGACACGCTAATATAAATTGCCCCATTAGGCTTATTATGTCGGACGGCATTAACAATCAGATTGTTCAACATACTCTCAAGCAATACTTCATTACAGCTTACCGTTAGATTGCGTTCGGCAAGCTTCGTTTTTACTGCAATATCACCGGCTAGCCCCTCGAGATTAGGCAACACAGAATCAATCTTCTCACAGAGATTCACCTCTTTAAAGTTCTTATACTGATTGTTCTCTATCTTCGAAAGGAGCAGGAGATTACGGCTAAGGCGTGATGTATGGCGAATCTCTTGATAAATCTGTTGAATCTCATCAGCCTGATGTTCCGTTAGGTCTTTGTCCTGAAGAAGATTATCGAGCTTTCCTTGGATAATAGCCAATGGCGTCTGAAGTTCGTGCGATGCATTCTCTGTAAATTCCTTTTGTACTTTATAGCTCTTAATGCTATTAGTCATGATAGATGTAAGCGTGTCATTCAACTCATCAAATTCCTTTGTTCCCGAATGATTGAGCTGAGGAATTACACCGCTCTCAACACGAAAGTGTTTCACCTTTTCGAGAGTTTCTTTGAATGGACTCCACAATCTCTGAGGTACATACCTCATAACAACCAACACAGCTATAAGCAGAATGGAAATGATAGAGAAGAACTGAATGAACAATCCCTCCATTGTGTCTTGCTCAACATCGATGTCAGGGTTCTTTATCCCATAGCTTGTAACAATGTCATCCAAGTCTTCGGCATAAAATTGCGTCGTTATAAAATACAGCAATGGTATGGCAAGGATTATGAGCACCACCATGCATACCACAAAACGCGTCATCAATCTGCTCGAAAGGGTTTTCTCTATCTTCTTCATCTTTTCATTCTTTCATTATTTCAATCATTCAATCTTTCTTTCATTCCCTCCAAGAGTATCCCGTCCCATAGACTGTTTTGATACAGTCCTTAACGCCTTCCTTGGCAAGCTTAGCCTTAAGGTTCTTGATATGGCTGTAGATGAAATCGAATGAATCCATCATGTCCGCCATCTCTCCACTAAGGTGCTCTGCGATTGCCGCTTTAGAGACGACTTTTCCTTTGTTGCTGATAAAGAACAGCAATAGTTCATACTCTGTACGAGTAAGCGCCACAAGCTTCTCGTTTATAGAAACCTGCTTCTTCAGTAGATCTATCACCACACCATTTGATGTCATGGTGTTATTTGCTGAGAACTCCTTTCGACGAATCAAAGCATAGATGCGCATTGACAGCTCCGGCAGGGCAAACGGCTTTGGCAGATAGTCGTCGGCACCAATCTCCAATCCTGTCACACGGTCGTCTATAGAATCCTTAGCCGAGATGATGATAACGCCCTCCGGATTGCGACGTTTCCTTATCTCACGAAGAATATCCAGACCGTCGCCACCCGGAAGCATCAGGTCGAGCAACACGCAATCATAGTCGTACGAGCCAGCCCTCATCTTCGCATCATTGAAGTTGAAAGCCTGCTCACACAAGTAGTGCTGCCCCTCCAGATAAGTCTTTATACTATCTGACAGTTTATGTTCGTCCTCTATTATAAGAATCTTCATACTATTCTAAACGTTTTTCCCTGATATATATTGTCTTACAGATGATTAATCGAAAATACAGAATCTATTCAGAATTGTAATATAGTTTAACCTTATATCCTACTCAAAATCAATCAAAATTAGTACATTTGCAACCTGAATCATGGGAATGTACGTTACATTAATTATCGTGGGCCTTATAGCTGGAACGTTATCCGGCTCTGTTGGCTTTGGCGGGGGAATGATTCTTCTGCCAGTCATCACTTATTTCTATGGAGTTGAAGTTGCCGTGCCTGTTTCAACGATAGCTCAGATGATGAGCAACCTCTCGCGTGCGGCTATGGGCTGGAGGCAGATACAATGGAAGCAAGTACTTTGGTTCCTTATCCCTGCATTGCCATTTACTGCTCTTGGGGCATTCGGATTCTCTATTGTCGACAAGACTATAATGACCCGCATCCTCTGCGTTTTCCTTATCGTCTTCTCTATAATGAAAGTCAAAGGAAAGTTGCACCTGCCAAAGGGACGGAAGACAATGCTTATCGGTGGCGGTCTGACTGGCTTCATCAATGGTATGCTCGGAATCTCCGGACCATTGAGTAGTGCCGTCTTTCTTACATTGGAGCTTTCGCCTGTGGCTTACATTGTCAGTGAAGCCACTGCCGCAGCGGCAATGCATATCGTCAAAGCCGTGACCTACGGCAAGTTCGACCTTATGAACTGGCACATCTTCCTCAATGGATTCTTCATCGGTTGCGCCATGATGGCTGGCAACTTTATTGCCCTGCATCTTATAAAACACGCTCGCAAGAAAGCCTACCAGCGTGTTGTTGCCTGCGTGATGATAGCCGTATCAGTATGGCTATTCATTCAAGTATGAAAAGTAAAAGAGTAAAAAGGTAAAAAAGTAAAACAAAACCACCACTTTAGAAACGGATAGTTGCACGAGCTCCCAGTGTCATCGTGTGAACGAACTCATCACTGAACTGACTGTGTAGAGGCTGGATATTGTAGTCGAGGAAGACACCTATTCCCAGATGCTTGCGCACACGATAGTCAATGTTCAGTCCGGTTCCGAATCCCCATCCTGCATTTCTAGGAACATAAACACCGCCAATGTTCGTACTTTGATAACGAGTGTAGCTTGCCAGTGTTTTCGTTCCTACACTCCACCGTGGAGTTATAGGCAGATTGAAATATGGACCGGCACTGAAAGTATATGAGTCCAACGTGTTCTCAGGAGCCTCATAGCCATTGACAATAAACTGGAGGTTGGATATTGTAGCCCTACCGCCTATACCTATATATCTATTGAAGAAGTAAGCACCCTCAGCCCCGAGCACCGTTCCATTGGAAGTCTTGTAAGCCACATCCTCACTTACATCAAAATTACTTAGAGGAATATTGAATCCCATATAGATACCGAAGAACGAAGGCTTGCTATATCCTATATATTCCTCCGGAGCATCCTTCACATTGAGACCCTTATCCTTATAAATTAAATCAGCAAGCCAATAGCCAAATTCTGTCGAAAGGATTCCAACTCCGGCACCTACCATAACGTCCGACAACCAGTGCTTGTTATTTGCCATCCGCATCAGACCCGTTGCAGTTGCCACACTATATCCACCCACACTTATCCACGGCGAAATATGTCCATACTCCTTCGAGAGCATCGTTGCCATAGCAAATGCCGTTGCAGTATGTCCAGAAGGGAAACTGTGATTATCCGAGCCGTCCGGTCGCATTATGTGAGTCGAATTCTTTAGTCCCTGCACCACACCGGTAAATATAGCCACAGAAAAGGCATCACTCGTAATTATCCTTCCCCATGAGCTTCTCGATGGCACACCCATAGCTTTCAGACCAACCATAACCGCCGCCGGAGCAAACTGCATGTAATTATCGAGGTCACGATGAAACCTTGGCATAAAATCATTGCGAAGCTTACGGAATTTTGAATCCTGATGTTTTTCTATCAGTCCACCAACAATCAGTGGCACTCCGAGGTAAGTCGAACGGAAAAGGCGCGACCCGCTCATTCCGTCCAATGACTTCTGAAAATGGGTTACCCTTACAGAGTCAATCGCCATAGAACTGTCAACAGATGCACTGTCTTTGTCTCGGTTTTCGGGTGTCATTGCCAGCAACACGACTGGCGAAACCATAAGTATGAATACTAGAAAAAGCTTCTTCATCTCGTGATATTTTATTTTTTTCAATTTGTCGGTTGCAAACTTACTACACGAATTTGTAGACAATTTGTAGCTTTGTCATATAGCCATACGTTTTTAATAGCTTTAACAAAAAAATTATTAGCTCATAACCGCTATGTTGAAAAATTGTTGTAATTTAGCAGTCGAATTACAATTAACATCCAAAGTTCCAATGAAAAAGCATGACTTTGTGAACATCCAAACCCTGTCGGAGGATACACTTCTGTATCTCATCCGGATGGCGCGGGAGTTCGAGAAACACCCTAACCGTGAGTTGCTTAAGGGCAAAGTTGTAGCAACTCTATTCTACGAACCATCTACACGTACACGACTAAGCTTTGAGACGGCGGCAAACCGTTTGGGCGCCAGGGTTATCGGGTTTACCGATGCAAAGGTATCGAGTGTCTCAAAGGGCGAAACGCTGAAGGACACCATTCTTATGGTGAGCAATTATGCCGACGTCATAGCAATGCGCCACTACATCGAAGGTGCGGCACAATATGCCAGCGAGGTCGCTCCGATACCAATCATCAATGCCGGCGACGGAGCCCATCAGCATCCTTCACAGTGTCTCCTTGACCTCTACACCATTTATCAGACTCAAGGCACACTGAACAACCTTAATATTTATCTCGTGGGTGACCTGAAATACGGGCGCACAGTTCACTCACTTATCATGGCAATGCGTCACTTCAATCCAACTTTCCACTTCATCGCTCCTAAAGAACTTGCAATGCCTGACGAGTACAAACTCTATTGCAAGGAGAACAATATAAAATATGTTGAGCACTCGGCTTTCAACAGCAAGGAGATTGCCGATGCCGACATCCTTTATATGACCCGTGTACAGAAGGAACGTTTCTCCGACCTCATGGAATATGAGAAGGTCAAGAACGTCTACCGACTGACAAACGACATGCTCATCGATGCCAAGCCGAACATGAAGGTCCTGCACCCTCTGCCACGTGTCAACGAGATTGCTTACGAAGTCGACAACAACCCTCACGCTTACTATATCCAGCAGGCAAAGAACGGACTCTATGCCCGTGAGGCAATATTCTGCTACTGCCTGGGCATTACCTACGAGGATGTTGTGAATGACAAGACGATAATTGAGTAAGTCAATTCCCCACCAAGCCTCAACAGGGCTAGGATGTTTTAATCACTTAAAAGCTGATTAAGAGATTGGGGGAAATATAAATACATATAATATTAATATAAAAGGATGGTTCTCTACCAACACCTCACATTTATTAGGTGTTCAAACATCCTCTTCTTGGGGGAGGCTTGGTGGGGAATTTAATTTTATTCTTATGTCAAAGAAAGAATTACTGGTGAGTGCCATTGAGAACGGCACAGTCATCGACCATATACCAACAGAGAAGACATTCCAGGTGGCAAGCCTCCTGCACCTGCAGGACATGGACACACCTGTAACCATAGGCTACAATTACAAGTCAGGGCTTATGGGCAAGAAGGGTATCATCAAGGTGAGCGACAAGTTCTTCACCGACGAAGAGATAAACCGCCTCAGCGTGGTTGCCCCAAACATCGTGCTGAACACCATCCGCAACTATGAGGTCGTCGAGAAGCGCAAGGTTGAGACTCCTGATGAGCTCCGTGGCATCATCAAGTGCAACAACCCGAAGTGCATCACCAACAATGAGCCGATGGAAACTATCTTCAACGTCATCGACAAGGAGCGTGGCATCGTCAAGTGCCACTACTGCGATAAGGAGCAGAAGATTGACGAGGTAGAGTTGGTTTAGGCATGAGAGCCCGAAATCCCCACCAAGCCTCCCCCAAAGGGGATGGTGCTTAATCACCAAAAAGATGATTGAGAAATGGGGGCTAATTTCATACCAAGAATTGAATAATAACATTATAAACAAATATCAAAAGATTATCGGGCATGGTCCTTGCTTAGGTAACTACACATCCTCCCCTTGGGGGAGGCTTGGTGGGGACTTTGACCCGTGAGGTTTACATTATGAGAAGAGATCCTGAGATTTTCAATCTTATCGAGGAAGAGCACCAGCGCCAGCTGCGCGGAATGGAGCTTATTGCCTCAGAGAATTTCGTTAGTGACGAGGTTATGCAGGCCATGGGCTCATACCTCACAAACAAGTATGCCGAGGGTTACCCGGGCAAGCGCTACTATGGTGGTTGTCAGGTTGTCGACAAGGTAGAGACTCTTGCCATTGAAAGAGTGAAGAAACTCTTCGATGCCGAGTATGCCAATGTTCAGCCGCACTCTGGTGCACAGGCTAACCAGGCTGTACTGCTCTGCTGCCTCAATCCGGGCGACACATTCATGGGACTCGACCTCGACCAGGGCGGTCACCTCTCTCATGGTAGCTCTGTCAACACATCGGGTATCCTCTATCATCACATCGGTTACACATTGAACCGTGAGACTGGTCGTGTCGACTACGATGAGATGGAGCGACTTGCTCTTGCGAACAAGCCAAAACTCATCATCGGTGGTGGTTCAGCTTACAGCCGTGAGTGGGACTATGAGCGTATGCGTAAGATTGCCGATGAGGTTGGCGCACTGCTCATGATCGATATGGCTCACCCGGCAGGACTTATCGCAGCCGGTCTGCTTAAGAACCCTGTAAAGTACGCTCACATCGTTACAACCACAACACATAAGACTCTCCGTGGTCCTCGTGGTGGAGTTATCCTCATGGGTAAGGACTTCGATAATCCTTGGGGTAAGACAACAAAGAAGGGAGTTATCAAGAAGATGTCTACACTGCTCAACTCTGCTGTATTCCCAGGCAATCAGGGCGGTCCTCTCGAGCATGTCATCGCCGCAAAGGCAGTAGGCTTCGGTGAGAACCTTGAACCAAGCTGGATCGACTATGCTAAGCAGGTCAAGAAGAATGCTGCCGTTCTTGCTCAGGACCTTATCGACAAGGGATTTGCCATCGTTTCCGGTGGTACCGACAATCACTCAATGCTTCTCGACCTTCGTCCTAAGTATCCTGAGCTTACCGGTAAGGTAGCCGAGAATGCCCTCGTTGCCGCCGACATCACTGTCAACAAGAACAAGGTTCCTTACGACGAGCGTTCAGCATTCCAGACATCAGGTATCCGCCTCGGAACAGCTGCCATGACAACTCGTGGTGCCAAGGAGGATATGATGCATCTCATCGCTGACCTTATCGACGAGGTTCTCGCTGATCCGGAGAACGACCAGGTAATAAAGAAGGTCAAGGATAAGGTCAATGCCACAATGAAGAACTACCCTCTCTTTGCTTATTAAGTTAAGCGACAGACACGGACAGCACATTACAGTATCTGCCCCGTGCCATCCATGACACCACAATAAGCCACAAAAGGTTTCCCCGCCAGTCGAGGAAACCTTTTTTGTTTCTATCTGAAAAGGTAAACAAGTGAGGAAGAACCAAAGGGAAATTCAATTGTGCGTTGTATTGCCCCAATGTTAAGTTGTCAGAATCCAATCGATATTACGGACGTTGCGCCACTGTCACTATCCGATACGCGTTCAATCGGCAAGAATCCAAGTATAAAGGCACTGGAGCCGGAAGTGGAGAAATGAACAGACTATAGATATTGGGCAAATTGAGCTATACATACCGGCATAATTACATGGAGCGCGGCGTTACAAGAAAGTATTGACCTTTCAAGCTTTAGATTACATTTTTAGACTCACAGAGAGGTTACAAATTACGTAACTGATTGACTTGCGATAAGATAGACAGATAAAACCTCACGTCATTTTTAGACTCATTAGATTATCTAAAGACGAAATAAAGTCGTAACTTTGCAGTCCGATATGGGTTGGAAGATGGAGCATTTGTACAAAATAATCATAGGAGCAATACTACTTATCTGTTTATCGGCATGCGGTGACAAACAGGGCAAGCAAATATCTGCCATCATCCCGTTGGCAGAAAGCAACCCCGACAGTGCATTGAAAGCACTAAGGGACATGGCACTTTATGCCCTTGTCTACAATATGGCACAGGATAAATCGGGACTTGTTGTTGACAACGATTCGCTACTGCGCAATGCATACAATTGGTACCATGATAAGCCAACCGATAGCCTTTATGCTAAGTGCGAATACTATATGGGGAAGTATTATTCTTTGAATGACAGCAGCGAGAAGGCACTGCGCTGCTTCGCTAACTCCATAAAGGTCGCCAGTCAGCGAAAAGATTACTATATTCAAAGTATGGCATTGTTGCAATCTTCTGTTATAATCAGAGAGTACAATCCCGACCTTGCTATTCGATATGCCAAAAACGCAATTAACACATATAATAATGTGAAAGATGGGCCACAATCGAATAAGGTTTATGCACTATTGAATTTAGCAGAATGCCTTTTTTATAAAGATGGTGACACTATGCAATGCATTAACTTATGTACAGATGCCATAAGTCTGGCTAAGCAATTAAATGATTCTTTGGTCATTGCAGACTCATATCAGGATTTATCTTCTATCTATAGTATGAATGGAGAATATGAGTTAGCATTGCAGGCTGCAAGAAAAGTATATGAATATAATGGGAAAGGTGATGTCTCTTCTGCTATGTGTTTGGCACTGGCACTTTGCAATGCCGATTCCTTATCCCAGTCGTTGGCTATAATTCATAAGATTCCAAGGAAGGAATATAAAGACAATGGAAGTGCTATATATTCGCTCTTGCATACCATTGCATTAAAGGAAAAGGATTATGACGGCGTAAATGCCTATAAGGATTCTCTCATTCAATCTCTATCTTCAGAGAATAATGAGAATGCCGAGGCGAAAGATCGCTATTATTCGGGTCAGTTGCATAAGTCCGTGGATGCCCACAACCTGCCTAACCAAAAATCCTGCTCAAGCGGAACATGAAGAAGGGTATGTCTGCAACGCCCCT
>OMZV01000055.1 GCA_900315635.1 uncultured Prevotella sp.
TCGATATCGACATAACCTCTGTTTGTACCCTCCGGCTGCAAGGTGAAGGTCACATCACCATCAGCCTTTACGATAAACTCCTGATAGCCTTTCTTCGTGGATCCTCCTTGACGACTACCGACACGGAAGACTTTCGTTATCTCGGTACCGTCAAGGTCCTTCAGATTCGACACTTTCACAAGGTCACCTTGCAAAGATGAATAGCGCAGCCAGCGCATACGAACATATTGTCCTGCCTTCAGATTAGGAATCGTCAGTGTGCTACCCTCCTGAAGCGTAAGTTTAGAGACTGCCGATACATTAGAATAAGGTTGTTTGAGCTTCGCATCATTCGTAGTATAAGAGGTCTCATCATTAAAACCAGTTACATCACTACCAAATGCCTGTGCACCCGCCTTGATAAGCAATCCGGCAGTCTCATCCATATAATAAGCATTGATGCCATTGAAAGCCGTAGCATTCGAGACATAAGGAACATTGATATAGGTCAGACTACCATTATCATATTGCCTCACCTTGTAATAGAGCTGCCAATCCTTTGTATTGCTCTGCATCGTTGTCCAGTTCGGCACCGGGTTGATGAAGCTCCACGTATGCGTCGAGTAAGGTACCGTGATGACATAAAAGTCGGAGTTGCTGCCATCCGTAGCGGTCACTACGAGCGCACCACCATCGCCAGACCAAGTGACGACACCATCAGTGGTGACAGAAGCACTGGTGAGATCACCCTTAGCTTTCACGGAATAAGTAACGCTGCTTCCACCATTAACTGTTTGCGTGTAGGTTGAACCAGATGTGACCGTCACACTCTTCGTAGAAAAGTAATAATTCGAAACGTAACTAATGTAATTGGGGCAGAAGTAATCAAAGTTACCTGTACTCGTAGGCACATAGAGGTAATAGGTCTTGCCAGCCTCTAATATCTGCGTGAGCGTTTTCTCGTTTGTAGCATCAAAGGCAATCGTAGCTACCTCGGTAGCGCCTTGATACAACTTTGCTGCATTGGTACCTCCACCATTACTATTGAAATATCCTTTCACCGTCAATGTTCCATTCGTCAATGGCGTGAAAGAGAAGTAGGTACCCATCGTAGGAGTGCCCGTCGTTGCAGCGTAGGCATGATTATAGCCTTTGGCATGCAGACAGACGATTCCCATTTGGGTGCCCGAGGAACTAAGATTTTTCAATACAGCCGTTTCCGAGGTAGAGCCAATACCAATCGTCATATAGGGGAGTTTGACGCTTGTAGCGTTAATCTCGCCCTCTGTCGTAACTTTGCTCATATCCAAGACATTGCCACTGACATAGTCGGAAGGCTCTATCTCCTGAGTAGTGATGTGGGCAGCATAATAAGCCGTGTTCGTACCATCGGAGCCGCTCACCGTCGTCCATCCGTCATTGACGAAGCGGAGAAAGCCATTGGCATCAATCTGCGCCACTTTCGTGTTCAAGACAGAATACGTGATGGTTGCTCCCGATGTAGTTGATGTTGCAGTGTTTGCCGTACCACTTACAAAGAGGTCCTCCAAGCTATAGGTCTCTTCTTGGGCAGAGAAAGACACGGTGCTGCTCTTCGTATAAGTAACTACGATAGCCTGAATGGCAACGGTTTTCGAGTATTTGTTTTTGAATTGAACCGTCGTCGCTGAACCAGACCAAACATAGGATATGAATGTACCCGCATCACTATTTAGGGACAGAGCACCATTATCTGAACCATACAAATAAAATTTGATACTGGAAATCGCAGATCCACTGCCAGATACTTGAGCAACTTTCACTTGGTCTCCTTTCTCAAGCGTGACATGGTCAGTGGAATAAGACACATTGGAGCCCGAAAAAGAGAATTTTATATCGCCAACCGTTGACGACGCAGTTGTTCCCGTGCTGGATGCCAGCGCGGAAGTAAAACTCAATGCTACCTCATTCGTCTGAGTATCCGCCGCACGCAACTGTAAGGAGACGATGCTAAGGAGTGCAAGTATTAAATAGTATTTCTTTAAAATATAGCGATTCATAAGGACTAATGCTTACCTTGCAATATATTGTTACCCCAACTATTGAAATCTTTTTGTTGGTTTTGCAAAGTTACAAAATAAGCAAATATCGTGCAAAGGATTTCGCACAATTTTTGCGACTTTAACACTGGCGCATGGTGTCAGTGCAGGGTTGCTCCCCC
>OMZV01000020.1 GCA_900315635.1 uncultured Prevotella sp.
GCCATGTCAAAAAAATCACTTAACTTAGTGGTGCAAAAACAAATTAGCAATTCATTAACACGGCATGGCAAAAATACAAATAAAATCTGAGAAACTTACCCCATTCGGAGGAATTTTTCACGTTATGGAGCTTTTTGAGCACCATCTGTCGCATATCATCGACGGAACCCTTGGAAAGAGGTCTGTCTCTATTGGGTACGATTATAGCGAGATTATACGTTCTCTCATGTGCGTGTATTTCTGTGGAGGCTCATGCGTCGAGGATGTTTCCAACCATCTTATGGAACATCTGAGTTTGCATCCTTTATTGCGTACTTGTAGCTCAGACACAATCTTGCGTATGATGAAAGAACTTTCCTGCGAGAACATCACATACACCTCCGATAACGGAAGAGACTATGACTTCAACACCTGTGACACGGTGAACAAATTGCTTGTCAATGCACTTGTCTCCACAGGACAGCTTGTGCCAAAAGAGGAATACGATCTTGATTTTGACCACGAGTTCCTGGAGACTGAGAAGTATGATGCAAAGATGACCTACAAGCACTTTTTGGGATACAGCCCCGGTATGGCAGTTATCAACAACATGATCGTCGGCATTGAGAACCGTGACGGAAACGCCAACGTCAGATTTCACCAACAAGACACTCTTGAGCGTTTCTACACAAGACTTGAGGGTAAGGGTATAACCATTAACCGTTCCCGTATGGATTGTGGCTCATGCTCTGAGGAAATAGTCAAGACCGTTGCCCGGCATAGCAAGCTTTATTACATACGTGCAAACCGCTGTCAGTCAATATACAACGATATATTCGCATTGAGAGAATGGAAGTGTGTGGAGATAAACGGCATTGAATACGAGTTGAACTCAATTCTCGTTGAGAAATGGAAGGGTATGGCATGCCGGCTCATTATCCAAAGACAGAAGCGCCCTGGCGGAGAGCAAGATATCTGGGAGGGTGAATATACTTATCGATGCATCATGACGAACGACTATGAGTCAACCACGGAGGAAATCGTTGAGTTTTACAACAAGCGTGGTGCCAAGGAAAGGATCTTCGATGACTTGAACAATAGCTTCGGATGGAACCGGTTGCCAAAATCCTTTATGAATGAGAATACTGTGTTCTTGCTAATCACAGCCTTGATACGCAACTTCTATCAATTCCTTGTGCAGGCAAAGGAATTGAGGTCATTTGGTCTTAAACCCACGAGCAGAATGAAGGACTTCACCTTCAAGTTCATCACTGTGCCCGCAAAGTGGATTAAGACGGCAAGGCAGTTTGTACTTAATATCTACACGGAGCAGAAAGCGTATGCGACCGTCTTCAAATCAGATTTCGGATAATGAAAGCAGACATGTTGAATTTTTTAGCGGTGAGCTCCTATACGCTTTATGGGGTAAGGGGCTGTTGTACTCCAAAAAATGTCCATCGAAAGGACAGGAGCCGTTTCTGGCTACAAATCACACAAAGAAATAAATTTTGAGTCAAAACAGACATTATCGGCTCTTCTTGCGGATTTTAGGATAATCAGTTTTTATAATCAGTTTTTATAATCAGTTTTTATAATCAGTTTTTATAATCAGTTTTTATAATCAGTTTTTATTTTCCTATTTTAGATTTTTTCCTTTTGTTTAAATCAGATAGATTCCCTTTTACACAATATTCTTTAGCATTTTAGCGTTTAATTCATTGTTATGCAATGGACAGATAGGATCAGACAAGTAAAGATACTTCTTGTGTCAGCAGCAGTTATTATAGCTGTTGCATCACTTGTTGTGTCTCATTCGCTTACCAAAGACCTTGAAACTGAGGAACGCAATAAGATGGAAGTCTGGGCAGAAGCAATGCGAAGCCTGAATAAGGCTGATGAGAATACTGATCTTTCCCTTGTGCTTAAAGTCCTTAATGAGAATAACACGATACCAGTTATCGTAATGGATAGCAAGGGTAATGTTTCTGAGTTCCGCAATCTTAAGGTCGATGGAAAAACGTACGAAGACAGTTTAAAGGCTGCAGCAGTTGTTGGTCAGAATCTTAAGTCTTCGGGTAGAGACATCCGTATTTATCTTAATCAGAACGATTCGGCTTCTACCGGAAGTGACTATATAGATGTAGTCTATGATGACTCTTTAATGCTAAAACGATTAGCTGTATATCCTTTTGTCCAATTGGGTGTCGTTATGCTGTTTGTCGTTGTAGCAATCTTTGCTTTACTAACCTCTAAGAAGGCAGAGCAGAATAAAGTTTGGGTTGGTCTATCTAAAGAAACAGCTCATCAATTAGGCACGCCTATTTCTTCACTTATGGCATGGATAGAGATACTGAAGGAGAATTATCCCACCGATGACTTAATTCCTGAGATGGACAAAGACGTAAAGCGCTTGCAACTTATAGCTGACCGGTTCTCCAAGATCGGTTCTTTGCCGGAGCCGGTTCCTTCCAGTTTGAATGAAGTCATGGACCATGTAATCGACTATATGGACCGCAGGACCTCAAAGAAAGTCCAGATGGTAAAGATATTCCCTGACCATGATATTATTATAAAGTTGAATGCGTCGCTGTTTGAGTGGGTGATAGAAAACCTCTCAAAGAACGCTGTTGACGCCATGGGAGGAGGACCTGGTACAATCACCCTTCGTGTGGAAGAGGCTCCAGAGAAGGCGATCATTGAAGTCAGTGATACAGGAAAGGGTATTCGGAAGAAAGATATGAATAATGTCTTCCGTCCCGGCTTCACCACAAAGAAACGAGGTTGGGGTTTGGGCTTAAGTCTTGCCAAGCGTATAGTTGAAGAATACCATAGAGGTAAAATCTATGTCAAGAGTTCAGAAGTTGACCGTGGTGACGGAAGCCCTCATGGTACGACATTCCGCATAGAGCTAAAGAAATAGAGTATTTAAGAACTTTATTACCATATAATAATCAAACATTTTTCTGCACAATCATTGACAGTTTGCGCAATTCAAAAATTTTTTTGGATTTTAAGTTGTTGATTATCAGAAATAATTTGTAACTTTGCAACCCGATTATGGACTTAGAGACCTTGAAACTTGATTTGAATGCGTTGGATGAAGGGTTAACGACCCTGTCATTCGACATAGACGACAGTTTCTTTGAGTCTGTCGATGCTCCTGAAGTTAATCGCGGTGACGTTCATGTCGATGTAGACATAGTTCGCACCAAGGACGATTTCTTCACATTAGACTTTCATGGCAACGGCACAGTGATAATTCCTTGTAACCGCTGTCTTGATGATATGGAGCAACCGATAACGTTCGAGCAGCAGCTCAACGCTAAGTTCGGAGAAGAGAACTCAGAAGATGACGACCTCGTGACGGTGGCCGAGAACGAAGGAATACTCGATGTCTCGTGGTACATCTATGAATTTATAGACCTTGCGATTCCTATCAGGCATGTGCACGCACCTGGAAAATGCAACCCTGCCATGATACGGGTTCTAGAAGAACACTCTGCCGCCCGAAGCGGTGAGGATAGCAAGCCCTCTGTAGATCCACGCTGGGCAGCTCTTACAAATTTAAAACTTGACGATTAAAAATTAAAATTTAAAGAAACAATGGCACATCCTAAAAGAAGACAGTCAAAGACTCGTACACTTAAGAGAAGAACTCACGATAAGGCAGTAGCACCGACACTGGCAGTATGTCCTAACTGCGGCGCTTATTACGTTTATCACACAGTATGTCCAACATGCGGCTATTATCGTGGTAAAGTCGCTATTGTAAAGGATACAGAAGAATAAATAGTTGTAGCAATGGGTAAAATCAATGCCATAATCACCGGAATCGGCGGCTACGTTCCAGACTATATCCTCACCAATGAGGAATTGTCACGTATGGTCGACACCAGTGACGAATGGATAACCACCCGTGTAGGTATCAAGGAGCGCCGCATCCTTACCGAGGAAGGACTCGGAACGAGCTATATGGCCCGTAAGGCTGCCAAGCAGTTGATACAAAAGACGGGTGTTGATCCGGATACCATTGATGCGCTTATTGTCACTACCACTACACCAGACTATAAGTTCCCTTCAACAGCAAGCATTGTCGTTGGTAAGCTGGGGCTGAAGAATGCCTTCGCTTTCGACTTCGAGGCAGCTTGCTGCGGATTCCTCTATACACTCGATGTAGCAGCATCGATGATACAGAGTGGTCGTTACAAGAAGATTATAGTCATTGGTGCCGATAAGATGTCGTCGCTCGTCGACTACACCGACCGCTCAACCTGCGTCCTCTTCGGCGATGGTGCCGGTGCGGTACTTGTCGAGGCAACCGAAGAAGAGAATATCGGAGTTCAGAATTCTTATCTTCGCACTGACGGGCGCGGATTGCCGTTCCTTCACATGAAGGCAGGTGGTTCAGTTTGTCCTCCGTCACACTTCACGGTAGACCACCGTCTCCATTACCTTTATCAAGAGGGTCGTACGGTGTTCCGCTATGCAGTGACCTACATGAGTAATGACGTGGTGGAGATAATGAAGCGCAATAACCTGACTGCTGGCGACATCAACTGGATTATCCCGCATGAGGCAAACCGCCGTATTATCGAGGCTGTAGCCAAGCGTGCAGAACTGCCACTTGACAAGGTCTTAATCAATATCGACCACTATGGCAACACCAGTGCGGCAACAATTCCGTTAGCAATATGGGACAATGAGTCACGCCTGAAGAAAGGTGACAACATCATCTTCACAGCATTCGGCGCAGGATTCGTACATGGAGCGTCGTTCTACAAATGGGCCTACGATGGCGAAAACGTTGCAGGTGCAAAGTAGGGTGAACGTATTCTTCTTTCAATAAAACCAAAGAACGCATCTTTCTTAACATAATTAGAGGGATGCGTTTTTTTACATCTGTACATACGTAATTTAGTCAGAATCAAATCGATAGTAATGTTTAAGTCAGGATTTGTAAATATAGTAGGCAACCCGAATGTAGGCAAGAGCACGCTGATGAACCAACTCGTCGGCGAGAAGATCTCCATTGCCACGTTCAAGGCACAGACCACCCGTCACCGTATAATGGGAATCGTCAACGAGCCCGATTGCCAGATAGTCTTCTCTGACACTCCTGGAGTCCTTAAGCCGAACTACAAGATGCAGGAGATGATGCTCCAGTTCTCAGAGAGTGCCCTTGCCGATGCCGATATACTTCTCTATGTTACCGATGTCGTCGAGAAGCCTGAAAAGAACAAGGACTTCCTCGACAAGGTAGCCAAAATGACTATTCCGGTACTGGTTATCATCAACAAGATAGACGAGCTAGGCAGGAACGAGCCGGAAGTAAAAAAGAAGGACGGCGAGAAAGAGCACAAGGTTAAGCGTGTCATGAAGAGCCCGACAGAGAAGCTTGTTGAGATAGTCGACAAGTGGCATGAGCTTCTTCCTAACGCAGAAATCCTTCCGGTATCGGCAAAGAACAAGTTTGGTATCGACGTGCTCATGAAGCGCGTCAAGGAACTTCTTCCTGAGAGTCCGGCATATTTCGACAAGGATCAGTTGACCGACAAGCCTGCGAAATTCTTCGTCTCAGAGATAATCCGTGAGAAGATTCTCCGTTATTACGATAAGGAAATACCTTATTCCGTCGAGGTCGTTGTCGAGCGTTTCAAGGAGAATGCCGATGTAATTCACATCAATGCCGTTATCTATGTCGAGCGTGAGTCGCAGAAAGGCATCATAATAGGACATCAGGGCCAGGCATTGAAGAAAGTCTCTTCAGAGGCGCGCAAGAGTCTTGAGCAGTTCTTCGGCAAGAAGATATTCCTCGAGACATTTGTCAAGGTCGACAAGGACTGGCGCAACAACCAGCATGAGCTCAAGAACTTCGGATACGACCCGGAATAAGTGAAGAGTGAAGAACGAAGAGTGAAGAATCAAAAACTCAGAGTGGAAAACGAAGAGTGAAAAAATTGTACTATATGGCTGAAGCCTGTAGTATAGAGAATAATTAATAAGGCTCTAACTGTATGCAGAGCATACTCTCCCGATAATGGTGGGAGGGCCGAAGAATGTTAAACTTCAGAAATCAAACAAACGAAAATGGCAAATTTAGTAGCTATTGTAGGACGCCCAAATGTAGGCAAGTCCACCCTTTTCAACCGTCTGACACAGAGCCGTCGCGCCATTGTCAGCGATACGGCAGGCACCACTCGTGACCGCCAGTATGGTAAATGCTCATGGAACGGCCGTGAGTTCTCTGTCGTCGATACCGGCGGTTGGGTAGTCAAATCGGACGACATCTTCGAGGATGCCATCCGCCAGCAGGTGCGTGTTGCCACCGACGAGGCAGACCTCGTGTTGTTCCTTGTCGACAATGAAACCGGCATAACCGACTGGGATGAGGATGTGGCAAAGATTCTGCGCCGCTCCAGGATTCCGGTAATCCTCGTTGCCAATAAGGTCGACAACAGTGGCGAGAGCTATAGCGCAGCCGAGTTCTACAAACTTGGACTCGGCGAGCCGCAATGCATCAGTGCGGCAACCGGTGGCGGTACGGGCGATCTGCTCGACCTTATCCTCGAAAATCTTAAGGACATGCCTGAGGAAAGTCTCGAGGAAGACATCCCGAGATTCGCTGTCGTCGGTCGTCCTAACGTTGGCAAGTCGAGTATCATCAACGCTTTCATCGGTGAAGACCGTAACATCGTCACCGAGATAGCCGGTACGACTCGTGACAGCATTTACACCCGCTATACCAAGTTCGGATTCGACTTCTATCTTGTCGACACGGCAGGAATCCGCCGTAAGAATAAGGTCACCGAAGACCTGGAGTTCTATAGCGTCATGCGCTCCATCCGCTCCATCGAGAATAGCGACGTATGTATCCTGATGATTGACGCAACCAGAGGCATAGAGTCGCAGGATATGAACATCTTCCAACTCATTCAGAAGAACAACAAGAGCCTTGTCGTCGTTGTCAACAAATGGGACTTGGTACAGGACAAGAGCCAGAAGGCTATCGACACCTTCAAGACCGCCATCTACAACCGCATGGCTCCGTTCACCGACTTCCCTATAATCTTTGCTTCGGCACTCACCAAACAGCGTATTTTCAAGGTACTTGAGACCGCCAAGCAAGTCTATCTCAACCGCAAGATACACATTGGAACTACAAAGCTCAATTCTGTCATGCTCCCTATCATCGAGGCTACCCCTCCACAGTCGGTCAAGGGAAAGTTCATAAAGATAAAGTACTGCTCACAGCTCCCGAACACCCAGATACCATCATTCGTGTTCTATGCCAACCTGCCGCAGTACATCAAGGAGCAGTACCGCCGCTTCCTTGAGAACAAGATACGTGAGAACTGGTCGCTTCACGGCTGTCCGATAAACGTATTTATAAGACAGAAGTAAGACTGACACACCCCAAGCCCCTCCCGTTCAGGAGGGGCTTGAATACATTGGCTGTTGAGGTTTTAATATAAAAACTAAATGAATCGATTAATTTGTATTTTGGGACTTGTCTTGTGTCTCGGGTTTGTCGGCTGCAAGAAGGAGAAGCCCGTCACCCCGCAAGAGCAGATTGCCGGGCGTGCCGCAGTACAGTACTATGGCTATCTCCAGCACCACGACTTCGCGTCGTTTGTCGACGGAGTCTACTATGGCAAGCCGATACCTAAGGACTACCGTGCTTTGCTAGAGAAGAATGCCGAGATATTCGTCCACGAGCAGGACAGTCTTCGCCGTGGAATAAAGAAAGTCAAGCTGAGCAAAGCCGACTTGATGAAGAACGACTCCACCCTTGCCGCCGTCTATCTGTCGCTCAGCTATGGCGACAGCACTACCGAGGAAGTCCTCGTGCCGATGATAAAGCGCAAGGATGTGTGGTATATGAAATAAGAAATATTTGTTGAGATTCTTCCATTTTGAATCCCAGAAGAATCTCGTTTGCAATTGACTGATAGTCAGTCGGTTTTGAAGAAGGTGCTCCTTTACATTGTAAAAGAGTACCTTTTATCGTGTAAAACGGTATCTTTTACGAGCTAAAACATACCGTTTTACGAGTTAAAATGGTACCCCTGATAATTGAGTAAAGTTTTTTCCTGATTATTGTGCCTGGTCTTCCAGTTCCACTTCCTTAACCTTCTTGAACAAGTCGGACGCAAACACGAGGTCATTGAGTTTCTTGTTGTGCGATGAGATGACAGTGTCCTTATTGCCCTGCCACTCCTTCTTGCCGTCGGCAATGAAGATAATGTTCTCGCCAATACCCATCACCGAGTTCATGTCGTGGGTGTTAATGATGGTCGTCGTGTTGTATTCCTTCGTGATTCCCGACAACAGCTCATCGATTACCAGTGACGTCTTCGGGTCAAGTCCTGAGTTCGGCTCATCGCAGAAGAGATACTTCGGGTTCATGACCACGGCACGGGCTATAGCCACACGTTTCTGCATACCGCCGGATATTTCGCCCGGGTATTTGTCCTCAGCGCCTTTCAGGTTCACCCGCTCGAGACATTCCATTGCACGGTCGTCACGCTGCCGGGCGTTCATGTCGGAGAACATGTCGAGTGGGAACCTGACATTCTCCAGTACTGTTAGCGAGTCGAACAATGCCGCGCCCTGGAAAATCATACCCATTTCACGGCGCATGTGCACCTGTTCCTTCTTGCTCATGCCATAGAAGTTTCGTCCGTCATACAGCACGTCGCCGCTTGTCGGGGTCAGCAGTCCCACCAGCGTCCGCATCAGCACGGTCTTTCCCGCGCCGCTCTGTCCGATGATGAGGTTGGTCTTGCCGTCCTCGAACACGGTGCTGATGTCGTGCAGCACCTCCTTGTCGTCGAAACTCTTGTATATGTGTCTTACTTCAATCATTATGATAATAGTTGTGTGAGGAATACATCCGAGAACAGGATGAGAACACTTGAGCATACCACAGCATCAGTCGATGCCTTACCAACCTCGACGGAGCCACCCTTGACAGTGTAGCCCATATATGACGAGACACTGGCGATGATGAATGCGAAGAAGAGACTCTTGATGATACTCATGTACATGAACCATGAATTGAAGTCGTGCTGCAATCCGGCGGTCAGATCCTCGAGGGTTATGATATGACCTATGAAAGAAGTGGCGTAAGCACCGATGATACCCATTGCGCTCGAGAAAATCACAAGGAACGGCATGATGGTTATCAGTCCCGCAATCTTCGGCAGAATGAGGTAGCTAGCCGAGTTGACACCCATTATCTCCAGAGCGTCAATCTGTTGAGTCACACGCATTGTGCCCAGCTCCGAGGCAATGTTCGAGCCCACCTTGCCGGACAGGATAAGGCACATGATGGAACTCGAGAACTCAAGCAGCATTATCTCTCGTGTTACGTATCCCGATACCCAGTGAGGCATCCACGGGCTCTGGATATTCAGTTTTATCTGTATGCAGATGACGGCGCCGATGAAGAACGATATGAGCAGCACTATGCCGATGGAGTCGACACCCAGCTGCGACATCTCCTTGACGTATCGTTTGCCGAACATCCGCATGCGCTCAGGGCGTGAGAATGTGCGGCCCATGAGTTGCAGGTATTCGCCGAAGGTTGTCAGCCACTTGAATATTAACATTGTATATCTCTTTCTCTTCGTGATTTAACAGGTTGCAAAATTACGCAAAAATCGATAAAAAACTGCACATTATCAAATAGTTTTTCAAAAGTTGGCTGATATTAAAGTTAATTTTGCTAATTTTGCATCCCAAAGAAACATTATTATGAGCGAAAATGACAATGTCGTAGTCCAGCCGATAGGCGAGGTAAGCGAGCCGCAGGAGCAGCAGCGCAGTATCCTTCGTGCCGAGGGCTTGGTGAAACGCTACGGAAAACGTACGGTAGTTAACGGTGTGAGCATAAACGTTCGCCAGGGCGAGATTGTCGGACTGCTTGGCCCTAACGGTGCCGGTAAGACGACAAGCTTCTATATGGTCACGGGACTTATCGTGCCTAACGACGGACATGTATTCATCAACGACACCGAGATAACGAAGTTCCCTGTCTACAAGCGTGCCCGTGCCGGAATCGGCTACCTGCCTCAGGAGGCGAGCGTGTTCCGTAAGATGAGTGTCGAGGACAACATTATGTCCGTTCTTGAGATGACAAAGCTGTCACATCAGGAGCGCCTCGACAAGATGGAAAGCCTTATCAAGGAGTTCCGCCTGGAGAAAGTCCGCAAGAATATGGGTGACCGTCTGTCCGGAGGTGAGCGCCGCCGTACCGAGATTGCGCGTTGCCTTGCCATCGACCCTAAGTTCATCATGCTTGATGAGCCCTTCGCCGGTGTCGACCCTATTGCCGTCGAGGACATCCAGCATATCGTCTGGCGGCTGAAGTTCCGCAATATCGGCATACTTATCACCGACCATAACGTCCACGAGACACTGAACATCACCGACCGAGCCTATCTGTTGTTCGAGGGAAGAATCCTCTTCAAGGGAACGCCTGAGGAACTCGCTGCCAACAAGACAGTCCGTGAGAAATACCTCGGCTCCGACTTCGTGCTGCAAAAGAAAGACTTCCAGCTCCTTGACGAACGCAAGCGGGCGCAGGAGAAGGCAGAGGATGATGGTTAAAAAAACAAATTTTCTACTTATATATTAGGTATTTAGCCAAATATTGAGTACCTTTGCAACTCATTTGAAAGGCGACGAAAGTTGCCCCGGCTTCTACCGGTAATTATCGAAAACAAAATAAATAATAACAATAACAAGAATCCAGAAATGCAAATTTCATTCGAAAATCCCGACAAGGTCAATGGTCTGCTGACCATTACCGTCGAAGAGAAAGACTTCAAGGATGATGTCGAGAAGACACTCAAAGACTATCGCAAGCGTGCAAATGTTCCAGGTTTCCGTCCTGGAAATGTTCCAATGGGAATGATCAAGCGCCAGTTTGGCATGCAGGTAAAGGTTGACTCTATCAACAAGCTCCTTGGTGAGAACCTCGATAAATACATCACTGACAATAAGATTGCAATGCTCGGCCAGCCTCTCGCACACGAGGAACAGGAGCCTGTCGACCTCGAGAAGGCTGCTCCATACACCTTCCAGTTCGATATTGCCGTTGCTCCAGAGTTCGACGCAAAGCTTTCAGGACGTGACAAGGTGGCATACTATGACATCAAGGTTGACGACAAGCTCATCGACCAGCAGGTTGACATGTTCGCCAGCCGTGCCGGACACTATACAAAGGCTGACGTTTACGACCCGGAGCAGCGCGACGTGCTGAAGGGTGATCTCCGTGAGCTCGACGAAAACGGCAATACCCTTGAGGGTGGCATCACTGAGAGCGACGAGTCTCTCATGCCTGCTTACTTCGACGACGAGGAAGAGAAGGAGAAATTCGCTAACGCTAAGCCGGGCGACATCATTACCTTCAACCCGACAAAAGCATACAAGGGCACTGAGACTTCTATCGCAGCCCTCCTGAAGGTCGACCGTGAGAAGGTCGGCGAGCATAAGGGTGACTTCACCTTCCAGGTAACCGAGGTTTCCCGCTTCGTTAAGCACGAGGTCAATGCTGAGCTCTGGGAAGGGATCTATGGCAAGGACAGCGGCATCAAGGATGAGAAGGGCTTCCGTGAGGCTATCTCAAAGGGCCTCGCTGACCAGCTGAAGGGTGACTCCGACTTCAAGTTCCTGCAGGATGTCCGTGCTCATGTTCTCAAGAAGATCGGCAAGCTGCAGTACCCGGACGAGCTGCTCAAGCGCATCCTCGTTTCCAACAACTCGAAGAACCTTAAGACCGACGAGGACAAGAAGAAGTTCATCGACGAGAACTATGAGAAGAGTCTCGAGGCTCTGACATGGGACCTCGCTAAGAACAAGCTCGCTGAGGCTCAGGGTATCAAGGTTGACGACAAGGACGTTCAGAATGCTGCCGTTGAGATGGCACGCATGCAGTTCGCCCAGTATGGCATGAACAATGTTCCTGACGAGTATGTCCAGAACTATGCCAACGAGCTGCTCAAGAAGCGTGAGACTGTACAGCAGATGGCTGACCGCGCTCTCGACCAGAAGCTGACCGCAGCACTCAAGGAAGTTGTCAAACTCGACCACAAGGAGATTAGTCTTGACGACTTCAACAAGATGATGGAAGAAGAAAATAAATAAATTTTAGAAAAAAACTTCTTTTTATTGAGAGGTTATCGAGTTTTTTTATTATCTTTGTGATGAATTATGCAGTTGTTGTCACTAATTGGCACAAACTTTGCACAATCCGGACATAAAGATAAGAGGTAGAAAACGCGATAACCTCTTTTTTTATGTCTAACAAAAACCCAAAGAAAGGAATGAAAGTAATGAATGATTTCAGAAAGTTCGCTACTCAGAAGTTGGGTATGAACGGTCTCGTCCTCGATGAGGTTGTCAAGGCTCAGCAGCAGTACATGAATCCATACATTCTGGAGGAACGCCAACTGAATGTCACTCAGATGGACGTTTACTCCCGCCTGATGATGGACCGCATTATCTTCCTCGGTTCCGAGATTGATGATTATGCAGCCAACACTCTTCAGGCTCAGCTTCTTTACCTCGACTCTGTCGACAGCGGTAAGGATATTTCTATTTACATCAACAGCCCCGGCGGCAGCGTTACAGCCGGTCTCGGTATCTATGACACCATGCAGTTCATCTCTTCGGATGTAGCTACAATCTGCACCGGTATGGCAGCCTCTATGGCAGCCGTCCTGCTCGTCAGCGGTCAGGAAGGCAAGCGCTCGGCTCTGCCGCACAGCCGTGTCATGATTCACCAGCCGCTCGGCGGTGTTCAGGGACAGGCTTCGGATATTGAGATTGAGGCTCGTGAGATCCAGAAGTTCAAGAAGGAACTCTACACTATCATCGCCACCCACTCTCACCAGGATTACGACAAGGTCTGGAAGGACAGCGACCGTAACTACTGGATGACAGCCGAAGAAGCCAAGGAATATGGAATGATTGACCAGGTGCTCAGACGCAATCCGTCGCCTGCAGCCCGGAATGACGCCAATCAAAAGGAAGGATAACGACAATGCCCAAGAAATGTAATTTCTGCGGAAGGAGCGAGCGCGACGTGCGCTTGCTCATTTCCGGACTTAATGGCAACATCTGCGATGATTGCCTTCGCCAGGCATGGAACATTGCCCAGCAAGCCGGAGTGTACGATAACGAACCGGCTGGCAGTCAGGAAGCGGAGGAGCCTCTGAAGGTTCCAAAGCCAAAGGAGATAAAGGAGTACCTCGACCAGTATGTCATTGGTCAGGATGAGGCTAAGCGCACACTCTCAGTGGCTGTCTACAACCACTACAAGCGCCTGCAGCAGCCTAAGGATGACGACGGTGTTGAGATTGAGAAGAGCAATATAATAATGGTAGGCTCTACCGGAACGGGTAAGACTTTGCTCGCCCGCACTATTGCCAAGATGCTCAACGTGCCGTTCACCATTGTCGACGCTACTGTCTTCACAGAGGCAGGATATGTCGGCGAGGATGTCGAGAGCATACTCTCCCGCCTGCTTCAGGTAGCCGACTACAATGTCAAGAATGCCGAGAAGGGTATCGTCTTCATCGACGAGATTGATAAGATAGCCCGCAAGAGCGACAACCCGAGCATCACCCGTGATGTCAGTGGCGAGGGCGTCCAGCAAGGACTGCTTAAGCTCCTCGAGGGAACAATGGTCAATGTTCCGCCACAGGGTGGCCGCAAGCACCCTGACCAGGAGTATATCCATGTTGACACTCACAACATCCTGTTCATTTGCGGTGGTGCTTTCGACGGCATTGAGCAGAAGATTGCGCAGCGCATGAATACCCATGTTGTCGGTTTCAACTCAGTACAGAATGTCGCCAAGATTGACAAGGGCGACCTCATGCAGTACATCCAGCCTCAGGACCTGAAGTCTTTCGGACTCATACCGGAGCTCATCGGTCGTCTGCCTATACTGACTTACCTGAAGCCTCTCGACCGTACCGCTCTTCGCCGGATTCTTGTTGAGCCTAAGAATTCAATCATCCGCCAGTATGAGAAACTCTTCGATATGGACAAGGTAAAGCTCAAGTTCACTGATGAAGCCCTTGACTTCATAGTCGACAAGGCTATAGAGTACAAGCTTGGTGCCCGTGGACTCCGCTCGATAGTTGAAAGCATCATGAGCAACGCAATGTTCGAGATACCTTCAACCCGCAAGCGTTCATTCGAAGTGACAGCCGACTATGCCCGTCAACAGCTTGACAAGGCACACGTTCAGCGGCTGGCATCAGCTTAAAAGTTTTCCCGACTCCCTCTTAGCCGAGGGAGTTGAGATTCTTCAAAAGCAATTACCAGGAAGACATTTTATCTCACCTGTACTATCCTAACTTTAAATTTATGACTAGAACTGACAATCTTAAAAGCGCACTGAAAAGTATATTCGGCTTTGATAATTTCAAAGGCGACCAGGAGGCTATTATCCAAAGTCTTATGGACGGTCACGATGTCTTTGTACTTATGCCAACGGGCGGAGGCAAGAGTCTCTGCTACCAGTTGCCGTCACTGCTCATGGACGGTATGGCTATAGTCGTCTCACCGCTCATTGCGCTCATGAAGAATCAGGTCGATGTCATCAATGGAATAAGCGAAGAGGATGGCGTAGCCCACTATCTGAACTCTTCGCTAAAAAAATCGGAGATAGACCAGGTCAAAGCCGACATATCGTCGGGCAAGACCAAACTACTTTATGTGGCTCCGGAATCACTCAATAAGCAGGAGAATGTCGATTATTTCAAGACGGTAAAGATCAGTTTCTATGCCATCGATGAAGCCCACTGTATATCGGAGTGGGGACATGACTTCCGTCCTGAGTACCGGAAGATCCGTGAGTCGGTCGACCAGATTGGCCGGGCTCCGATTATTGCCCTCACCGCAACAGCCACCGATAAGGTGCGCACGGATATTCTCCGCAGTCTGAACATTGAGGATGCCAAGCAGTTCAAGAGCTCCTTCAACCGCCCGAACCTCTACTATGAAGTCCGCCCGAAGACCAAGAATATCGACAAGGAAATAGTAAAGTTCATTAAGGAAAATCCCGGTAAGAGCGGAATAATATACTGTCTGTCACGAAAGAAAGTCGAGGAGCTTGCCGAGGTCCTCAGGGCAAACGACATCAAGGCGGCTGCCTATCATGCGGGACTGGAGGCTGAAACACGCTCACGGACTCAGGATGATTTCCTTCAGGAGAAGATCGACATCATCGTTGCAACTATCGCTTTCGGTATGGGTATCGACAAACCGGATGTACGTTTCGTCATCCACTATGACATCCCGAAGAGCCTTGAAGGCTACTATCAGGAGACCGGTCGTGCAGGACGTGACGGGCAGGAAGGCAAATGCATTGCTTTCTACTCCCAGAAAGACCTTAAGAAACTCGAGAAGTTTATGGAGAACAAGCCTGTCGCCGAGCAGGAGATAGGTCGCCAGCTGTTGCAGGAGACTCAGGCTTATGCCGAATCGTCAGTCTGCCGCCGCAAACTGCTTCTCCACTATTTCGGTGAGGAATATGACAAGGACAACTGCGGAATGTGTGACAACTGCCGCAATCCTAAGAAGAAGGTCGAAGGCAAGGATGCTTTGGTCATTGTCCTCCGTGCTGTCAAGGCTGTCAAGGAGAATTTCCATCAGGAATACATTATCAACTTTGTCAAGGGATTTGCCACCGACGACATCCGCGACCACCATCATGACGAGCTCGACGAGTTTGCCGAAGGCAAGGACATGGACACCGCTATTTGGAATCCTGTCATCCGTCAGGCTCTCCTTGCAGGCTATCTCCGCAAGGATGTCGAGAACTACGGAATACTGAAACTAACCCCGAAAGGCAAGAAATACATGAAGAATCCGACATCATTCCCGATTGTCATGGACGCCGTTTTCAAGGACGACTATGAGGAAGAGCCTTCCGATGGTGCCAGTTCTGCGCTCGATATGCCACTGAAGAAGATGCTGGTCAGCCTTCGCCGTGACATTGCCCAGAAGAAGGGACTGCCAACATACGTTATCTTCCAGGACGTGTCGCTCGACCAGATGGCAACGGTCTATCCGGCTACTATCGAAGACCTTCAGAACATTCAGGGTGTCGGTGCCGGTAAGGCAAAACGCTATGGCAAGCCATTC
Source organism: uncultured Prevotella sp. (assembly GCA_900315635.1). Lineage (GTDB taxonomy): Bacteria > Bacteroidota > Bacteroidia > Bacteroidales > Bacteroidaceae > Prevotella. The sequence continues at coordinate 16,144 of OMZV01000020.1, forward strand.
GTCGACCTTATAGAGAAGTACTGTAAGGAGAACGATATAGTGCCGACAGAGGAACTGCGTGTCCGCACCGTGTCGAACAAGAACAAGAAACTGAAGATTATAAGCAATATCGACCGCCAGATACCTCTCGACGACATTGCCGTTGCCGAGGGCCTCGACTTCGATGAGCTCCTTGACAAACTTGACGATATAGTCTATAGTGGTACAAAGATCAACATCGACTACTTCCTCGAGGAGTATTATGACGAGGATCAGATAGACGACATCTACGAATATTTCAAGGAATCTGACACTGACGACCTTGATGCTGCCTACGATGAGCTTGATGATGATTATCCAGAGGAGTTGATTCGCCTCGTCCGCATCAAGTTTATCTCTGATAACGGCAATTAATGGTCCTTCCGGAATGTAAATGTCTTTTATTTTAAGTGACCGGTTTCGGGGGTCTCTGACCATGGAAATTATGGCCGGAGACCTTAAATATAATTCAATATGTAAATTATAAATAATAAATTAGAAATTATAAATAATACTTTTGGGGGGATAAGGTGATGGTGGTTGAAGAGAAACTGGGATAACTGAGATAACTGATATGTTGGCGCGCTGCTCACGTTAAATACATTTAACGATGTGAGAATTCGGAATAAAAGTACCTCATATATGGAAAATTATTGCTAAATTTGCACGCAATAATTTTTCAAATTACATTTATGTCATCATTTATTGCAGATAAAATTGTAATGGACGGTCTCACTTTTGATGACGTCCTTTTAATCCCTGCTTACTCAGAGGTGCTGCCTAAAGAGGTAGAGTTGAAAACCCGTTTCTCACGTCACATCACATTGAATGTGCCGTTTGTTTCGGCTGCTATGGATACTGTCACCGAGGCGGCTATGGCTATCGCTATGGCTCGTGAGGGTGGTATTGGTGTCATCCATAAGAACATGGCCATTGATGAGCAGGCTCGTCAGGTCGCTATCGTAAAGCGTGCCGAGAACGGAATGATTTACGATCCTGTTACCATTAAGAAGGGACGTACCGTTCGTGATGCCCTGAATATGATGGCTGAAAACCATATCGGCGGTATTCCTGTCGTCGATGATGAGAACCATCTGGTTGGTATCGTTACCAATCGTGATTTGAGATTTGAGCAGCGTCTTGACCGCCCAATCGATGAGGTTATGACTAAGGAGAACCTTGTTACCACTCATCAGAAGACTGACCTCGTCGCTGCCGCTAAGATTCTGCAGGAGCATAAGATTGAGAAGCTTCCTGTAGTCGATAATGAAAACCATCTCCTTGGTCTTATCACATATAAGGATATTACCAAGGCTAAGGACAAGCCGCTGGCTTGCAAGGACGACAAGGGCCGTCTGCGTGTTGCAGCCGGTGTAGGCGTTACAAAGGATACACTTGAGCGTGCACAGGCTTTGGTTGATGCTGGTGTCGACGCAATCGTCATTGATACAGCCCACGGACACTCACAGGGTGTTGTCGGCAAGCTGCATGATGTCAAAGCTGCATTCCCTAACATCGATGTCGTTGTAGGTAATGTTGCTACTGGCGCAGCTGCCAAGTTCCTTGTCGACAATGGTGCTGATGGTGTCAAAGTCGGTATCGGTCCGGGCTCTATCTGCACAACACGTGTTGTTGCCGGTGTCGGTGTACCACAGCTTTCGGCTGTCTATGATGTATATTCGGTACTGAAAGGCACTGATGTTCCTCTTATCGCTGATGGCGGACTCCGTTATTCAGGCGATGTTGTCAAGGCACTTGCTGCCGGTGGCGACTGCGTGATGATTGGTTCGCTCGTTGCAGGTACTGAGGAAAGCCCTGGCGACACAATTATATATAATGGACGTAAGTTCAAGACCTACCGTGGCATGGGCTCTCTTGAGGCTATGGAACAGAAGAACGGCTCTAGTGACCGCTATTTCCAGGGCGACATCAAGGATGCCAAGAAGCTTGTTCCGGAGGGTATCGCAGGTCGTGTGCCTTACAAGGGAACGGTTCAGGAAGTTATCTACCAGCTCGTCGGCGGTCTGCGCTCGGGCATGGGATACTGCGGAGCCGGTGACATTGTCAAACTGCATGACGCTAAGTTCACCCGCATCACCAATGCAGGTGTACTCGAGAGCCATCCTCACGACATCACAATCACCAGTGAGGCACCTAACTACTCGCGTCCAGAGTAAGAAACAGAATTCCGCATTCCCCTCCCGTGAGAGAGGGAAATGTTTTCGGAATAAACAAAAATAAAATTTGAAATGAAGCTGAAATTTGTCTTATCGGCACTTTTATTAAGCATGGGAATGACCCAGATGCATGCCCAGACTGCAGACCCGGTGATAATGACCATTGCCGGAAAGCCTGTGCTGCGCTCTGAGTTTGAATACTCCTACAACAAGAATAATTCCGAAGGCGTCATCGACAAGAAGACAGTCGATGAGTATGTGCCTCTGTTCGTCGACTATAAGCTGAAGGTTCAGGCAGCTCTCGATGCCAAGCTTGACACTATCAGTGCGCTGAAGAATGAGTTCCGCACATACCGCGACCAGCAGATTCGTCCGTCATTTGCCAATGATTCCGACATGGAGAATGCTGCCCGCAACTATTATGACGGCATGAAGAAGGCTATCGGCGAAAAGGGATTGTACTCTTGCTCGCATATTCTCCTTCTCGTTCCGCAGAATGCGTCAGCTGCCAAGAAGGACTCCGTGAAGGCACGCATTGACTCTGTTTACAATGCACTTCAGCATGGAGCCGACTTCGCCACACTGGCAAGCAAGGTATCGCAGGATCCGGGTTCAGCCCGCCGCGGTGGCAATCTGGGAGGTCCTTACGGTCCGGGCAACATGGTCAAGGAGTTCGAGGATGTAGCCTACACGCTTAAGGATGGTGAGATTTCAAAACCGTTTGAGACACAGTTCGGCTATCATATCATAAAGATGAACAAGCGTGAGGCTCTGCCTCCGTATGATTCCCTGCGCACAAACATTCTTCGTTTCTTCGAGCAGCGTCAGTACCGTCTGACCATTGCACAGCAAAATGCCGAGAAACTGGCTAAGGATGAGGGTACAACTGTCGACAAGGTGTTCGACAAGCGTGCCGAGGAAATGCAGACTAAGGACCCCAACCTTAACAACCTCGTGCGTGAGTACCACGACGGACTGCTGCTGTTTGCTATCAGTGACAGCCTTGTGTGGGATAAAGCTTCGAAGGATGAGACTGGACTTGAACGCTATTTCAAGGCTCACAAGAAGCAATATAAATGGGATGCACCGCGCTTCAAGGGCATTGCCTATCATGTAAAGGATGCTGCCGATGTCAAGGCTGTGAGCAATTCTATCAAGAATGTGCCGTTCAAGGATTGGGCGGAAACATTGCGCAAGACATTCAACAGTGACAAGAATGACATCCGCATCCGTGTAGAGAAAGGCATATTCAAGGAAGGCGACAATGCATTGGTCGACAGTGTTATATTCAAGAAAGCCAATGCCAAGGTAAAGCCTGTAAAAGGTTATCCTATCGATGCCACATTCGGAAAGAAGCTTTCTGCACCTCAGGAGCTGGATGACGTCCGTGGTCAGGTAACCTCTGATTATCAGAATGAACTTGAGAAGAACTGGGTTGAGAGCCTGCGGAAGAAATACCCTGTAAGCATCAACCGTGATGTCCTTGCAACGGTTAACAAGCACTAAGGATGAAAATAAATAGAAAGACAAGCATAATAGCAGCTGTCTCTGTGGCTGCCACAATGGTTGTGGCTGTCAGTGGCAATGCTGCCGGTGGTAGGAATGCTTCCGGTAGTGTCAGTGTCTTTGCCAACAGCATGGTTCAGGACAGCGATACTGTGGACACTATTCCGGCTTCCGAACTTGGAACAGAGCTGTCAGAGCCAAAGAGAGGCAGCATCGTCGACGAGGTTATTTGGGTTGTCGGCGACGAGCCTATCCTCAGGTCGGACGTTGAGGCTATGCGTCTTCAGGGCAGTGCCGAGGGTCATGACTTCGGTCCTAATGCCGATTGCTCTATTCCAGAGCAGCTGGCTGTGCAGAAGCTGTTCCTCCATCAGGCTGCCCTCGACAGTATTGAGGTGACCGAGAGTGAGATAACACAGGGTGTCGACCAGCAGATCAACTACCTCATTCAAATGGCAGGCTCGCGCGAACGCCTTGAGCAATACCGTCATGAGACCATCAGCCAGATGCGTCAGGAACTCCACGACGAGTATAAGAATAGTCAGCTTGTACAGAAGATGCGCCAGAAGTTGGTCGAGGACATTAGCGTTTCTCCGGCTGAGGTGCGTTCATATTTCAAGGATTTACCTGCCGACAGTATTCCAAAGATACCGACAACGGTAGAGGTTGAGATTCTCACCCAGACTCCTAAGCCGACACCTGAAGAGGTCAACCGCGTGAAGGATGAGCTCCGTGAGTTTACCGACCGTATTAATAAAGGTGAGATTTCATTTGCTACCTTGGCAAGCCTGTATTCCGAAGACCCGGGTTCTGCCCGTCAGGGTGGTGAACTTGGATACACCGGTCGTGGCATGCTTGACCCTGCTTTTGCAGCTGTGGCATTCAATCTGACCGACCCGAAGAAGGTTTCCAAGATAGTAGAGTCCGACTTCGGCTATCATATCATTCAGCTTATCGATCGCCGTGGTGACCGCATCAACTGCCGCCACATTCTGTTGAAGCCTAAGATTGGGGCTGAGGCTATCGAGAAGGCAGAGAGCCGCCTTGACTCAATTGGCAATGACATAAGGGCTGGAAAGTTCTCATTCGAGGATGCCGCTACGATTCTTTCTGACGATAAGGACACTAAGAATAACCACGGATTGCTTGCCAACTCCAGTCAGACGGAGCGTACATCACGGTTCCACATGCAAGACCTTCCGTCAGAAGTGGCAAAGGTCGTCGATACAATGAAGGTCGGCGAGGTGTCGAAAGCTTTCCAGATGGTCAACAGCCGTGGCAAGCAAGTCTGCCTTATATGCAAACTGAAGAGCCGTGTCGACGAGCATCGTGCCACAATAACTGAGGACTTTCAGGATATGAAGAACGTTGTCCTTGCCAAGCGGCGTGAGGAGACGTTGCAGAAATGGGTGGAAAACAAGATAAAAGAAACCTACGTGCGCATGTTGCCGGAGTATAAGGATTGCAACTTCCAGTACAAAGGTTGGGTAAGAGATTAATGAGCAACACCTTACATATAGTTGAATTTAGCTGGCATAGAACTAATCTCCTGTTAGTTCTATGCTTGTTCGTCTTATGCCTGCCGCTGTCAGTCAGTGCCCAAAGCAGGAATAAGTCGCAGTCGAAGGCTAAGGGTAAGAAGAAACCGGAGTGGGTCTTCCTTGACCATGCCGATGATTTGCACTATGACCAGATGAAACGTCCGGGCGTGCAGATAGCCAAGGGCAACGTTAAGTTCCGCTTCGAGGACAATACCCTCCATTGTGACAGTGCTTTCTTCAATCAGTATCAGAATACCTTTCAGGCTTTCGGACATGTTAAGATGCACCGTGGAACGGGCAACATTAACCTGACATGCGACCATGCCGACTATAACAGCATGTCCCGTGTGTTCACTGCCGTGAAGCGTGTTGTAATGACTCAGCCCGGTAGTTCGCTGCATTGTGACAGTCTGATATACAATACAGAATCGCACACAGCCGACTATTATGGCAACGGACGGCTTGTCGGAAACGGGACAACGGTGACTTCGGAGCATGGAAACTATAACACGAAGTCGCACGATGCTCATTTCAATGGCGAAAGGGTAGTGCTCCACAGTCCAGAATATAATGTGACAACACCTTCGCTCGATTATAACACTCAGACCAAGCAAGGGCATGTTCAGGGCAAGTCGGTTATCCGCACTACAGCCGGTGAGGTCATCCACACTGACAATGCCGACTTCAATGGTATTTCTCACAGCTTCACTACTCACGGACATTCAACCGTCTCGTCTCGTGAACGGTATATTGAGGGTGATAATATGAATTATGACCGCTCTACAGGTCGTGGCGAGGGTCACGGTCATGTGAAGGTCGTCGACAAACAAGGCGGGCGCACCATCACCGGTGATAATGTCAAGTTCCGCACAGCTACGGTTTACAAGAACCGCCGTCCGCATAACGAAGTTGTTGAGTTTGAAGGCAAAGGAAACTCCAAGATAGTCGACCGTCCGGCTCAAAGAACCGTCAAGGGCGATTACCTAAGCTATAACACAATTACTAAAGAGGGCTATGGTCGTGGCAAAGTCGACTATATTGACCATCTCAAGAAGAATGCCTTCCTCGGTGATTACATCCATTATACTGAGCTTGACGCTATCGCCTACGGTCATGCTCTTGGCAAAGACTTCTCTCAGAGTGCCAATGGCGACACCTTGTTTGTCCATGCCGACACTATAAAGATGAAAGGACATGTCGAAGAGCGTCCGGTTGTCGACGACTTCAGTGGCGATACACTGCGCATGGCTCCCGACACAATCCGTACGTTCTATGGTATAGATAACGTCAGGGCTTACAGGACAGACGTCCAGGGTGTATGCGGATTGATTATCGGTTGCACCCGTGATTCGAGCATGACGATGTATCAGGACCCAATAGTTTGGACAGGTCAGCGTCAGTTATTCGGTGATTCGATACGTTGTTTCATGAACGACTCGACCATAAGAGAGGCTCATGTCATGGGCAATGCTTTCTCCATTGAACTGATGAACGATGGCGAGCACTATAACCAAGTGTCGTCAAAGTTAATGAACGCCTACTTCGTTGATGGAAAAATCAGGTGGAGCGAAGCCATAAGCAATGTGCTTATAGTATATTATCCGGTAGATGACAAGGATAGTTCGTTAATAGGATTGAACTATACCGAGACAGATACAATGAGGGCTTACATGACTCCTGAGCGGAAACTGGAGAAGATATGGATGCCGAAATCAACCGGAACATTGTATCCAATGAACCAGATTCCGGCTGACAAGCTCAAACTTCGTGGCTTTGCCTGGTATGATTATATCCGACCTTTGGACAAGCACGACCTCTTCCGCCACGTCAGCAAGGGCGACAAGGCACAGCAACGGCAGATCAGAGTGACACCTCCGCCATTGCAGTATGTCGGCAAGTCGGCACCACCGTCTAACAGAAAGACTGTCGTGACGAGCACAGGCAACAAGCGGGAGGTAATCTACCCGTCGTCGGATGTCGGCAAGCCTACTGTCGAGGAGGTGCGTCCATGAGCTTTTTCAAGCAGCCGAAACCGCGCCGTTTCCATCATGAGCCCATATACTATGACGAGCATCATGACCGGGTAAACCGTATCGAGGAGCGTGCCAGGAAGGAACTCGGACTGGAGAAGAACAAAGAATTCAATCCGGAAGACATCCGCGGAGCCTTCACCGGCAATGTAAAGAGGAAGTTAGACCACAAGAGATCGGGCTTGTTTTCGGTATTGTCATCGAACACTGGGGCAATACTGGTTATTATTCTAGTCCTTCTTCTGGTCTGGATTTATTTAAGCAGATAGATAATAATGAGTGACGTTATACAACTTTTACCTGATAGTGTAGCCAATCAGATTGCTGCCGGTGAGGTGATTCAGCGCCCCGCGTCGGTAATCAAGGAGCTCGTTGAGAATGCCGTCGATGCCGGAGCTCATCATATTGATGTGCTTGTAACCGATGCCGGACGTACTGCCATTCAGGTTATCGACGATGGAAAGGGCATGTCGGAAACCGACTCGCGCCTTGCTTTCGAGCGTCATGCAACGTCAAAGATCCGTCAGGCTGGTGACTTGTTCTCCCTTCATACCATGGGCTTCCGTGGAGAGGCACTGCCTTCTATTGCCGCAGTGTCACAGGTTGAGTTGAAGACACGTCTTCGTGGTGAGGAGATTGGAACCCATTTGTCTATCTCTGCCAGTCGTGTTACAGGTCAGGAACCGTGCTCTTGTCAGGAAGGCAGCAACTTCCTTGTCGAGAATCTGTTCTTCAATGTTCCTGCCCGCCGCAAGTTCCTTAAGTCGAACACGACCGAGTTGAACAACATCATTACTGCTTTCCAGCGCATAGTGCTGGTCTATCCGGAGATAGCTTTCACTCTTCGGAGCAATGACGTCGAGGTGTTCAACCTTCCGCCAAGCAATATCCATCAGCGAATTGTCGATGTCTTCGGACGTAAGATTGATCAGGAACTGTTGCCTATGGGAGTTAAGACCACCTTGTGCAACATAACCGGGTTCGTCGGCAAGCCTGAGGCAGCACGTAAGAAAGGCGCCCGCCAGTTCTTCTTCGTGAACGGACGGTATATGAAGCATGCCTATTTCAACAAGGCTGTGCAGTCGGCTTACGAGCGACTTGTGCCGTCAGGTGAGCAGGTTCCTTATTTCATCTACTTCGAAGTGTCGCCTGAAAATATCGATGTTAATATCCATCCGACCAAGACTGAGATAAAATTCGAGAATGAGCAGGCTATCTGGCAGATACTTGCTGCGGCAGTAAAGGATGCCGTCGGCAAGTTCAGTGAGGTTCCCACGATTGACTTCGATACCGAGGGACGTCCAGACATACCTGTGTTTAATCCTTCGAATGCCACCTACGCCCCTAAGGTAAACTATAATCCGTCATATAATCCATTCCGTTCTCAGTCGTCGGCAAAGCCTTCCACGGCTGCACCCCGCAACTGGGAGTCATTATATGATGGCATTCAGAGAGCCCCGAGTCAAGAAAATACCATCTTCCCGGAAGCACCATCAACCGAAACTTCTGATGATATTATTGCAGAGAAGTCACCGGCTCACTACCAGTATAAGGGTACTTACATCATGACGGCTGTTAAATCGGGCTTGATGATTATAGACCAGCACAGGGCTCACGTTCGCATTCTCTATGAACGTTACCTCGAGCAGTTGAAGAGTAAGCACCGTTTCCCACAGAAGGAACTGTTCCCTGAGGTTGTCCATTTCTCCCAGTCAGAGGCTGTTGCGTTGAAGCGAGTGCTGCCGGAGATGACAGCCCTTGGCTTCGAACTTACCGATATGGGTGACAACAGCTATGCTGTCAATGCCATTCCTGCCGGTCTTGAAGGTGTCAATGTTGCCAAACTCGTTACCGATATGGTCAGTTCTGCATCGGAGCGGGAAACCTCTGTTGTCGATGAAATCAACCGTTCGCTGGCTCTCCGTTTGGCAAGAAGTGCAGCAATACCACAGGGACAGGTGCTCGGCAATGAGGAAATGGAAAACATTATCAATGAGTTGTTTGCCTGCGGGAATGTCAACTACACTCCCGATGGCAAGCGCATCCTTGCTATTTTCCGTCAGCAAGACATCGAACATTTGCTAAAGTAGATACAATTAAAAGCTAAGATTGTATCATTTTAGGCTAATAAATAATATTCTTTTCTCAAGGATTCTCCCTAATTTTGCAGTTGGATATTAACTAAAAAACTGCATCGGAAAATCCTATGAGAAAAACTTCTCTAATTATTTCAGCACTTCTGTCGTTGTCATTGACGGCAGAAGCCGAAAATGTAGCCATTGAAACACCTAACAACACGTTGGTTGTTGATGTCACTAATGGCCAGCGTCCTACATTCCTTTACTACGGTCCGAAACTTGCAAAGGCTGATATGGCTAACTTACAGTCGGCCGGAGGGTACAGCCGGATGGAACTCTATCTGCCATACGGACCTGTTCCCCAGGCTGAACCGGCATTTGCCTGCCGCCATTCTGATGGTAATATGACAACAGAATTGGTTGCGACTGGCTATGATGTCAAGTCAGACGGTAAAGGAACAATCACCACAATCCATCTTAAAGACCCACAATATTCACTTTCTGTTGACCTGCATTACCGTGCTTACACTGATGTTGACATGATAGAAACATGGACAGACATCGTCAATAACGAGCGTGGAACTGTCACCCTCACCGACTTCTATTCCGGAACACTGCCTATCCGGCGCGGCGATGTCTGGCTTAGTTCACTCTATGGCTCATGGGCTAGTGAGGCACGTGTTGACGAAGAACCGCTTATTGCAGGCGACAAGGTTATAAAGAACACCGACGGAACCCGCAACTCCCACACCTCCCATGCCGAGGTTATGTTCTCTCTCGACGGTAAGGCAAAGGAGAACAGCGGCGATGTTATCGGTGCGGCACTCTGTTATGGGGGCAATTATGAACTGAAAGTCATTACCGATGATTCTGAGTATCACCGCTTCCTGGCAGGCATAAACCCAGAGAACAGCTTCTATAATCTTAAGAAAGGTGAGACATTCACCACTCCGCCACTTGCCCTTACTTACTCACAGGAAGGTCTTTCGGGTGCTTCCCGCAACTTCCATAAGTGGGGACGAGTGTATCGCCTGGCTCATGGCAATGAGCTTCGCCGCATACTTCTGAACTCTTGGGAGGGCGTTTACTTCAACATCAATGAGGAAAACATGGACCAGATGATGGCTGACATTGCCGATATGGGCGGCGAACTGTTTGTCATGGATGACGGATGGTTCGGCAGCAAATACCAGCGTAATACCGATAATGCAGCCCTCGGCGACTGGGTTGTCGACACCCGCAAGCTTCCTAACGGACTTGAAAACCTCGTCAATGATGCCAAGAAGCACGGAATAAAGTTCGGAATATGGATAGAGCCAGAGGCAACCAACACTACCAGTGAGCTCTATGAGAAACATCCCGATTGGGTAATCAAGGCTCCAAAGCGTGACATCAGCTGTGGTCGTGGCGGTACTCAGCTTGTCCTCGATATGAGCAATCCGAAGGTTCAGGACCATGTCTTCTCTCTTGTTGACAATCTTCTGTCGAAATATCCGGATATAGCTTACATAAAATGGGATGCCAACATGCCTATCCAGAGTGCCGGAAGCCAGTATCTGTCGATGGACGAACAGAGCCATCTGTATATAGACTATCATCGCGGACTGGAGAAAACGTTGAAGCGAATCCGTGCAAAGTATCCTGACGTTACCATCCAGCTCTGTGCCAGTGGCGGCGGTCGGGCTAACTGGGGACTTCTCCCTTACTTCGATGAGTTCTGGGTTTCCGACAATACTGATGCCCTTCAGCGCGTTTATATGCAGTGGGGAACAAGCTATTTCTTCCCGGCTATAGCTATGGGATGCCATATCTCGGCAACTCCTAACCATACCGTCTTCCGCACTACATCACTGAAATACCGCATCGATGTGGCTATGGCAGGACGTCTGGGTATGGAAATTCAACCGAAGAACATGACCGCTGAGGAAAAGGCACTGTGCAAGAAAGCCATTGCCGAGTACAAGGAAATACGTCCTGTTGTTCAGCTTGGCGACATCTACCGCCTTGTCTCGCCTTACGACCATAAAGGTCTGGCTTCGCTGATGTATGTTTCTGATAATAAGGACAAAGCCGTCTGGTACTGGTGGAAGACCGAGAATTTCTATAATGTCCACCTTCCTCGTGTCCGTATGGCTGGTCTCGACCCTAACAAGAGCTATCGCGTTCACGAACTCGACCGTGTCGACCTTAAGCCTCTCGACTGCGAAGGCAAGGTATTCACTGGTAAGTTCCTCATGGATACCGGTATTGATGTGCCTTATACCAATGAGGTAGAGTGGGGCAAGAAGACGGACTGGTCATCGCGTGTCCTCTATCTCGAGGCTTTGTAAAACCGTCTGAAAACAAACAGGAGGGTGCTTTCTATTAGTTGGAAACACCCTCCTGTTTATATATACGTAACCGAAACTGATTACGTTTCTATCTCCTTATAAACTTCTTTCCGTTCAGAATGACGATTCCCTTGTATGAATCATCAACACGCTGTCCGGCAAGATTGTATGCCGGCTGGTCCTTCATGAAGTGAGACTCGCCATTGACAACCTTTGTCAATCCTGTCGAAACCGAAGATAACGGAACTTTAGTTATCAGCACTTCCTCCTTATTCTGTGAATAAGCCACCCATAACGCATTGTTATATACGATTGACTTTGGATAGCTGAATCCAAGAGTCTTAGCCTTTCCAGTCCATTTCCGCTCAGGCAACTCATCCATGCTGCGCAACAGCCAGCCCTTGTTGAACGTCTCTCCATCGTCAGAAAGCAACAGAGCCATCGGCCAACGGTTCTTGCTGTCGGTAGGATTGCTTGCCAGGAAAGCCGTTCCGTCGGTCAGATTACCGGCACTCTGCTTTGCCCTTGAGTCGGGAATGTTGGTCTCTACAGCCTTCGACCATGTCTCGCCATTGTCCAGACTGACCGATACCAGTTTGCGATAAGTACTGTTCTGGTCACGCATGACCATGACGATTGAGTCGCCACGCATGTACCAGCTCGGCTCCATCTCACGGCTGTTCGACTTCTTGTCAGTATATTTAAAGTCAGCTTTCTTCCATCCGCGTGTGCCTGTGGCATCATCGGTATATATTGGCATCAGCATCTTTGCAGCTATATTGCTGGCCGTCGGGAAATGGGCAGCGCCAATGATGCGCCCGTTAGGGAGAATTCTTGGGTCTTGTTCGAATATTCCATAGAGCGGTTCGCCGTCTTCCATCAATACCGGACGTGACTCCGTCCAGAGTTCGCCGTCGGCAGTGGCACGGTAGGCAACATACCGGCGAGTCCCGTATTTCTTCAGGTTTGACTCCGACGCCTGAACGTTCAGATAAGCAATCAGCGAATCCTCAGTCACCAGCCATCCGCCCGAAGATACATACATCTCCTTTTCGTTCTGCTCGGCGGTTAGCGAATCAAGCACTTCCGGTGCCGACCATGTCGCCCCGTTGTCAGTACTTTTGCTCATCGCCACCCATGTCTCGGGGTAGTCCTCGTTTTGCGGATCGCTCTGCCACATACAGTACAGCGTCCCCTTGAATGCAGCCAATACAACGCCATTGGAGTAATGGTCGGTTGTCTCAGTCGGTTGAAATACGGTGATTGTCTCAGTTCCCGGAGCTTTCGTCAGTCCGAGAGCACTCTTGTCGGTCATGTCGAGCACACCGTCAGCAAGCGAAATAGGTGCTTGCGCAGTAGCGGTAGTACATACCGACATCAGCATTAAAGCCGATGCTAATAATTTTCTCATGTTTGTTATTTGTAGATTAGTCAGTTTGTAAGTACTTGCAGATATGATAGTTTGCCGTTTCTCATCATTGGATATAATATATGTAAAGCCAATGAAGAAGAAACTCGTGCGCCTGACAGGACTCGAACCTGCACTGCGAAAGCAACTAGATCCTAAGTCTAGCGCGTCTACCAATTCCGCCACAGGCGCTAAAAGCGACTGCAAAGTTAATAAAAAAATCTATTAAACGATAATAATTGGAAGATTATTTGTATTTTTGCACAATAATCAATGCATCAATAAAACTTAGCAAGATATGAGATATTTAGACCCACGAGCTGATTTAACGTTTAAGAAAGTATTCGGAGAACATCCGGACTTGGTTATAAGTTTGCTGAATGCTCTGTTGCCACTTGACGATGACCATCTGGTGAAGACTGTTGAGTATATCCCTATCGAACTGGTTCCTGACAATCCTCTTAAGAAGAACAGTATTGTCGATGTCAGGTGCAAAGACCAGGAAGGACGCCAGTTTCTTGTCGAGATGCAGATGATTTGGTCGGAGGAGTTCAAGCAGAGAGTCCTCTTCAATGCATCAAAAGCATACGTTCGCCAACTTGACAAGAAGGAAGATTATGAGCTTTTGCATCCGGTTTACTCACTGAACCTTGTCAATGAAGTATTCGAACCTAACTTAAAAGAATACTACCACCATTATGATATGGTCAATGTAGAGCATACCGACAGAGTTATTGAAGGTCTGCATCTGATATTCGTCGAACTGCCTAAGTTCAAGCCTCACAACTTCTCTGAAAAGAAGATGCAAGTTCTTTGGCTTCGTTATCTTACGGAGATGGGCGGAGCTCGGAAAGTTCCAAAGGAGTTCTTGGAGAATCCTGAGGTCAAGAAAGCTTGTGACATTCTTGAAGAGTCGTCTTATTCGCCCGCTCAACTTGAAGGGTATGATAAGTTCTGGGATATTGTCCGTACTGAAAGGACGTACTATGGCAGTGCCCGCAGGCATGGCTATGCCGAAGGTAGAGCCGAAGGTAGAGCCGAAGGTAGAGCTGAAGGTAGAGCTGAAGGTAGAGCTGAAGGTAGAGCTGAAGGTAGAGCTGAAGGTAGAGCTGAAGGTAGAGCTGAAGGTAGAGCCGAAGGTAGAGCTGAAGGTCGTGCTGAAGGCGCAAAAGAAGAGAAATTGCGGATGGCGAAGAAGCTAAAAGACATGGGACTGCCCACTTCTCAGATAGCTCAGGCAACCGGACTTTCAGTAGAAGAGATAGAAGGATTATAGCCCTTTTATTTTGTTATAATGCAGAATTGCAGTAACTTTGCGGCTCGAAAGGAAAAAGAAGGATAATGCAGAATCAATTTTCACGTACTCAGTTATTGCTTGGCAAACCCGCTATCGACACTCTCAACGGCTCACGTGTGGCTGTCTTCGGTGTCGGTGGAGTAGGTGGCTATGTCGTTGAAGTGCTCGCCCGCAGTGGCGTCGGCGCCATCGACATCATCGACGACGACCGTGTGTGCCTGACGAACGTCAACCGCCAGATACTTGCTACAATCTCGACAGTAGGCAAACATAAGGTAGACGTTGCCGAAGCACGCATCCATGACATAAATCCAAGGTGTATTGTAAGGAAGTATCAGACCTTTTATCTGCCTGAGAAGGCGGATATGTTCGACTTCAATGACTATGACTATGTTGTTGACTGCATTGATACAGTTACGGCAAAGCTGGATATTATTCAGCGTTGCCATCGTCTGGGCATACCTATTATATCATGTTTGGGAGCTGCCTACAAGCTCGACGCAACGCAGTTTGAGGTCACCGACCTGTTCAAGACTAAGATGGATCCGCTGGCAAAGGTGCTCCGCAAGAAGCTCCGCAAGACCGACGTGAAACACCTTAAGGTTGTCTATAGCCCGGAGGAACCGCTCGAAAGCATCGACCAGCCCGAGATCTCGTGCCGTTTCCATTGTATCTGTCCAAACAAGGACATGCGCAAATGTACCGACCGCCACACTATCCCGTCGTCGAACGCATGGGTGCCTGCAACAGCCGGACTCATCTGCGGTGGCGAGGTTGTCAAGGACTTGGTGGCTCGTGCTCATACTATGCGCATCGATTTGAACGAAGATCCCGACAATGAGGCTGCAAAGATAGCTCACGAACGGGCAGAGAAAATGCTCGAAGAGCAACGGGAATTACGCAAGAAAGTTCAATGAAAATAATGCTCTGTTTACCGGACAATCTAGCAAAACATAACCAGAGAAATTGCTGTTTATAGTCCGTTAAACCGAGAACCATACCCAATCAAATCGTAAAAGATACCGTTTTACATTGTAAGAAATACCCGATTGGATCGTAAAAGATACCCGTTTACGTTGCAAGTAATGGCTGCTTATAATGTAAAACGGTATTATTTTTTGCCTAAATTGACACTATTTGGAGTGAGTTTAGGCTCGTTATATTTCTTGATTGTTTATAAGCTGTTGATAATCAGAGATATAATAAAATTGCCAAAAATCGCTTATTCCAGTCGAAAATGGGGCTTGGATAATAATAAGCGATTCTCAGCAATGTCTTTGTCGGATTATTTCAGAAATGTTTCCGCTCGTTTATTTCAGATCCATTCCCATAATATAGTCATTCATATAGAACCCGTTGCCAATGTCATAATCGCCCTGTCGGAGCTCGTGCAGTCCCATCCGCTCATAGAAGTGGATAGCCTTATTGTACCGGTTGACGTGCAGTTCCAGTCGGCATGGCGACGGATGATTGCGCCGAACCCAATCGACTGCATTCTCAAACAGGAACCGTCCCACGTGATGTCCTTGGTATTCGGGCAGCACGTAAATCTTCTGCAGGTCATAAACGTCCATGTCCTTTTCCGTTTTATCCTTCTCGGAGTCGGGCAATGGCTGGACAGACACGTAGCCGACGGGCTTGCCGTCAATCTCACATATCAGGTAAGTGTGGTGCTCCTCAGTCATCTGCTTGCGCAGACTGTCGGTCGAGTACATCATGTCCATCATGTAATCGTTCTGCTCAGGCGTTATGATGTCCTTGTAAGTCAGCGGGAAAGTCCTCCCGGCTATTGCCTGAATTGTTGTGATGTCATTGATATTTGCTTGTTTTATTTTCATTTCTTCTATTTGTTTAAGCATGAGAGCACGGCATTGATGAGGCTCTGCTTGCGGTCCTGAATGCGCAGAATCTCCTCTTCCAGTGTGCCCGAACTGATAAACCGGTAGACGAATACCGAGCGGCGCTGCCCCTGACGGTGTGCCCGGCTGATAGCCTGCTCCTCCAAAGTGACGTTCCACCACGGGTCAAGCAGAAATACATAGTCGGCTTCGGTGAGGTTCAGTCCTAGTCCGCCAGCCTTCAGCGATATGAGGAAGAACTGGCAACCGGGCTCTTGCTGGAAGTGGTCGATGACTTTCTCGCGGTCGCGTGTCTCTCCGGTGAGCATGGCATAGTCCCATCCACGGCGTTTCAGTTCATCGGCGACAATGCCAAGCAGTGATACGTATTCACTGAAAATGAGCACCTTGTGGTCGGTTCCCCTTAGTTCGCTGAGCTGTTCGTACACCTCTGCCAGCTTTCCCGAAGGGCTGTCATTGCCTATCATTGCCGGAGCACAGGCTATCTGGCGCAGGCGGGTGATGGCTGTCAGCGCGCTGATGGTGTTTATCTTGTCCTTGTCTTGCAGCAACATGTTCCGCATCCGGCTTTGTACCTCGGCGTAAAGCGTGGTTTGCTCAGGGGTCATTTCGCAGTAGACTATCTCGTCCTGGCGGTCAGGCAGACTGTCGAGAACCTCTGCCTTGGTGCGGCGTAGGAAGTAAGGAGCCACCAGCTGGCGCAGAATCTCGGTGTTCTTGCTCTTGATGTTCTCGCTGATCGGGTTGATGAAGTTGCGCCGGAAGTCGTCGGTATCGCCGAGAAGCGACGGGTTGAGGATGCTCATCAGCGACCATAGCTCACGGAGATTGTTCTCCATTGGCGTTCCGCTGAGGGCTATGCGGCACGGACAGGCTATCCGCTGGGTTGCGTCATAGATTTGGCTTTCGCTGTTCTTGAACACCTGCGACTCGTCGAAAATAGCCAGTCCCCATTCAATCTTAGCCAGTTCATTGATGTCGTTGCGCATTGTTGCGTAGGTGGAGACGATAACGTCATAGTCGTTGAGGTGCTTCCGCATCTTCTCGCGGTCGGCTATCGAACCGGCATAGACGAGCTCTTTCAGTGACGGGGCGAACTTCCTTATCTCGTTTCGCCAGTTGTGGACGACTGATGCCGGTGCCGCCACAAGCACGGGACTGACCGCCGAGCTGCCCGTTCCGCCCATCTCCTCATCGCTGAACAGACTTTGCTCCATTCCGCTTGGCTTCTTTTCGGACGACTGGCTAACGCTTGCCGCCTTGCTTGCTATCTCCTTGTATTTCAGAATGAGCGCTATCGACTGGATCGTCTTACCGAGTCCCATGTCGTCGCTAAGGCAACATCCCGTTGCGGCATAGTAGTGGCCGAGCAACCAGCGGTAACCGTCTTCCTGGTATTTTCGCAGAGTTGCGTTCAAACCTTGTGGCAGACTGTAGTCGGCGGGTTGCTTCCTTTCGTCGGGCTTGACGCTCAGGTCGAGGTGCTCCAGTATCTTGTCCTGGCTTCTGTGGACACTGACTCCGCCTTCACGGTTGCGCCGTCCGAACATCATCAGTGGGCTGTAGCGTGCCAGCCATTCGTCGGGAATGACAAACCATTCGCCGTTCGGCAGGAGGAATTGCTTCTCGCCATTTGTCAGTTCCTTGCGCATTGCTGTGAGGGGGACCGACATTCCGTTGTCGAAGTTCAGCCGGATGTGCATCTGGAACCAGTCGCCACGGCGGGTTTCGTCGTGAGTTATGCGGACATCGCCGATGTAGTATTTCCTTGCGGTGAGCTGTTCGACGGTTATTCCCATGCCGTTTAGTGCCTCGGTGTTCGCCTTCGTCCAGTCGAGCAGGGCTGACAATGAGCCTTGATGTGGCAGATGGAGTTCCTCGTCGAGCCTCCGGCGGGCCTCCTTTTCCCACTGGCGATTGCGGTTTATGCAGACAAACCGGACCTCGTCGCCGTCGTCATGCAGTGTGACGCTCTTCTCCCGGGTGCTCTTCTCGGCGAATGTCTTGCCGTTATACTCGAATGAAAGCGAGTAATGATATTCCCCGGCAATGGTCCGCTCGAGTGAAAGCACACCGTGTCCGTCGGGGTATTGCTCGACAATATCGAATCCTTCGGCACTGATGTCAATCTTTGAGGCTATCTTCAGAATCATTTTCCGAAGGTATTCATTTTCCATCCGCTTCGGGATATGCACCCATTCGCTCTTTATGAACGGGCGGAGAAGGTTGCCGTTGAGACCTTCGCCGAAGTGGAGAAGATGGTTGTCAATGCAGAAAAGTGATGGATTGTTGCTCAGAATCACCGTCCGGTGACTTGAAGGCTGAAGTCCGTTGCCGATGGTGAGCTTATAGTCCAGCCCGTCATCGGTCTTGCGATAGAATGTGTGGAGTGGGGTAGCAACGTCATTGTAAGTGAGTTGCTTGTTCGGGTCGATGAATTCCCGTGGACCCGGTTTGAAGAAAATGGGAATAGAAAGACTGGCGGCAAGCTCTACAGCTTCGCTTATTCGCTTGCCCGTAATGGTCTTGACGTGGCGCTGAACATTGTCGTCGGCTTTCTCGAAGAATACTTTCTGATTGCGGTAACTGCCCTTGCCGACACGGTTGTAGATGTTTCCCGGCGTCACGGCTTCGCACATTGTGACGATGCGTTGCAAACTTTTGGCAGTCGTTTTGTCATCGGTCATGGTGTCGGCTTCATCGGATGTGATGATGTCGCCTTGCTTGTAGGCATTGCCATCAAGGCGGAGCTTGCGGAACTCCATTGTGTAGAGTCCCCAATGTACTGACAGGAAGAGAAATAATGCTTTGCTATAGTCGCTTGATTGTGCCATTTGATATGCAAAGGTACGGCTATTTTCTAAAATCACGGCTACTGCAATGGATTATTTCTTGTTGGTTATGGATGGGGATCTTATTCCCCCTTGAATTGAATGTTGACCTTCTTGTAACCATGAGAGGTGAACAATCGGCGGAGCTCGCTCTCGGCATTGGCTTGGGCTTCGCCCTTGTGCTGGTCGCCGCGGCGCACCATTTCAGCCTTTGCCTTGCTGACTAAAGCCGCACGGACACCCGGTTTGTTGATGAAGTCCATGTCGTCATTGCCCTCATAAACCTTCACGTTGCGCTCGTCAAGGAACCGCTTGTCAAGCAATGTTATGGCTGGCAGGGTGATGTTGACGGTAGTGTCATTCTCAATCTTTACCCAGTCCTTGTCAGCCTTGCTCATGTCTATGCCATAATGCAGGGTGCCGTGATAGCCAACGCTGATGCGGTCGCTAGAGAAGAAGCCCTTGTCGATGGTGTCGACAACCTGGTCCAACTCTATACTGAGGAATGACCACTGGCCTATGTTGCGGATGGAATCGAGGTCGACGGGCGTTGGTGTGACTGTGACTTCGGTGGTATGTCCTGTCTTTACGCTCTTTGTAAAATGGCACATATAGACTGCACCTATTATAATAGCAATGCATACCACTGCCACGGCTATGAGTTTTATGTTTCGGAGGACTTTCATTGTTCTAGTATTTTATGTTTCCGAGTATCTTGCCGGTGTCGATTGTCAGTCCGTTTATGTTCAGCCCGTGCCGGTATTCAATGTTTACTTTCTTGTAGCCTGAGCCGAGCAATGCGTTGGCTATGATGTTGTTGGCATTTGCCTTGGCACTGTTGAGAATCTTGTCCTGGCTTATCCTGCCAATCTCGTGCCATACATCATTGGCCGCGGCGGTAACATGATGGTTGATAAAGTCCTGCGACTTCTGACTGGCGAATATCTGGGAATCGTACACTTCCTTGTTGTGGTTTATCTCGCAGCTGGTCATTTCGATAACAGGATCAGGAAGGGTGATGGTTATCGAGGAGTCGGCATTGATATGGATGTCGTCCTCTGTAATTTTACTGAGGTCAATGTAAGCCTTGTAGGTGACGTTGATAGGAATCTCAATGTGTGATTTCGACCACGGACGGGTCCACTTCAATGTTCCGAGTAGGGTGCTTATGGAGTCTTTTTCGGCTGTGGAGAGGATGATTGTCTTGTGGGCTGTCTGCTCGGCTGAGTATAATCGTGACTGTTGTTTGACCAGTGTGGCTATTTCGGACTTTGACATCAGCTTCGCTTCCGATGGCGGTTCCTGGCTTGGGACAGTCGTTTCTTGTTCCGATGATGGGGCTAAAACGAAATACAAAAGTATTCCGACAACGATAATTACTATGGCGGCAATGGTTCTCTTCATGTCGCAAAGGTAGTTGATTTTCAACCGACATCCAAATCTTTGAGTGTGTTTTTACTCTTTTACGCTAAAAGTCAGTACCTTTGCAGTCTGTTTCCCGATAGGGACTATATTGTATATGAGTAAGGAAGAAGAGGTCTGTAATAATAAAGAAGGTGAGAGTGTGGCAGCTGTTGCCAGCCCGCGGAAGAATGAAGTTGATATGCTTCACGGTCCGTTGCTTGGCAAGATTCTGATGTTTGCTATGCCATTTGCGCTCAGCGGAGTGCTCGAGCAACTTTTCAATTCTGTCGACGTGATGGTTGTTGGACGCTTTGCCAGCTCTGAGGCTATGGCTGCCGTCGGTGCTAACACGTTCCTTATAAACCTTTGCATCAACCTGTTTGTCGGCATGTCGGTAGGTGCCAATGTGATTCTTTCCAACCATATAGGCCAGTGCGACAACCGGGCTATCCGACATGCGGTCAGCACAACGATGGTGCTTTCGGTCATAAGCGGATTCCTTCTGTTGCTCATCGGATTGCTGATTGCACCTATGGTTCTTCGGGCAATGGACACCCCAGCCAATGTTATCAATGACGCTATAACTTATCTGCGCATCTGGTTCCTTGGCGCTCCGTTCTTTATGGTATATAATTTCGGCGCGTCTGTACTCAGAAGTAAGGGCGATACCCGCCGTCCGCTGTACATCCTTATTATTGCCGGAATCATTAACACGGTCGTTGCGCTTGTTACTGTGATTGTTTTTAAGATGAGTGTCGTCGGTGTTGGAATGGCTAATGACGTGGCTTATGTCTTCTCCGCCATAGCTGTTGTCTATCTGTTGCGCAAGGAGCAGGGTCCTTTCCGCCTCGACTATCGCCATCTTCATATCTATGGAGTCGAGCTTAAACGCATTCTCCAGATTGGAATTCCGGCTGGAATACAGGGTATGGTGTTCTCTTTCAGTAATATCTTTGTTCAGTCGGCTATCAATAGTTATGGTTCTGCGGCTATGGCTGGAGCATCGGCATCACAGATATTCGATGCTTATTGCTACTTCCTGCTCAATGCTTTCAGTGGCGCTTGTGTCACGTTTATGGGTCAGAACTATGGTGCCGGGGAGATAGAAAGGTGCAAGCGGATATTCCGGATATGCCTTGTCTGTGGTGCTTTGTTCACTCTTGCGGGTAATATGATACTGTTCTTCGGTGAGGATTATGTTCTGAAATTCTTCACCACAGACCCTGAGGTAGCCCATTATGCCAAGCTCCGCATTGCCGTCACGATGACAACCCAGTGGATAGCCTCATTCTATGAGATACCGGCTTCGGCAATGCGGGGACTCGGACATTCGATAGAACCGGCACTCATGACCGTCTTCGGAACGTGCGTCTTCCGCCTGATATGGATATTTACCATTCATCCTATATGGTCGGGATTCACCCAACTGATGGTTATTTACCCTGCATCATGGCTCCTTACCGATTTTATCGTGTTCCCGGCATTCCTTATCATTAGTCGTCGTGCATTCAAGTTTGTCAAGAGTTAACAACTCTTGTCAGACTTAATTATATGTTCTTTAACCGTTATTTATTTGTAAATGAAACGGTTTGCACTAAAAAATTGCGTGAAATGAACATTTTTTTCTTTAATAAACACAAATTTTAAAAAATAAGTATTACCTTTGTGGCGATAAATATAAATCTTCAACTAACTTATTATGAAACCTAATTTTTCGGGCTCTAGACAAACCAGGGCACGGCAATTATGGAATAACTGATTGAGATAAGAGACAAATATAATATAACACAAAGTAACGAAGGTTATGAAAAAATTATTGATTGCATTGGCATTCGTCGGTATATCTGCCACTTCTTATGCGCAGTATAACAGCGTTATCGCCAACAAGAGTAGCGTTGCTACCAACTCATTCTGGAACAACTGGTTCGTTCAGGCTGGTTTCGACTGGAACATCTGGTACTCTGATCAGGAACACGGCAAGGATCTTTCGAAGAACCCATTCAAGAGCTTCCGTAGCGTTCCGGGTCTTTCGGTAGCTGTAGGTAAATGGTTTACACCAGGACTTGGACTCCGTTTGAAGGGTCAGGGCTTCTGGGGACGCCGTGTCGACAATGATGACAACACCCAGGGAGAAAATAAGGTAGGCACAAAGTACTGGCTCATTTACGGCGATGCTCTGTTCAATGTCAGCAACATGGTTGCCGGATATAACCCTAAGCGCGTTTACAACCTGATTCCATTCTTCGGCGCAGGTATCGGTCGTTGCATGTCAACCGACTTCGAGGGTATGATGCTCCGTGTAGGTATCTTGAACCAGTTCCGCGTTTCTAAGACCATCGCTATCAACCTTGAGCTTGGTTGGAACCGTTGTGAGGGTGACCTTGATGGCTCTGGCTCTGGTACAGGACATGGTTGGGTATCACATGATAACAACATATATGCTGAGCTTGGCTTGACTTACAGCCTTGGAAAGACTTCTTGGAATGTTACTCCTGACGTCGATGCCATCAACGCTGAGCATCAGGCTGCTATCGATGCACTTAATGCTAAGCTGCGTGATGCAGAGAATGAGAACTCTAATCTCCGCAACCAGTTGAAGACTCAGCCTAAGACTGAGACAGTAACTGAGTCTGTAAAGGAGCTCATCTCTACTCCGGTATCAGTCTTCTTCGAAATCAACAAGACAAATGTTGCATCTCAGAAGGACCTCGTCAATGTCCGCGCTATTGCTAAGTACGCTAAGGACAACAACCGCAAGATCCTCGTTACCGGTTATGCCGACAGTGCAACAGGTACTCCTGAAATCAACAACCGCCTGTCTGTTAAGCGTGCAGAGATTGTCAAGGAAGAACTCGTCAAGATGGGTATTCCTGCAGAGAACATCACAACCAAGGGTCTTGGTGGTGTTGAGCAGCTCTCGCCAATCTCATTCAACCGTCGTGCAACCGTCCAGATTACCGACTAATAGTCTGACAGAAATATCTTAATTACTATCATAAAAGAAGGCATCTTCCATCTTGGGAGATGCCTTTTTTAGGTCCTTATTTAATCCAGTCGAACTTCTTTGCCAATCGCCAGACAGTTGCTCGTGATAATCCCGTAAGTTGTTGAATCTCCGGATTCTTAAGTCTTATCCGCATCAGATAGCAAACCTCCATTTGCTTTTCAGAGAAGTTCCCAAGCCTTTCAATAAGCTGGTCTCTGAACTCAGGGTATAGCTTGTCAACAGCTGCATATAATTGTTTCCATTCTTCGGCGTTCAGATTCTTCTTACCCTTAGCCGCCTGACGGATTGTCTCAACTACTTCTTCGGCATCCTCTTCAAGTTTAGATTTGTTCAGAAGCCTAAGTATGGAACTGTTTTGCTGCATCTTTTCTGATAGCAGGTCTTCTTTGTTCTTTAATTCATACTCTACTTTCTCAAGCTGATGGTTTACATCATTGAGTCTTTCCCTTGTGCTCTTGACTTCATTCGACAGAGACATCCGCTTCTTAAGATTCCTGTTCTTCCTGTTGATGGTCAAGATAAAAATCAGGGAAATAACAGAAAGGACAACGAATGAAATGATTGCAATTATGGTCTTGTATTTTACAGCAACTTCCTCAGCCTGCCTTTCTTTGTTGCTGTCAAGATGATACTGGTATTGTTTCGCTTGTCTTGTGCTGTCCAAATTGCTATAAGACATGGCAACATGGATGATAGGAAGTAGATCTAATCGATTGAGTTTTTTCGATAATTTATATTCTTTTTTTGGCATAGACCAATTCATTCTTGTAGTCTTGGACTCCATAAAACAGATATTCCATATTAGAATATGCATTTCTGAGCATTAAAGAGTCACAGTGCTTGTTGGTTTCTCCTATCTCTATTGACTTCAAGAAATTCTCCATAGCCCGTAGTGTATCATTCAAATCTCTGCAAACGCTGCCATTATAATAATATGCCTCTTGCTGCTCCTGACGTTATTTGCGAATTACTGTAAAGTGTGACAACGTTACAATTAGTGGAACGAATGCGAAGAGTTCTGATTCATATACATTTGCTATAAACGGTGAGGTCAATTACTTATGGTTCATCCGACAAATCGTGTGATAAAGTTTGCTTGATGTAAAGAAAATAGCTGGAAATCCATTATCTTTGTAAGTGAACAAAAAAACAAAAGA
>OMZV01000008.1 GCA_900315635.1 uncultured Prevotella sp.
CACATGGTAAAAAGTCAGTCCAAACTAGAAAAATCGCATTCTTGGCGGTTTGGGCCGCAACGCTCTGAGACTTTAGTAGGGTTGCGGATTTGAGGGTTAATATAAAAAAGTGGACGGACATTATTACACCCAAAGCCTCTAGTGGTAGTACCGGCGGCAGAAAGGTGCCCTATAGCCAACCCCTACACAATCCACTTTCTTGAGGGTTTGAAAAATTAATAACTTATTGATATACAACAATTTAAAATCAAACCTAGAGTAATTCAGTCCACTTTTGCACTAACATGCGTTTTTCTTATCTTTTTTTTATATAATTTTGCTAGCAGAAAACTTAGACCAAACTTCAGATTAACGACTTTTTACAAACGAGTTTTTTCTGACTAACATTATCATTTTAAAACCAAAATTAAACACTTATGAGACAAACAAGAATCATTAGCTTATTGGTGGCTATGCTGTTTGCTGTAGTGACACAAGCCCAAAACGTTAAGTTCTCGGGTACTGTTGTCGACAATAACGGCGAGCCCATCATCGGCGCATCCGTTATGGAGAAGGGAACTTCTATAGGTTCCATCACCGACCTTGACGGAAACTTCAGTTTCGATGGCACACAAGGGTCTACTCTTGTCATCTCCTATGTCGGCTATGTCAACCAGGAGGTTAAGGGCGGACAGAACATGAGAATCACCCTGAAGGAAGACACTAAAGCCCTCAACGAGGTCGTCGTTATCGGTTACGGTGTTCAGAAGAAGAGCGTTGTGACAGCATCTATCGCCAAGGTCGACGCCAGCGATATTGCCGAGACAGCCCCTCTGCGTATGGATAACGCCCTGCAAGGACTTGCTGCCGGTGTAAACGTTACCGCATCATCAGGTCAGCCAGGTGCAGCAGCCCGCATACGTATTCGTGGTACTGGTACTATCAATAACTCCGACCCTCTGTACGTTGTCGATGGTATGCCTATCGAAGGTGGTCTCGACTACGTCAACCCAGCTGATATTGAGAGCATTGAGGTACTGAAGGATGCCGCTTCAGGCGCTATCTACGGTGCACGTGCTGCCAACGGTGTTGTACTTGTTACTACTAAGAAAGGTAAAGCCGGCAAGGCAAAGATTAACTACAACTTCTCTTATGGTTGGCAGAGTCCTTGGAGACATCGTGATGTAACCAACGCTACTGAATATGCTGTTCTGCAGAATGAGCAGTACACCAACGCCGGACAGGCAGCGCCTTACGCTGACCCGTATTCTTACGGCAAGGGTACCGACTGGCAGGACCTCGTCTTCAACGACAATGCTCCTGTTGTCAACCATGATTTGAGCATCAGCGGCGCAAGCGACAAGCTCAACTACTATCTCGCTCTCGGTTACTACACACAGGATGGTATCGTAGGTGGTAACTACGGACAGTCAAACTATCAGCGTCTGACTATGCGCAGCAACACTAACTACAACATCTTCGATGCAACTAAGGATCGCAGCTTCCTGAACAAACTCGACTTGACAGTCAACCTCTCATACGCTCGCATCAAGAGCCGTGGTTCTATCGATGCCGACTCTCAGTGGGGTTCTGTACTGGGTAGCGCACTTGCACTGTCACCAATCCTGACTCCTACAGTCAGTGGCGATGATGCAGCTGCACAGAATGCCAAATACACTTACACCGATCCTAAGACCGGCGAGATCGTTCCTTACGAGCCGCTTCGCGACCGTGCAGGCAATGTCCTTATGATTCCAGGAACAGCCTACAATGAGATCAACAACCCATTGGCTATGATGGCTACTCCTGCATCCCAAAACTGGAGCCATAAGTTCGTCAGCAACTTCGCCCTCGACTTGAACCTCTGGGATCAGTTGAAGTATCGTTTCAGCTGGAGCGCCGACTTGAGCTTCTGGGGCAACGACAGCTATACTCCGCAGACTTTCTACCGTTCAGCCAACAATCTGGCTACAAAGACCAGTGCTTCAAGCCAGAGCGAGCGCGGCACTGTATGGCAGGTTGAGAATACTCTCTCTTACGATAAGACCCTCGGCAAGCACCACTTCAACGTTGTGCTCGGTCAGAGTGCATTCCGCAACAACGGTTGGGGTATCAATGCTAACGCCGACTACCTTATCAACCCGAGCAAGCCTTACGTAAACTATACTACAGGTATCAACGAGAAATACTATCTCACACACGATGCTAACGGAAACATAACCGGTGCAGTCACTGAGAATGGTGGCTCAGCATGGAGAAATGCTTACCACACAATGACATCACTCTTCTTCCGTGGCAGCTACGACTATGATGAGCGTTACATGGCTCAGTTCACAATTCGCCGTGATGGTTCAAGCCGTTTCGGTTCTAACCACAAGTACGGTACATTCCCTTCATTCTCTTTGGGATGGAATCTTACCAATGAGCCTTACTTACAGCCACTGCGCAAGGCATTCAGCAACTTGAAGCTTCGTTTCAGCTGGGGTAAGAATGGTAACGATAACATCGGTAACTTCCGCTACACAGTCAACACTGAAATGGGTAACAACTACTACTTCGGTAAGCAGTCTACTCTTTATCAGGGCTCTAAGGCAAGCGGTCTTCCTAACCCAGACCTTAAGTGGGAGGAGAGTGAGCAGACCGACTTCGGTATCGACTTTGGATTCCTTCAGAACTCTCTTACTTTGACCGTCGACTACTTCAAGAAGAAGACCAACGGTATGCTGATGACCATGAACATCCCAAGTTACGTTGGTGAAGCTAAGCCTATCGGTAATGTTGGTGATATGGAGAACCAGGGCGTTGAGTTCGAGGCTGGTTATAAGTTCAATGTCGGTCCTGTCAAACTCAACATCAAGGGCAACGCTTCTTACCTCAAGAACAAACTTATCCGCTACGGTAACGAAACTGGTTATGCCGACTACGACACATGGCAGGGCGGTGGTGTCATCACCCGCGCTGAGAACGGTCAGCCATTCCCATTCTTCTATGGATTCAAGACTGCAGGTATCTTCCAGACTCCGGAAGAGGTTAAGGCTTACGTCAATAAGGACGGTAACATGATTCTGCCAAACGCAGTTCCTGGTGACATCCGCTTCGTCGATATAAACGGCGATGGCAAGATTGACAACGACGACCGCACCAACATTGGTAACGGTACTCCTAAGTGGACATTCGGTTTGAACCTCAACGCAAGCTGGCAGGGATTCGACTTCAGTATGTACTGGGCAGGTGTCGCAGGTGTTGACATCTTCGACGCTACTCGCCGCTCGGATATTGCATCAAGCAACTATCCTACATGGATGCTCGACCGCTGGACTGGTCCAGGCACAAGCAATAAGGTTCCTCGTCTCGTCAATGGTGATGCTAACAACTGGCAGAGCTCTGACCTCTTCATCAATGATGGTTCTTACTTCCGTCTGAAGAACATTACTCTCGGCTACACATTGCCTCAGAACATCACACGCAAGATTATGATTGACCGTCTACGTGTATTCGTTATGGCTGAGAACCTTGTTACACTTACAAAGTATCATGGCTTCGATCCTGAAATCTCTTCAGGTGGTACATCTCTCGGAATCGACTATGGTGTATATCCACAGCCACGCACTTGGACTATCGGATTCAACGTTACACTCTAACACCTAACGAGTTTCAAACGTTACCTTACAACATTTAGAAATAAGCTTTATGAAAACAAAGGAAATTATAGCTATAGGTCTTCTGGCAATTGCAACTGTAGGCTTCACAAGTTGCAGTGACAGCTTCCTGGACGTAGAGAACTTCGGAGCTGACGACCTAAACGAATACTATAAAACAGATGCCCACCTTCAGGAGGCTGTCGTAGCTGCCTACGACCCTCTGCACTGGGCTGACTGGGGCAATGGTCAGTATTGCCCATACAACCTCATCAGCGATGTGATGAGCGACGATATTAATGTTGGTGGTGCTACTGCATCCGACCAGCTGAACTGGCAGTTAATGTCAAACTACAACGCTACCCCTGACCAGAACCTCAGTGGATTCTGGACGGATGAATACAGTGGCGTTAAGCGTTGCAACGATGTCGTACAGTACGTTGATGCTGCTCTGCAGGACAGTACTCTCGGTATTTCCCGCACTAACGCTAACTACTACAAGACACAGGCTCGTGTGCTTCGTTCTTTCTATTACATGTGGTTGTGGAAGATGTGGGGAAACATTCCTTACTTCACAACGAACCTGCCAGCTGACAGTCACTATCTTGGTCCACAGTACTCTGCTGACTCAGTTTACCATGCAGTAATCACCGACCTTGAGGATGCCATCAACCAGAACAATCTGCCGATGAAAGCTGAGGCTGGTCAGGAAGGCCGTGTTACAAAGGCATTCGCTTACATGATTTACGCTGAGATGGTGATGTATCAGAAGGATGAGAGCCGTTATCCGAAGGCTCTGCAGTACATGCAGGAAATTATCAATAGCGGTCAGTATCGGCTCAATCCTGACTTCGCTGCAATCTGGACTGAAAGCGGCGAATGGTGCGACGAGAGCATCTATGAGATCAACTATCAGGACGACAACCACGTTCGCGGATGGAGCAATCCTCTCGGTGCCGGTGGTACCGTTCTGCCTCGTCTCGTCGGTCCTCGTGGATGGACATCAGGTGTTGACGGCATCGACCTCGGCTGGGGCTTCGGTCCTGTTCGCACAGAGACAGTTGACCTCTTTGCTGGCAACGACACCCGTAAGAAGGTTACAGCTTACGACGCTGCTTCAGCAGCCGCTGCCAACGGTATTGACTTTGAGCACGGATATGAGTACACTGGTTACTATCTGGGTAAGTACATTCCACGTCCTGAGAACAACAAGGATGCAGGTTGGGATGTCGACCTGAACTTCAACAACAACTATCGTGTATACCGTTATTCAGAGACTCTGCTCAACGCAGCCGAGCTTCTGCTCCGCACAGGCGGCAATCAGGCACAGGCTCTTTACTATGTCAATCAAGTTCGCCAGCGTGCAGGTATCGCACAGCTTCCTTCTGTAACTCTCAGAGACGTCCTCAACGAGCGTCATCTTGAGTTCGTCGGAGAGGGCAAGCGCTACTTCGACCTTATCCGCACTGACCAGGCTTCTACAGTTCTTGTTGCAGGTTCAGCTGCCGGTCGCACCAACAACTGGACTGAGAATAAGAAGTATCTGCCTATCCCACAAGGTGAATTGAGCGCAGATCCTAACCTCAAGAACAATAATTACTAATTCACCTATTAAAGACTACAACAATGAAAAATATATTGAAGACTTTCGGCTTGGTTGCTTTGGCAGGACTGGCTTTCACAGCTTGCTCGCCTGACGACTACGATGGTGTAAACCAGAATGGGTTGCCAAACGTGAACGACTATGCTGATGATTTCACAGTAACGGTCGACCAGAACACGAACCAGGCACACTTCGAGTTTAATCCCGACGTTAAGGGTGTTGTTCCATTGTGGACTATCAATGGTTCCCGCTATTCCTCAGCATATAGCGACTCTGCTTACTACCGCAAGGCCGGCGACTACACTGTCGACTGCCAGGTAAAGAACCGCAATGGTGTTTCCGATGGAAAGATTACCAAGACATTCCATATTGACAAGACAAAGTTGAACGGATTCGGCGGTTTCGTTGCCGACGGTCCTTACAACTTGTGGCGTCAGGATGATGCTTCTGTACACACTCCTACTTTCTGGTATGCACCGGGATGGAATCAGATTGCAGACCCATCATACAGTACCGAAGGTTATGACTTCGAAGGCGTGACATTCCCTCAGGCTACAACTGAGCAGTGGCAGGCTCAGATGTTCATCCCATCAACTATCACTTTGTCAAAGGACAAGAGCTACGACTTCTCTGTAATCCTCACCTCTAACACTGACCACAACAACGTAACTGTTGAGGTGGGTGATGCAAATGGCAACATCATGTTCAACGAGAAGACAACTCTGAAAGCTGGTGAGCCTGTATGCTTCTGGAAGAGCGATGTTCCTGGTGTTGATGCTTCTAACGCACGTATCGTCCTCGACTTCGGAGGTAACGCAGAGAACACTTCTATCAACGTTGAGAATATTGTCCTGAAAGACCATGCCAACGACGATGGCACTAAGGTTCCTGATGTTGTTATCGACCCGACAGTCTACACTTATGACTCGCCAAACAACATCTGGAAGCAGATCGACGACAACTTCGATCCGTCAATCATGACATTCTACTATGCTAATGGCGCCAGCTGGGAAGCTAACCCTGACCCAATAGGCTTCAATGCCCTTGGAGGCGGTAAGTACGAGATTTCTCTGCCTGACGCAAGTTCACTTCAGTGGCAGGCTCAGGTAATCTTCCACACTGAGAACCTCGCCGGATTTGCACTGCCTGTAAAGGTTGGCGACAAGTACGACATTCGTGTAAAGGTTCATTCAAACAACGCCATTCCGGGTATGACTTTGAAGGTAACGGATTCTAATGACAAGGACAACTACTTGACTGCCGACCGTCATGACATCCCTGCCGATGAGGACTATGAGATTAAGTTGCCGGCTACCACGCTCTCAGGCAAGAAGGATGCAGCTACCCTGCAACTTGTCCTTGACTTTGGCGGTGCTCCTGCCGGAACAGTTGTCACGGTAAGTGATATTACTATTCAGAAGACAGCTGAGTAATCAGATAATTCCGTGTGGACCTAGCCAAAACCAGGTCTACACGGATTTTTTTGTTTCAACGATTGAGTCATTTATAATATGAGGATAACAAAGAAAATATTAATAGGCTTACTGGCATTAGTTTTCCCTTTTGCTTCTTGCAGCAGTAACGACGACAATGACGGTCCGGCCCCTGACAGCGGTTCTGAGTTGAGCGTTGACCCGACTTCCATCAATGCACCGGCAACAGGCAGCACATTCACCATTACAGTGAAGGCACAGCGTGGAGAATGGACAGCATATACCGATGCCGGATGGATAACACTGAGCAATCAGAATACCAATCAGAACACAGGAACAATAACAGCAAACATTGCCGCCAATACAACAGGAGCCCGCCAGGCTACCATCAATGTGCGTTCCGGCTCTACCCGCCAGACTATCACAGTATCACAGCAGGCTCCGCTGAGTGTCAGCAATGATGTTGTACGATTCTCTTCGATAGGTGGCAACGACACAATCACAGTTACAGCGACTGCCGACTGGGGCATAACATCCAGTGTCGATTGGATTAAAGTCAGTAAGTTGGATGCCACACACGCTGTCATCACTGCATCAGCAAATGACGCCCATGAATCCCGCACTGCCGACGTAACTGTAAAGACAGCTACCGAATCAAAGGCAGTATCAGTTGTTCAGGAATCCGTTGACGACCGCGAAATGCGCATTCCTGATGGATATACTCTAGACTGGCATGACGAGTTCGATTATAACGGACAACTAAATTCCGACTGGACTGAAGAGTCTCAGCCTGCCGGATGGGTAAACAATGAGTTGGAAAATTACATCAAGGGTACATCCGTGAACGAAGTAAAGGACGGTAATCTAAATATCCATTGCTTCAAAGGCAACGACGGAAAGATCTACAGCGGTCGCGTTTACGCCAAGGTAAACCAAGGCTGGCAGTATGGCTACTTCGAGGCACGCATAAAGTTGCCTAAAGGTAAGGGCACATGGCCGGCATTCTGGATGATGCCAGTATCACCGAGTGACAGCTGGCCACGTTGTGGTGAGATTGACATTATGGAGGAAGTTGGCGTTGTTCCTAACGAGGTTAGCTCAAGTTTCCATGCCCAAGGACATAACCACACCAACAACACTCAGATTACTCATGCCATGAACATCGGCAATGCCGAAGGCGAATATCATGTCTATGCACTTGAATGGACACCAAACAATTTGACGACGTACGTCGATGGAAAGGTGCAGCTGACATACAACAATCCTGGTACTGGCGTCGTTGATTGGCCTTATGACAAGCCATTCTATGTCATCCTTAATCTCGCCTGGGGCGGAAGTTGGGGCGGCATGAACGGTGTCGACGAGAGCGCACTCCCTGTAACTATGAATGTTGACTACGTCAGAGTTTTCAAAAAGAAGTAAACAGATTACCAATAAAAGGCAATATGATACCCAAAGTAATTCTGGCAGTCATCTCATTATTGCTGACATCCGCTTTATCGGTTCAGGCAGTCAATGCTGCCGAACCGACAAAGGGGAAGTTCATAACGATTGATGGTACGTCGCTTGTCGGTGAAAACGGCAAGCCGTACTATATCGTTGGAACGAATCTCGGCAACTGGCTTAACCCCGAAGGCTACATGTTCGGCTTCAAGAAGACCAACTGCGAATGGATGATAAACGAGATGGTATGCGAGATGGCAGGTCCCGACGCTGCCCGTGAGTTCTGGCAGAAGTTCAAGGACGACTATATCACAGAGGACGACATTGCTTTCATTAGCAAATGTGGTGCCAATACTATCCGTCTGCCATTCAATTACAAACTCTTCACAGCCGAAGACTACATGGGAATGAACGATCCGCAAGAAGGTTTCCGTCTCATGGACAAGGTCATTGGATGGGCTAAGAAATACGGACTTCATGTCATTCTTGACATGCACGACTGTCCTGGCGGACAGACAGGTGACAATATTGACAACGGATATGGCTATCCCTGGCTGTTTGTCAGTGAGGCAAGCCAGAAGCAGTTCATCGACATCTGGACAAAGATAGCCACCCACTTTGCTGGTGAGCCGGCAGTTCTCGGTTACGAACTGATGAACGAGCCGATAGCAACGACATTCACAAAGGAAGTTCAGGAAGAACTAAACAAGAAGCTTGAGCCTCTTTACAAGAAAGCCGTCGCAGCCATCCGCACCGTCGACAAGAACCATATCATCCTTCTCGGCGGCTCACAGTGGAACAGCAACTTCGAGCCGTTCACCGACTGGAAATTCGACAATAAGATAATGTACACCTGCCACCGTTACGGCGGCAATGCCACGAAGGAAGCCATCGGCAGTTTCATTGCGTTCCGTGACAAGACCGGACTGCCAATGTACATGGGCGAACTAGGTCACAACACCGACAAATGGCAGTCCGACTTCGTCAAGGTTTTGCGCGAAGCCAACATCGGCTATACCTTCTGGCCATACAAGAAAATAGAATCATCATGTATGGTAGGAATTGCCAAGCCGGAAGAATGGGACAGAACGGTAGTGAAGTTCTCCGAAGCCGACCGCAATTCGTTCGATGCCATACGCAAGGCACGCCCCGACCAGGCGACAGCCTATAAACTCTTAATGCAGTTTGCTGAGAACTCAAAGTTCCAGAACTGCAACCCACAACCTGCTTATATTAGCTCAATAGGTTTAAGTTTTGGTTTTTAAGGAAGATTGTATTTCAGGATAACATTTTTTTTGTAACTTTGCACCACAGACCTAACTAAATTATCATAATGAAAAAAACATTCTTACTCTTGGCTGTGTTGCTTTCTGTCACCACTTCATTTGCCCAGAAGAAATCGATGGACCAGTACATCGACGACCTCATGGCGAAGATGACCCTTGACGAGAAAGTAGGACAACTAAATCTCTTACCGGGTGGCGATATAACCACCGGTGCTGGCATGAACTCACCTCTTGCCGCCCTTATTCAGAAAGGCGAGCTCGGCTCAGTCCTCAATGTCATGGGTGTTGACAAGGTAAAGGCATTGCAGGAGCTTGCCGTAAAGAAGAGCCGACTGGGCATACCATTGCTCATTGGTCAGGATGTCATTCACGGCTATGAGACCATCTTCCCTATCCCGCTAGCCCAAGGTTGCTCTTGGGATCCGCAGGCTGTGGAGCTCGGAGCACGCGTTGCTGCCAAAGAGGCTTCTGCCGACGGTGTCAACTGGGTGTATAGTCCAATGGTAGACGTTGCCCACGACCCACGCTGGGGACGTGTTTCCGAAGGATATGGCGAAGACCCTTACCTCTCAGGAGTTATGGGTGCAGCCGCAGTAAGAGGCTATCAGAACGGCGAATATCCGGTTGCGGCCTGCTTGAAGCACTATGCCCTCTATGGCGCTACTGAGGCCGGCAAGGACTACAGCTCTGTTGACATGAGCCGTCTGCGCATGTACAACCAGTATCTTCCACCTTACAAGGCAGCCGTTGACGCCGGAGTATGGAGCGTAATGTCATCATTCAACCTCGTCGACGGAGTACCTGCTACGGGAAACGAATGGCTCATCAACCATGTACTGCGTGACCAGTGGGGATTCAAAGGATTCCTTGTCACCGACTATGGCTCAATAGGCGAGATGCCAATCCTTGGCTTTGGCGACCTCAAGACATCAACAATACAGGCATTCAAGGCTGGTACAGATATGGACATGTGCTCCAATGCATACACTAAATATCTGAAAGAGGCTCTCAACGAAGGCTCTATCACCATGGCTCAGATAGACACTGCCGTTCGCCGTGTGCTGGAAGCCAAATACAAGCTCGGACTCTTCTCTGACCCTTACCGCTACTGCAACGTAAAGCGTGGAAAGACCGACATGTACAACTCCGACAGCCGTAAGGCAGCCCGTGACATGGCAGCCGAGACTTTTGTCCTCTTGAAGAATGACAACAACATTCTGCCATTGAAGAGACAAGGGACTATCGCCCTCGTAGGTCCACTTGCCGACACCCGCAACAACATCCCGGGCACATGGTGTTTCGCCTATAAGCCGGAACTGTATTCTACCATAAAGGAATCCATGCAGCGCTATCTCGGCAACTCTGCCAAGCTCGTTTACGCACAGGGTTCGAACATATATGCTGATTCTACCATGCAGGCAAACGCTTCTTTCGGTAAGACTATCAAATGGGGCGATTCAAAGAAGATGCTCGACGAGGCTGTCGAAGCAGCCAAGAGCTCCGACGTCGTCGTGGCTTGCCTCGGTGAGCTAGCCGAAATGTCCGGCGAGAGTTCAACACGTACCAACCTTAACTTGCCTGATGTTCAGAAGAACCTACTCAAAGCCCTGCTTGCAACCGGCAAGCCAGTAGTTCTGCTCAACTTCTCCGGACGTCCTACAATACTTACTTGGGAGAGCCAGAACGTACCGGCTATTATGAACGTCTGGTTCGGAGGCAGCGAGACGGGCGACGCACTTTGCGACGTACTCTTCGGCGACAAGGTTCCTACTGGAAAGCTCGTCAACACATTGCCACGCTCTATGGGACAGATTCCTATCTTCTACAATCACCTCAGCGGAAGCCGTGACATTCCTGACGGAAGCTGTTCGTTCCGTAAGTATCAGAGCAACTACATCGATGAGACCACCGGTCCACTCTATCCTTTCGGCTACGGACTGAGCTACACTACATATAAATATAGCGATGTCAGTCTCTCTGCTCCATCAATGTCAAAGGAAGGCAAGGTTACAGCCACCGTCAACGTAACGAACACCGGCGACCGTGACGGCGATGAGGTTGTTGAGTTCTACATCCACGGCAAGACTTCACACATTGTCCGTCCTGTCAAGGAGCTTAAGGGATTCCAGCGTGTCCACATTGCCAAAGGCGAGACCAAGACCATATCATTCGACATTGATGCCAACACTCTGAACTACCTCGATGCCGAAGGCAAGCCTTTCCTTGACCCAGGCGACTTCGAGATAATGATTGGCCCGAACAGCCGTGATGTGAAGACAGCGGAGCTGAGAGTAGACTAATTCAAGAGAGTTTATTCTATTGAACAATATTTATGCTAAAGAACCATTACTATAGCGAATACGAACTAGAGGCGGGATGCGACGAAGCCGGCAGGGGATGCCTTGCCGGCAGCGTGTATGCCGCCGCTGTTATTTTTCCAAAAGACTATCATAACGACGAGCTCAACGACTCTAAACAGCTGTCGGCGAAGAAACGCTATGCCCTGCGTGAGATTGTTGAGCGTGATGCCCTCGCGTGGGCTGTAGGCATAGTAACGCCGGAGGAAATCGACAAGATAAACATCCTCAACGCATCAATACTTGCCATGCACCGGGCTCTCGACCAGCTGAAGGTCCGTCCCGAGGCTGTCATCGTTGACGGAAATAAATTCAAGCCCTACCACGACCTACCCTATACTACTATCGTCAAAGGCGACGGCAAATACCTTTCCATCGCTGCCGCTTCCATTCTCGCCAAGACATTCCGTGACGATTATATGGACCGTCTTGCCGAGGAATATCCCCAATACGACTGGCTGTCAAACAAAGGCTACCCCACCAAGAAACACCGTGAAGCCATCCGGAAGTATGGCGTAACGCCTTATCACCGCATGAGCTACAACCTTCTCGGCGGAACCGGCGAGCTGAGCCTTGACTTCAAAGATTAATTAAAATATCACTCCCGTCACAATATTCTGAATCTTTTTTACTACCTTTGCCATTGTTATGATTCGGAATATAATCTTCGACTATGGCAGTGTGCTCATCAGGACCGACTGCCGGAGAGTCTACACCGAAGTCCTCGGCTCATGGGAAAAGGCAGACTGGTTCCGCACGAACATCATCACGCCGGAATGGGTCCACCGTCTCGACATGGGTGAGGACTATGCCACCTGCATCAAAGACTTGCAGGCGCAACATCCCGACTATGCCGACGCGATAGCATTGTGGGACTCCCGCTTCACCGACTTCCTCGTCGGCGAGATGCCCGGCATGCGCAAAGTCCTCGTGCGCCTTCGTATCGACGGCTACCACCTCTATGGCTTATCGAACTTCAGTCATAAGATTTACGACATCCAGAAGATGGTAACCATTTTCCACAACCTCGAAGGACAGATCATTTCCTCCGACATCCACATTACCAAGCCGGACTTCCGCATCTTCAAACTACTTCTTGCCAAGTACAACCTCAACCCCGAGGAATGCTTGTTCATCGACGACCGCACCGTCAATACCGATGCTGCCCGCCAGTTGGGAATATCGACAATGACTTTCCCCGAAGTTCCTTTCACACAGAAACAAATTCTCGACGGATTCACCAAGGAGTACAGCGACAACACCATCCCACCTCAAATCGCATCGTTCGAGAAAACTCTTGAGCGAAACCTCTACGTTTAATTTATAATTTCTAATTTATTATTTCTAATTTATAATTTCTAATTTATTATTTACCTTGGCACAGAGAAAGACATATCGTTGCACTAAATGCGGCTATGAAGCCTACGACTATGAAGGGCGCGGCTTCATGGGTCAGCACATCGAGAGCATGAGTTGTCCCGACTGCAAGACCATCCAGCCGCTGGTTGTCGGCGGAGTCATAGGCGACTCGGCACCATCGTTCAGCACTCTTGTCGGACGAATCTGCCTGAACTGTGGCAGCGACCGCATACAACCGTGGGACCACAAGACCTGCCCGAAGTGCGGAGGAAAGATGGAATACACCGGAGAGCATGAGTTCTGGACGTAGGATCCACCCCGGCCCTCCTTAAAAAGGGAGGGGGTCAGATTACTCTGTTGCCCACAAAGGAATTATTTATACATTATAATTTATACATTATACATTATATGAAGTATGACTATCTCATCGTTGGCTCAGGACTCTTTGGAGCCACATTCGCATACATGGCACACAAGGCAGGAAAGAAATGCCTCGTTATAGACCGTCGTCCGCAACTCGGCGGCAACGTCTATTGTGAGGACATTGACGGAATTCATGTCCACAAGTATGGCGCCCATATCTTCCACACGTCAAACAAAGAGATATGGAACTTCGTCAACTCTCTTGTCGAATTCAACCGATACACCAACTCGCCGGTAGCCAACTACAAGGGAAAGCTATACAATCTGCCGTTCAATATGAACACCTTCTACCAGATGTGGGGAGTAACCACGCCCGACAAGGCACAGGCAAAGATAGACGAACAGCGCCGGGAAGCACTGGAACAATTCAAAACCAATAATCCACAATTCATAATCGACGGAAAGTACGAGCCTCAGAATCTCGAAGAGCAAGCCCTGCTCCTTGTCGGCAAGGACATCTACGAGCGACTCATCAAGGGCTATACCGAGAAACAATGGGGGCGCAACTGCACCGACCTTCCGGCATTCATCATCAAGCGACTGCCCGTCCGTCTCGTCTTCGACAACAACTACTTCAACGACACCTATCAGGGAATACCCGTCGGCGGTTACAACGTACTCGTAAACAAGCTGTTAGAAGGCGTTGAAACGAAGATCAATACCGACTTCTTCGCCGACAGGAAAGGATTCGAGGGCCTTGCTTCGAAGATTGTTTACACCGGACAGCTCGACGAATATTTTGACTATAAGCTGGGGCATCTCAACTTCCGCACCGTCCGTTTCGAGACCGAGGAGATGGACACACCGAACTATCAGGGCAACGCCGTGGTGAACTACACAGCCCGTGACGTGCCTTACACACGTGTCATAGAGCACAAGCATTTCGAGATGTTCGGGCAGGCAGTCTACGACAACCCGAAGACTGTCGTCAGCCGTGAGTACAGCACAGAGTGGAAACCGGGCATGGAGCCGTACTATCCAGTCAACGACGAGAAGAACAACCGCCTTGCCGACGAGTACCGAAGCCTTGCCGCAAAGGAGGAAAATGTCATCTTCGGCGGACGCCTTGCCGAGTATAAATACTACGACATGGCACCCGTAATAGAGAGTGCCATACGTGCCTTCCACAAGGCAGAGGATAAATAAAAATGAACGAATTCATTTTGTATTGTCTGTAAATTCCATTATCTTTGCAAACAAATTAGAGAAAGTACATGGCACTGAACACGAATAAACCCACAAAACTGTACTATTCCATCAAGGAAGTAGCCCAGATGATGAACGTCTCCGAAAGTCTCCTCCGCTATTGGGAGACCGAATTTCCGCACCTTCGCCCGAAGACGACGGGCAACCGTGTGCGCCAGTACACACAGAAGGACATCGAGCAGATAAAAGTCATCTACAACCTCGTCAAGGTGCGTGGCTTCAAGATTGCCGCAGCGAGGAAGATGTTACAGGTCAACCGCTCCGGTGCCGACAAGAGCCAGCAGGTTATCGAGAGCCTTACAGCCGTGCGCGACGAGCTGAAGGACCTGAAGAAGCACCTCGACGGACTGGTGTAGACTAAATTTTTATGGGGATAATAAAATTCATCAAGAACTGGACGCTGCTCTGTTCGCTTATCGTCGGCAGCATCATCTATCTCTTGTTTTCACGCATTAACGTACTCGAGCCGGTGGGCGACTTCATGGGACCGAAGCTTGTCGACCTCATGCCGTACGTTATTTTCTGCATGCTCTATCTTACTTTCTGCAAGATCGACATGCACAACTTCCGCCCACGCAAGTGGCACTTCGCCCTCCAGGGCATCCGTGTGCTCCTTACCGCGCTCGTAGTACTCGCCATTCAGTTCATACCAGCCGGTGACACTGAGACAAAGATAATCATGGAAGGCGTCTTTATCTGCGTCATCTGCCCTACAGCTGCCGCCGCTCCGGTGCTCACCGAGAAGCTTGGCGGAGGCATAGCGACAATGACGGTCTACATGATTATCGCCAACATATTTTCCATTATCATCATTCCTACATTCTTCCCGATGGTCGAGAAGAGTGCCGACATCTCCTTCGGACTGGCGTTCATGCTGGTTCTGAAGCGGGTATTCCTTGTCCTTGCCGTTCCACTTCTGCTTGCACTGCTCACACAGAAGTACCTGCCGAAAGTTGCGGCATGGGCTAAGCGACAGAAGAACCTCGCCTTTTATCTGTGGTCGTTCAACCTCTCAATCATAATGGGACTGGCAATGCGGATGGTAACACGCACCCCGCTAACGGGAATGGCGCTGTTCCTGTTGCTGTTCCTGCCGCTAGTCGTCTGCATAATCCTCTTCACATTGGGTAAGACCGTCGGTGGAATCTGGGGCGAGCGCATCAATGGCG
This sequence comes from uncultured Prevotella sp., assembly GCA_900315635.1. Taxonomy (GTDB): domain Bacteria; phylum Bacteroidota; class Bacteroidia; order Bacteroidales; family Bacteroidaceae; genus Prevotella. The sequence goes on from OMZV01000008.1 coordinate 15,897, forward strand.
GTCAGGCTCTCGGGCAGAAGAACAATGTCGTGGGCATCTGGCTCATGCACTCGTTCCTCAACCCTGTAGCTGTCATTGCCCCTTGCGCTTACGTCGTTTGGCAGAACATCATCAATGCCGTACAGCTCTGGTACAAGAACAAATATGGCTACTTGAAGTGGTAAATACACATTATTATATTATATAATAGGCTCAGATATATATCAAAAGAGGCTCGGTCGCAATGCAACCGAGCCTCTTTTGTATTGTAAAACGTGCCCAATTAAAAATGTTTTTAATTTATTTTCAATACGTTTTCAATTTATTTTTATCTAGTTTTTAATTTATTTTCTTTTCTAAAAGATACCCTTTTACAACACAAAAGGCGACTGAACTCAACCGGCAATGATAACTTTCAGCTTGTATTTGTCGAAGAGTTCACGGTCGGCAGACGATATATTCGAGTCAGTTATGACATGATCGACGAGTGACAGAGGTCCCAGCGTGGCAAACGCGCTACGCCCAATCTTCGTGCTGTCGGCAACAAGATAGACCTTATCGGCACACTCTATCATCGCCCGTTTCACCGGAAGGTCACTGATACTTGGATAAGTCAGCCCCGTCTGGATGTTTATTCCCGCTGTGGCAAGGAACGCCTTGTCGGCATGAAGCCCACGGAAATAGTCGGCTGCACGCTGGCCCGTCAGCGAAAGCGTAGGCGATTTGAACTCACCACCGGTGACATTGACGCTTATTCCCGGGTTCTTGCCGAGGATAAGGGCAATGTTCAAGGCATTCGTTATGACGTTCAGATTCTGATAACCAGTATTGAGAAGCTTAGCGATTTCCGTTGTTGTCGAGCCCGAATCGAGGATTACCGTCTCGCCGTCGTGTATCCGCTTCACCGCCTCACGGGCTATAGCCTGCTTTGCCGGGAGGTTGTCACGATTGAGAACAGACAGGCTCTCGACACGGTTGTCGGTATCCAGCAGCACTGCGCCACCATGAACACGCCGGAGCAGATGCTCCTGCTCCATCCGTTCCAAGTCCTGGCGGATGGTAACCTCAGTAACATCAAAGGCTTTGGCAAGGACATTCACCCGCACATGACCGTCCTCACGTATCATGTCGAGTATCTTGTTGCGCCGCTGTGCTGCCAATTGTGTCATGGTGATTGTAGTAATTTAAAAGTGAAAATATAACGTTATCGTGTGCAAAGGTACAAAAAACAAGATAAAAGATAGTCACGACACTGTTATAATACGTTAATAACGAAAAGAAAAACTTTCGTTTTCTTTCGTTTTGGAAAATATTCTTTTATCTTTGCAAGCAAATAACGAAAACAATAAAAGCAAACGACTTATGGAAACAAAAGAAAACAAATCCTTGACTCTTAAAGCCGAGACTCTGCGCCGTCGTCTGATAGAGCTTATCTATCATGGCGGAACAGGTCACACAGGCGGCGACCTGTCAGTGCTCAACCTGCTTACAGTTCTTTACAATCATACAATGAATGTCGACCCGAAGAATCCGAAGATGGCCGACCGCGACAGGTTTATCCTCAGCAAGGGTCACTGTGCCGAGGCTCTATACACCGTCCTTGCCGACAAGGGATTCATTGCCGAGGACGAACTGAAGGAGTACGGCAAGTTCCACGCTCACCTTGGCGGACACCCTGACAACAGCATTCCGGGTGTAGAGGTCAACACCGGCGCACTGGGTCACGGACTGTCCATCGGTGTCGGAATGGCACTGGGCGCAAAGCTCGACAAGGCTTCTTGGCACACTTACGTTGTCATGGGCGACGGCGAGCAGGCTGAGGGCTCAATCTATGAGGCTGCTATGGCGGCTAACAAATACCATCTCGACAACCTTGTGGCATTCATCGACCGCAACGGACTGCAGATCTCCGGCTCGACGGAGAAGGTCATGCCGATAGAGCCTATCATGGAGCGTTGGGGCGGTTTCGGCTGGGACGTTTATGTTGCCGACGGAGACGAGATCTCCAGTCTGGTTGAAACCATCGACCGTATAAACTACAGCAACGGCAAGCCTCATCTTGTTATATCGAAGACTACCAAGGGACTGGGTGTCGACTTCATGGAGAATGTTGCCAAGTGGCATCATGGAGTACCTAACGAGGAGCAGTACCGGCAGGCTCTGCGTGACATCGACGAGCGCATCGAGGCTGTCAGAATGGAGCGTCCTATCTGATAAACTTCCAGTAAAGATTCATACGGAAAGAACAGAAATAACTGAATTCCGTTATATCCGTTATTTCTGTATGAAAAACAAATCAGATTGAACTCATCTAAATTTTTCCATGACTTTTAAGAAAAAAATCCAACTATGAAAGAAAATAATTCAATTCCATGCCGCCGGAGCATCACCAATACAATCCTTGAGCTCGGCCGCAAAGATAAAGATATAATATGTGTCACATCCGACGCTACCGGCAGTGCCACCCTCGGCGACTTCGTCAAGGAACTTCCTGAACAGTTCATCGAGGTGGGAATAGCCGAGCAGAACGCTGTGGGAATATCAGCCGGACTGGCTTCTACAGGAAAGAAGGTGTTCGTTTTCGGACCGGCTTGCTTCTATGTGGCACGCTCTCTTGAGCAGGTCAAGGTTGACATGGCTTACTCCCAGATGCCGGTGAAGATTATCGGTGTGTCGGGCGGACTGGCTTACGCTCAGCTCGGTGCTACTCATCACAGTCTGCACGACATTGCAGTGCTGCGCACATTCCCGGGCATGGAGGTCTATCTGCCATGCGATGTCCGTGAGAGCCGCAAACTTATCCTTGCCCTTAAGGACCGCATGAAACCGGCTTACGTCCGTGTTGGTCGTGGTGCCGTGCCTGATGTTTACGACAATGACGACTTCCCGTTTGAACTCGGCAAGGCTATCACCGTACGTGAAGGCTCCGACATTACGCTCATCGGCTGTGGCGAAACGGTTGTCCACTGCCAGGAGGCTGCGCGCCTTCTCCATGAGGACGGCATAGAGGCTCGTGTCCTCGACATGTTCTCCCTGAAGCCGTTCGACCGTGAGGCTGTCGTCAAGGCGGCTCGCGAGACTGGCGCGATAATCACTGCCGAGGAACACAGCATATTCGGAGGACTGGGCTCTACGGTGGCTTCTGTTGTCAGCGAGGAGTGCCCGTGCCGTGTCAAGATACTCGGTGTGCCTGACGAGAATGTCATCCACTGCAAGTCGCCGGAGGCTTTCAAGTACTACGGATTCGACTACAATGGCATCTACAAGGCTGCTCACCAAATGCTAAAGAAATAGGCTTATGAAATATTTCATTGCCATTGACCAGAGCACTTCGGCAACGAAGGCTCTGTTGTTCGACACGGAATGCCGGATGTTGGCTTCGGCTAGCGTCAGCCATGAGCAGTTCTATCCCCATGAGGGATGGGTTGAGCACGACGCTATGGAGATTTACAACAATACCGTAAGGGCTATCCGGCAGTTGCTCGACGGACGGGATATAAGCAAGGATGAATACATTCTGGCGATAACCAACCAACGGGAAACTGTTGTGGCATGGGATCGCAGGACGGGACTGCCCGTCTACAACGCTCTCGTCTGGCAGGATACCCGTGGTGCTGAGCTGTGTCAGGAGTGGCGCCGTCAGCCTGATTTGGAGAAATTGGTTGCCGAACGGACAGGACTGAAGATTGACCCTAGCTTTTGCGCAAGCAAGATGCGGTGGCTATTAGATAATGTGGAAGGTGCAAGGGAGAAGGCTGAGCGTGGCGATGTACTGCTTGGCACTATCGACACATGGCTGGTGTGGAAACTGACCGGCGGAAAGACTTTCGCTACCGACCACACGAATGCGTCACGGACAATGCTCTTCGACATTCATACCCTGCAGTGGGACGACGACCTCTGCCGTGCGCTCAACATTCCGAAAGCATGCCTCGCTGAGCCGCGCCCTGCCGATGCAGTTTATGGCGAGACGACTGTCGATGGACTGTTCGCCCGTCCTATCACTATTGCCGGTGTACTCGGCGACAGCCATGCGGCACTGCTCGGACAGATGTGCTTTGCCCCGGGAACTGGAAAGGTAACCTACGGAACTGGTTCCAGCGTCATGCTGAACATCGGAGAGAAATGCCACAAGGCTCCGGAAGGGCTCGTCAGCTCTATTGCTTTCTCCATTCAGGGTAAGACATTCTATGCTTACGAAGGCAATATCTACAGCACAGGAGCTACCCTGAAGTGGATGACCGACCAGCTGCAGCTTATCGATTCGCCTGCCGATACCGACGAGATAGCAAGCAGCGTGGAGTCGAGCGGTGGCGTTTACCTTGTTCCGGCATTCGCGGGACTTGGCGCCCCATGGTGGCAGGACAAGATGCGGGCGGCTATACTCGGCATGACTTTCTCGACGACAAAGGCTCAGGTGGTGCGTGCCGCTGTCGAGTCGATAGCCTTTCAAGTGACCGACCTCGTCAAGGCAATGACTGCCGGAACGGGCATTGACATCAAGGAGATTTCTGCCGACGGTGGTCCTACACACAATAAATTCCTCATGCAGTTGCAAGCCGACCTGCTAGGCGCCGATATTGTGACGACTGATGTAAGCGACGCTTCGGCTCTCGGTGCTGCCGTTGCCGCAGGATTCGCCACTGGTTTGTGGCCTTCAACCGACGAAGCAGCCAAGTTGAAGAACATCGTCGGTCGGGTAAAGCCTAACGCTGACACTGCATCCGTCAGCAAGGCTTACGAAGGCTGGCGCCGTGCTGTTACCGCATTGGCTAAGGCGAGTGAGATTTTATAAAGGAAAGAAACTAACTAAATACAAAAACATTAAAGATAACTATTTAAAAACCAATAAGACATGAGAAACGGTAAAATATGTTTTGGTGTAATTATAGGTTCACGCGCATACTTCAATTCTGAGCTTGCACGGGACGTAAAGAAACAATTACTGAAGGTTCTCGATGAACAGGGATTCGAGTACGTCATCCTTCCTGAGGACGCTACTCCTACCGGCTCGAGCTCTATCGAGACTCTTGAAGATGGAATAAAGAATGCTGAGCTCTTCCGCCAGCACCGTGATGAGATCGATGGTATCATCGTCTCACTGCCTAACTTCGGATTCGAGATTGGTATTATCAATACCATTGCACGTGCTGAGTTGAACGTTCCTGTACTCGTTCAGGCATGCGATGACGATAACGACAAGGTCGATCTTGACAGTCGCCGTGATGCTTTCTGCGGAAAGATTTCGGTTTGCAACAACCTCTACCAGTATGGTATTCCATTCTCTTTGACCAGCCAGCACACTTACAGCGTCTACTCCGACCTGCTTGTGAAGGACTTGAAGAAGTTCGCGGGAGTATGCCGTGTTGTCGATACTCTGCGTCATTGCCGCATTGGTCAGATAGGTACTCGCCCACTCGGATTCAACACTTGCCGTGCATCGGAGAAGCTGTTGCAGCGCAGTGGCATCACTGTTGTACCGGCTGACATGTCGGAGCTTATCTTCGCCGCACAGAAAGTTGCTGACGATGATCCTCGGCTCATTAAGAAGATTGCCGACATTCACGACTACGCAAAGGTTCCGGAAAGCTATGAGGACAAACTTCGTGTTCAGGCAAAGTTCGGCGTTGCTGTTGAGGAATGGGTAAAGGTTAATCAGGTTGACGCCCTTGCATTGCAGTGCTGGGACTCTCTGGAGAAGAACTATGGTGCCGCTCCATGTATCACAATGGCTATGCTCGGCGATATGGGCATTCCTTGTGCCTGCGAAACAGATGTCACCGGTGCCGTTTCTATGCTTGCTTTGCGCCTCGCAAGTGGCAATGCTCCAGCTCTTGCCGACTGGAACAACAACTTCGCCGACGACCGAAACATGTGTGTTTGCACCCATTGCGGCAACTTCCCGCGCTCGTTCATCGGCAACAACGACCTTAAGCTCACACCACTGGGCGTTCTTGGACGCCAGCTCGGTAAGGTTCGCACCTTCGGAGCTATCGACGCAAAGGTTTCTTCGGGTCCGTTCACATTCTTCCGCATATCCACCGACGACCCGGCAGGCAAGATTCGTGCTTACGTCGGAGAGGGCGATATTACCGATGACCCATACGGAATGGATGGCTGCATAGCTGTTACAAAGGTTAATAACTTGCAGAAGCTGCTTAAACACATCTGCCGCCACGGCTTCGAGCACCATGTTGCTCTTGTCCGCTCGGATGTTGCTGATGTGCTGGAGGATGCCATAGAGAATTATCTCGGGTGGGATCTCTATGTGCATGAGTAAGAGATAGGCTTAGGCACAATAGGCTTAGTAGGCACAATAGGCTTAGTAGGCACAATAGGCACAATAGGCATAATATGCCTAGTATGCCTACTAAGCCTAAAATTTATTTCTTGTCGTAGGCATGGACAGGATAGTCGATGGTGTAATGCAGTCCACGGCTTTCCTTTCTCTCGATAGCCTGACGGGTGATGAGATAACCGACATTAATCATGTTGCGAAGCTCACAGATGTCACGGGTAGCCTTGACACGCTTGAACAGAGCCTCGGTCTCCTCATAGAGCAAGTCGAGACGGTCCCAGGCACGCTTCAGGCGAAGGTCACTGCGGACAATGCCTACATAGTTGGACATTACCTCTCCAACCTCCTTGACACTCTGCGTGATAAGAACCTTCTCTTCATTCGTCATAGTGCCTTCGTCGTTCCATTCCGGAACATCAGTGTTATACTTATAATTATCGATAACGCTGAGCGAATGCTTAGCCGCAGCATCAGCATAGACGACAGCCTCAATAAGCGAGTTACTAGCCAGACGGTTGCCGCCATGCAGTCCGGTGCATGAGCACTCACCGACAGCATACAGGCGGTGGATACTCGACTGACCGTTGAGGTCGACCTTGATACCGCCACACATATAGTGGGCAGCCGGACGGACAGGAATCATCTCCTTAGTAATATCGATACCGATAGACAGACACTTCTGATAGATATTCGGGAAGTGATGCTTTGTCTCCTCCGGATCCTTATGCGTAACATCGAGGCAGACATGAGTCAGACCATGCTTCTTCATCTCCTTATCGATGGCACGTGCTACAATATCACGCGGAGCCAACGACAGACGCGGGTCATAATTCTCCATGAACGTCTCACCGGTAGGCAGTTTCAGCACACCGCCGTAACCACGCATAGCCTCAGTGATAAGGTAAGCAGGGTGAGTCTCGCCCGGATGATAAAGGCTTGTGGGATGGAACTGCACGAACTCCATGTCCTTAACTGTGCCCTTGGCACGGTAGACCATAGCCTCACCGTCGCCGGTAGCGATAATCGGGTTTGTAGTAGTCTGATAGACAGCACCACATCCACCGGTACACATCAGCGTTACCTTGCTGAGATAAGTATCCACCTTTCCTTCCGGATTCAGCACGTAGGCTCCATAGCATTCGATGTCAGGCGTACGGCGTGTAACCTCCATACCAAGGTGATGCTGAGTGATAATCTCCACAGCGAAGTGGTTCTCCTTAATCTCAATGTCCGGATTAGAGCGGACAGCCGCCATCAGCGCACGCTGAATCTCAGCGCCGGTATCATCGGCATGGTGCAGGATACGGAACTCCGAGTGACCGCCCTCACGGTGCAGGTCATACGTGCCGTCCTCCTTCTTGTCGAAGTTTGTGCCCCAGCTGACAAGTTCCTTTATCTGCGCAGGAGCATTACGGACGACCTGTTCCACAGCCTTGCGGTCGCTGATATAGTCGCCGGCGATAATAGTGTCCTGGATATGCTTGTCGAAGTTGTCGACAGCGAGATTGGTTACCGATGCGACGCCACCCTGGGCAAAACGAGTGTTTGCTTCGTCGAGAGTCGTCTTACAAATCATGCAAATCTTACCCTTATGCGCACGAGCGACCTTAAGGGCATAGCTCATTCCGGCAATACCTGAACCGATAATGAGGAAGTCATATTTATATATCATTGGTATGATTGTTATTCTGACTGCAAAGGTAATATATATTTATTAAAAGTAAAAAAGTAAAAAGAACAAAATGAATTAAAAGTAAAAAGGTAAAAAGGTAAAAAGGTAAAAAAGTAAAATGAGTAAAAAGAAAAAAAATCAGTACCTTTGCACCCGATTATGAAACTGACAAGACACATTATTATATTATCAGCCGTACTGGCAATAGCGTCATGCGGCACATCGAAACAATTCCGTACACAACCGAAGCCGACAATCGTTGTCGACACGAAGCCCACTCCCGCCGACACCATCACCGGCGAAATATCCGATAATGACACCATCGTTGCCGACACCGTCTATGCCGACGACACCACCCCGTTCGACTCCGTACCATTCACTAAGGCAACCGACGAATGGAAACAGAGCATAACAGCCGGAGTCGACTCTCTTCTCAACAACCCACTACTGGAGACATCCGTCTGCGGCATCGAGCTATGGGACCTCGACGATGACATCAGCCTTTACCGCCACGACGAGCGCCAGCGTCTCCGCCCAGCCTCAACAATGAAGGTCATGACGGCAATAACGGCACTCAAGGAACTTGGCGACGACTACAACTTCACGACAAAGGTATACTACACCGGCTCCGTCAGCGACTCCACGGCAAATGGTGATGACGCCCCACGCTCATGGCACGGCGACATCTATGTCGTTGGTGGAATGGCCCCAACTATATCTCAGTCGGACATTGCCTCACTGGCACGCACCATCCGCCAGCAAGGCGTCGACAGCATATTCGGCACCGTCTATGCCGACCAGAGTTTCAAGGACGGAAAGAAATGGGCATCAGGCTGGTGCTGGGACGACAAGCACAACCCACTGCTTCTCCCACTGAAATATAACAACAAGGACAACTTCGTCGAAGAGTTCATCAGCCAGCTCCGCCGCAACGGAATATACGTCAGCGGCAGTCAGGGCACACGCACCCTACCATCCCGCAGCACCCGCTGTGTAGCCGAGTTGCACCGCAGTCTAAAGTCGGTCATGCGTCCGATGCTCAAGAACAGCAACAACAACTGCGCCGAGAGCGTCTTCTATGCAATGATACACAGCCAGTACGGCGACGGAGTCACGGCAAGCCAAGGGCAGACAATGATACGCAGTCTGATGACAAAGGCAGGCATAACCAATGCCGCCAGCTATGACATCGTCGACGGTTGCGGTTTGTCGCTCTACGACTACCTCTCGCCCCATGCCGAGGTCATGATGCTCCGCTATGCGTGGAACCACAAGGACATTTACGACCCTCTCTACCCTCTCCTGCCTATCGCCGCCCGTGACGGAACACTCCGCAAGCGCATGCATGGCACCCGTGCCGCCGGTAATGTCCACGCCAAGACGGGAACGGTAGCCGGTGTCCGCTCCCTCTGTGGTTACCTAACTGCCGCCAATGGACACCACATTGCTTTCTCCATCATGAACCAGGGTGTCAATGGAGATGATGGAACAGCTAGTGAGGCAAGGAACTTGCAGGACAGAATCTGCGAGATGCTATGTAACCCATAGAGTCCCCACCAAGCCTCCCCCAGGGGAGGCATGATGGGGACTCCAGCTTGGCGGGGACTCCTTATTCCTTTTTATACCAGCGACCCAACAATCTCTTCCCTTGTTCCCGGCAGCATATCGATGACAGGAATCTCAGGCATAGTGTAGCATCCAGGCTGCAGGCGCATCGACGCACGAGCAACATTCACCAGCACCTGAGCAGTCAGAGCCGGATTGTTGATACTCATATCGAAAGAGAAGCGCTGGTTGTGAGTCTTGCCGCTCACACCCTTACGGGTCATGTGTACACCATGACCGAGGTCATTAATCTCAGCGACACTGTTCACAGCGAACACATGCAGTTCGTCATGAGCGAAGTAGTCGTCAGCCTTTATCTCCTTGGTTACCTCCTCAAGACTTGCACCCGGCTCCAGCTCAACATAAACCATACGGCGGTGGATACCCTCACCGAGAGGAATAGTCATCGACAGCGCATCCTTCACACCCTTCTTCGAGCGAGCCACAACACTGTGTCCCATCGAACGGCCCGGACCGAAGTTTGTATATGTCAGACCCTCAGGAGCCAAGCCCTGCAGCAGGACACGGACGACAGAGTCAGATCCCGGATCCCAGCCGGCAGAGATAACGCTCACCTTGCCAGCCTTCTTGCAGTTCTCCATCTGCTTTGTGCGGTAGTCGAGGATACTGGTGTGAATATCGAACGAGTCGACAGTATTTATTCCCAGAGCCACAATCTTTGCCGCATTCTCCGGGCAGAGGCGTGTCGGCAGAGCCAGAATAGCCACGTCGACATCCTTCAGCTTCGTTATATCGTCGACAACCTCGTATGGAGTGAGCTCCAGAGGCTTGTCCTTGTCACCCTGACGGCGAACGATACCTGCTATCTCAAAATCCTTAGCTGCCTCCAGTGCCTGCACTGAGAAGCGCCCGATGTTGCCGTAACCAACTACGGCTGCTCTGATTTTCTTCATTTCCTTCTTTTTATTAGTCATTTAACAATTCCGATTTGCAAAAGTAGCGCTATCCCCCGACATTTCCAAAAAATCATTTTTAATTTTTGTATAAACAAAGCAAAAAGTAGGAACGTGGGTGATTTATCCACACAGAGACACAGATGGCACAGATTTTTATCCCATTTACTTGTCAATAAAAATCAAGAAGCACGCATTCAAACAACCATATTCATAACAAGCTGATAACCAACAACTTCCACAGCACCTATCCTTTTACATCGTAAAACGGCATGTTTTAGGCTGTGAAAGATACCCGATTACAACGTAAAACATACCGAATCACAAGCCATTTCGGCACCTGCCATTCCCCAGTAAAGATTTTTCTGGGCAGAAGGAAATATTATTTCATACGGATGATAAATAAATGGACAGGTAAGGTTTATATAGGTTTATCTTCTAAAATCAACGAACACGTGATTTAACACTCTGGTTATGCAATAAAAGCAGGTGTCATGCGTTTTTATTATTGTATATACATTTTAAAATCGGTTAACGATACAATAATTCAACGTTATGATAGACTATATCAAGGGAGAACTCACCGACCTCCAGCCTGCCCAGGCAGTAGTAGAGGCAGCCGGTGTGGGCTACGCCTTAAGCATCTCACTAAATACATACACCGCCATACAAGGCAAGAAAGACATAAAGCTGTTTGTCCATGAAGCCATTGTCACCGGCGGCCGCGACGACAGCGTCACACTCTATGGCTTTTCCACGAAGCAGGAGCGTGAGCTCTACCGTATGCTTATCAGCGTCAGCGGCGTCGGAGCCAACACGGCAAGGATGATCCTCTCGTCGTTGACCCCCGCCGAGCTGTGCAACGTCATTGCCAATGGCGACGAGAAGATGCTCAAGAGTGTCAAAGGTATCGGCCTGCGTACCGCCCAGCGAATTATCGTTGACCTGAAAGACAAGATTATGGCTAGCGGAATAGCCGACGAGCTGCATGTCTCCGCACAGGCAGGCTCAGCCCCAACCGTCGACGCCGCTATCAAGGACGAGGCTGTCAGCGCCCTGACAATGCTCGGCTTCTCGCCTGCGCCAAGTGCGAAGGTTGTAGTGAAGATTATGACCGAGCAGCCCGACCTGCCTGTTGAGCAAGTCGTCAAGCTGGCTCTGAAACAGATAAAGTAAGGAAGCCGGGGGTCCTCACCAAGCCGCCCCAAGCCCCTCCAAAATGGAGGGAATGTTTAATCACAATATTAAATATTGAAAATCCGTAAATACATATTGACACTATTTACCCTATTGCTGGCATTTACCCTGCCCGCAATGGGGCAGAGTCGTTCTGTGGCTCCTAATCAGAATGCCCGTCCGGTACGCGGAAGCAGTGCTTCCGCCACTCCTTCCGACACAGCTAAGAACGAGATGCCGGAGGTAATCATCGATGAAGAGGAGATCCCTGACTCGCTGCTTCACCCACGGTGGCCGGTACAGCGGACGACACCACTGACATTCGACGACCTCGACCAAGGCTCCTACGACCTGCAGCGTCCTGAGAACATGCAGCAGACTGTGGAGTACAACGACTCCATCGACCGCTACATCATCGGCTACAAGATAGGTGGCACGTATGTCAACGCCCCGATAATGATGACTCCGGAGGAATACCGAAAATGGAGTGAGAAGCGGAGCTTTGCCGACTACTACCGCTCGAAGAACCAGGAGATACTGAAGACCCAGGGCAAGGAGAAGTTCGACTTCACCAACATGCACTTCTCTCTCGGTCCTGCCGAGAAGATATTCGGTCCAGGCGGTGTCCGCATCCGTACCCAGGGAACAGCCGAGCTGAAATTCGGAGCCACTCTGAAGAATATCGACAACCCGGCGCTGCCTATCCGAAACAGGAAGACGACGACGATGGACTTCGACGAGAAGATAAACCTCAATGTCAACGGTAAGGTCGGCGACAAGGTCAACATGAACCTCAACTACAACACCGACGCTACATTCGACTTCGACCAGCAGAACCTGAAGTTGAAGTATGAAGGCAAGGAGGATGAGATTATCAAGCTCGTCGAAGCTGGTAACGTGTCGTTCCCGTCGAACAACTCACTTGTCCGCGGAGCATCAAGCCTGTTCGGTATTCGTACCGACTTCCAGTTCGGCAAGCTCAAGTTGCAGACCGTCTTCTCACAAAAGAAGAGCTCGTCGAAGAGTGTCAGTTCAAAGGGCGGCGTACAGCTCACCCCGTTCGAGATCGACGTTGCCGACTATGAGGAGAACCGTCACTTCTTCCTCGGCAAGTACTTCCGCAGCCATTACGACCAGTATATGCGCACGCTGCCGAACCTCATGAGCGGCGTGACCATCAACCGTGTCGAGGTGTGGACGACCAACAAGACCGGAACGACCAGCAATACCCGAAACATCATCGCCCTTGCCGACCTCGGTGAGAGCCCGGCCGGTAATGTTCCTAGCAATAATGCGAATAACATCTACGCCGACGCTTCCAGCGGAACGCGCGACATCGACCAGATAACAACCGAGCTTGAGGCAAAGGGATATACCGGCGGCACCGACTTTGAGAAGCTGCAGAGCGCACGCCTGCTCAACTCGTCGGAGTACACCGTCAACCAAGCCCTCGGAACCATAAGCCTCAAGACCAGCCTGCAAACCGACCAGGTGCTCGCCATTGCCTACGAGTACACCTACGGCGGACAGACATACCAGGTCGGTGAGTTCTCGACCGACCGCACCAGCGCCAACGACGTGCTCTTCGTCAAAGCCCTGAAGAACACCAGCAACAACCCGCAGCAGAGCAACTGGGACTTGATGATGAAGAACGTCTACTATCTCGCATCGAGCGTTGAGAAGGACAAGTTCCGTCTTGACGTGAAGTACCAGAGCGATTCCAACGGGGTATACCTTTCTTATATACCAGAGGCACAGGTCAAGAGCCAGCCAATCATCAAGCTTATCGGTGCCGACCGGCTCGACAACAACAACCGCACGAACTCCAACGGCTACTTCGACTATGTCGAGGGCTACACCGTTTCCAACGGCCGTGTGTTCTTCCCGATGGCAGAGCCGTTCGGCGAGGGACTCCGCAACATGCTCCTTCAGAACGGCGTTTCATCAGCTGTTGCCGACAGATACGCTTTCACCGAACTCTATGACTCGACAAAGACCGTAGCCAAACAGATAGCCGAGAAGGACAAGTACGAGCTCGTCGGACAGTTCCGTGGTACAGCAGCCAATGTCATCAGCCTCGGAGCATACAATGTTCCGCAGGGTTCCGTCGTCGTTACCGCCGGTGGTGTCACGCTGACTGAGGGTTCTGACTATACCGTCGACTACAGTGCCGGTGAGGTGACCATCCTCAACCAGAGCATCATCGATGCCGGAACAGCCGTCAACGTATCATTGGAAAGCAATACCGACTACTCGCAGCAACGCAAGACGATGTTCGGTATCAACTGGGAGTACGACTTCTCGAAGGACTTCCAGATAGGCGGTACGCTGCAGCACCTCAGCGAACAGTCGCTGACAACGAAGGTTGCAATGGGTGCTGAGCCTCTGAACAACACCATCTGGGGACTCAACCTCAGCTGGAAGAAGGAAAGCCAGTGGCTGACGAATATCCTCGACAAGATTCCGTTCCTGCATGTCACTCAGCCGTCACAAATATCATTCAACGCCGAGTTTGCACAGCTCATAGCCGGTAAGCCGCACGGAACACAGGACGACGCCAGCTATCTCGACGACTTCGAGAACTCGAAGAATCCTCTCGACGTCAGCCAGCCGACAAGCTGGGTTATCTCGTCGGTACCGTCGGACTTCCCTGAGCATAACGACAAGACAGGTCTCACCAGCGGCTACAACCGCTCGCTGCTTGCCTGGTACAACATCGACCCGCTGTTCACACGCCGCAGCTCATCGCTGACCCCGGCTCACATCAAGAGCGACCTCAACATGCTGTCGAACTGGTACATGCGTGAGATTTACGTCAGCGAGCTCTATCCTAACCGTGAACAAAGCTCATACAGCGGCGTGACAAGCACACTGCCGATACTCAACCTCGCGTTCTATCCGCAGGAGCGTGGTCCGTACAACTTCACCACCGACCTCGACGCCAACGGTCACCTGAACCACCCGGCACAGTCGTGGGGCGGAATGATGCGTAAGCTTGACACCAACGACTTCGAGCAGGCAAACATCGAATACATCGAGTTCTGGCTTCTCGACCCGTTCATCTATACCCGCCAGCAGGGCGTTGCCGACCAGTACGGCGGCGACTTCTACATCGACCTCGGTGAGGTCAGTGAGGATATTCTGCACGACGGAAAGAAATTCTATGAGAGCGGAATGCCTGTCGACGGCTCGCAATCATGGACAACAACACAGTGGGGACGCATTCCGACACAGAGCGTCGTGACCTACGCCTTCGCTACAACGGCTGGCAGCCGTGAGCTTCAGGATGTCGGTTTCAACGGACTGAACGATGCCGAGGAGCAGCAGTTCTATGCCAACTATGTCGAGCAGATCCCGTCGATAGTAACCAACCAGGCAGCCCGCGACTCCATTCTCGCCGACCCTGCCAACGATGACTACCACTACTTCCGTGGTGCCGACCTCGACGAGCGCCGTGCCGACATTCTCGAACGCTACAAGAGGATAAACATGCCGCAGGGCAACTCGCCAGACTCAGGCGGCTCGGGCAACCTCGACTCTTCATACAAGACAACCCCTGATGTTGAGGACATCAACCAGGACTACACGCTGAACGAATATGAGCGTTACTATCAGTACCACGTCTCTATCCGTCCGGAAGACCTCGTCGTCGGTCAGAACTACATCGTCGAGGAACATGCCGACGTTCAGACCCTTCGCAACGGCAACCGGGAGACCGCCAACTGGTATAAGTTCCGCATTCCGCTGTCCGACTTCGAGAAGAAGGTCGGTGCCATCAGCGACTTCTCCAGCATCCGCTTCATGCGTATGTTCCTCACCGGATTCTCCAAGCCTATCGTTCTGCGTTTCGGCAATCTCGACCTCGTCCGTGGCGAATGGCGCACCTACGACCAGAACCTTACCAACTCGGCAAGCAACTCCGGGCAGATGGTTGTCAGTGCCGTGAACATTGAGGAGAATACCGACAAGACCCCTGTCAACTACGTTTTGCCACCGGGTATCCGCCGAGAGCAGGACCCGACACAGCCACAGCTTGTCCAGGCTAACGAGCAGGCTATGCAGATGACCGTCACAAACATGGGAACAGGCGAGTCGAAATGCGTCTACAAGAACTCCACCGTCGACCTGCGCCAGTACAAGCGCTTACAGATGTTCGTCCACGCCAATGCCTTCGACCCTAACACATCGAACCTGCAGGACAACCAGCTTGCCGTATTCATCCGCCTCGGTTCCGACTATAAGAACAACTACTACGAGTATGAGATTCCTCTGAAGCTTACCGCTCCGGGGCAGTACGACCGCTACAGCTATGCCGCCAGCCAGGCAGTATGGCCTGAGGACAACATGCTCGATGTTCCGCTGAGCATCTTTACTTCATTGAAAAAGCAGCGCAACCAGGCTATAGCCCAGGGCAACGGCAGCTACAACCGTGAGTTCAGCATCTACGATGAGAACCATCCTAACGACCGAGTGAGCATCGTGGGTAACCCTACCCTCGGCGAGGTGAAGACGATGATTATCGGTGTGCGCAACCTGTCGAGTGAGCTGAAGAGCGGTGAGGTATGGGTCAACGAACTGCGACTTCTCGACTACAACAACTCCGGCGGATGGGCTGCGCAAGGCAACCTCAACGTCCAGCTGTCCGACTTCGGTACTGTCAACCTGCAAGGCCGGTACGAGAGCGACGGATTCGGTGGACTGGAGCAGGGTGTCAATGAGCGTTCGACAGACAATGTCGGCTCATACAGCGTGACGACAAACCTTGAGCTCGGAAAGTTTTTCCCTGACAAGGCGAAGGTCTCAGCCCCACTCTACTACAGTGTCCAGAAGGAAGAGAGCCGTCCGAAGTACAACCCTCTCGACACCGATATGGAACTCGACGACGCCCTCGACGCTGCCGAGAACAAGCAGGCTCGCGACTCTATAGAGAATATCGCCGTGACAAAGCGCACATCGACGAACTTCTCGCTGTCGAACGTCCGTGTAGGCATTCAGACCAAGGGTCACCCGATGCCTTACGACCCGGCAAACTTCTCAGTATCCTACAGCCACTCGCACACCCACAACCAGGGCGAGACGACCGTCTATGAGAACGAGGACAACTGGCGCGGAGCCCTCAACTACAGCTGGACTCCTAACTACAAGACATGGGAGCCGTTCCGCAAGATTATCAAGGCAAAGTCGAAATGGTTTGACATATTCAAGCGCTTCGGACTGAACTACCTGCCGCAGAATGTAGCATTCAACTCGGAGATAACCCGAAACTACTATGAGCTGCAGGAGCGTGACATGGAGTCGACCGAGAACGCCGACCTGCCTGTGACATTCAACGAGCAGTTCCTGTGGAACCGTGACTTCACCCTGCGCTGGGACTTCACGAAGAACCTGCACGTGAACTTCCAGAGCGCTACCCACGCTGAGATCGAGGAGCCGTACACCGTCATCAACAAGGACCTCTACCCTGACGAGTACCACGCTTGGAAGGACTCGGTATGGAAGAGTATCCGCCACTTCGGAACGCCACTCGACTACCAGCAGAACTTCAACGCATCGTATCAGCTGCCGCTGAACCTCATCCCAATATTCGACTGGGTGAACGCCGACGCCAACTACACGGCTGCCTACACATGGGTGCGTGGTACCGACCTCGACGACGGAACATCGCTCGGAAACACCATCACGACGAACCGCAACCTCAACATCAACGGTACGTTCAACCTTGAGAAACTGTACAACCACGTGCCGTTCCTGAAGAAAGCCAACGACCGGTTCAACAAGAACCAGAATGTGCTGAGGAACAAGGCAAGGACGAGGAATGCCGTGTCGGACAAGCGCAACCAGCAGAACAAGGGCAGCGGCAAGAACGACAAAGACGACAAGAACAAGAAGAATCTGCCGAAGAACAAGAAGAGCTTTGAGAGGGAGATAACCATCAAGGCTGACACTGCCATTGTCGTCAACCACAACAAGAAGACCAAGCGGATAATGGTCAGCGGTAAGGACACCAACGGCAAGACCATCAAGTTCAAGTGGCGCAAGGTCGACGACAACAAGATAAAGATATTCAATAAGACCGACAGCGCTATCCGCATGAAGCTTACCGTCACACCGAAGGAGCCTCTTGAGGACAAGAAATGGTACAAGACGGCACAGGTTATAGCCCGTGCGCTGATGATGGTCCGCAACGTCAGCGTCAGCTACCGCAACCAGTACTCGATGTCGTTGCCGGGATTCATGCCGACAGTCGGCAAGGCTTTCGGACAGAAGCGCAACATGGGAGCACTGGCGCCGGGTCTTGACTTCGCGTTCGGATTCGTCGGCGACGACTACATCGAGAAGGCGCGTGAGCACGACTGGCTGTTGAACAACGACAACGTTGCCACTCCGGCAGTAACCAACAAGACCGAGGACATTCAGATACGTGCCACCCTCGAGCCGATAAAGAACTTGAAGATTGACCTCAACATGAGCCGCACCGAGACGAAGGCAAAGAGCATCCAGTACATGTATGCCGGCAACCCGACGACTCAGTCAGGACAGTTCAACATAACTACAATCTCCATCGGGTCGGCATTCGAGTCGATGGGTAACGCCACCAACGGCTACCAGTCGAAGACATTCGAGAAATTCGTCAACTCGCTCGATGCCTATCAGCAGCGTGTAGAGGCTCAGTACCGTGGAGCCATCTATCCGCGGTCAATGGTCGGCAACGACGGTGTTGTGTTCAACCCTGAGAACGGAACGGTCAACAAGTACAGCGGCGACGTGATGATTCCGGCATTCATCAATGCCTACACGTCGATGCCGGGCGACAAGCTGGAGCTGTTCCCGACGCTGCGCCGCATGCTGCCGAACTGGACTATCCGCTACAGCGGACTGTCGAAGTTGCCGTGGTTCCAGGACGTATTCCAGAGCTTCAACATCAACCACTCATACAAGAGTATCTTCGCCATCGGCTCCTACCAGAGCTACTCTACATGGCAGGAGTACATGAACGGACTGGGATTCATTCAGGATGTTACATCGGGCGCACCAATACCAAGCTCAATGTACAACATCAGCCAGGTGAGCCTCAACGAGGCATTCTCGCCGTTGCTTGGTGTGGACATGACGTTCCGCAACAACCTCACAGCGAAACTGGAGTACCGCCAGACCCGTGTGGTAAGCCTGAGTATGACTAGTGTGCAGATAAATGAGGCTATAAGCAAGGACTGGGTACTGGGTATGGGTTACAAGATAAACAACTTCAACCTCTTCGGTCCTCGCAACCGCCGCCGTGTAAGGGGCAGCGACAGGAATGGTCAGGACAATAACAAACAGAACAACAACAGTAGCAACAGGAACAACCGCAGTAATAATGGATTGAACCACGACCTGAACCTCCGACTGGATCTGAGCTACCGCAAGCAGGCTGCCATCACACGTGACATCGCCACTGTGACGAGTGCCGCATCGAGCGGAAACTCTGCGTTCAAGTTGTCGTTCACTGCCGACTACACGTTGAGCCGCCTAATCA
This sequence comes from uncultured Prevotella sp., assembly GCA_900315635.1. GTDB lineage: Bacteria > Bacteroidota > Bacteroidia > Bacteroidales > Bacteroidaceae > Prevotella. The sequence continues at coordinate 35,057 of OMZV01000008.1, forward strand.
CGATGAGCCTTTATTATGACTTGCAGACGAACACGCCATTGCTGTCGGCTTCCAGTTACCCTACGACCACGCATGACTTCGGTTTCAACTTCAAGCTGAGTCTGACGAGGTAAGAGGTGAAGGTGTCCCCACGGAATCTTCTACTATTATTTCACGCAGATGTTTTCCTTCGGAAAAATGTTTAAGGGTGAATTGTTTGCCGTGAAGAATAGCTGGATAAAGGAACATCATAACATTTTTCCGAAGGAAACGGCGATTCGGAGATCACCGCTCCTACAAGATGGTTAGTGATTCGGAGATACCTAGTGCTTTACTACTTTGCTGGTGACGGACTTGCCATTGCTGAGGGTAGCCTTGCGGATAAGGACACCACGAAAGGAATCGGGATTGGCGACCTCTATGCCACCGGTAGTGAAATAGCGGACACCGGAAAGAGAGGCGTTGTCACTGACCTGGCTGATACCAGTAGCCTGACCGTCGAGAGAAGGATAATACTCATCGACAGAAGAGATGGCATCGGCATTCTCATTCTTCATTATGTCCTCGACAAGCGAGTTGCAATAGACCTCGATATTGGTGTACCAGCCCTTGCCACCCTTTGCCGGGTCGTCGATAGAGTAAGTCTTTGCGTCGCTGGCATCACTGGGATTCAGTCCGTGGGCTGTCTCCCAATCGTCAGGGATTCCGTCACGGTCGGTGTCTATGAGGGTAGTCTTCGTAAGTCCCCACCCCGGAGTGTCCTCAGTGTAGCCATTGCAATCGGCAACAAGGTCGATGATACCAGCTGTTGTCGTGCCGTTGCTACCGGTGTAGGTAGTAGTGCCATTCTCGGCGTCACTGACATAACGGGCATCGACCTCATCACGATGAAGGCTGGCTCCTGCGTAAGCAAGGACTTTATTGTAAGCCGTCTCGGCAGATTGTGTTGTCACCTCACCGATAGGCGCACCTGGACCATCGAGCTTAATGCTAACTACATCATCACCGGCTTTGTTCTTCTTGTATGTTACGGTATCGTTGCCCTGACCGTAATAGTGTGCTGTGTCGATACTGTAGCGTTCGCCGTCGATAGTGTAAGTTCCATTATCGTAGGCAACACCCTTCCAGTCGTAGTTCTGGGCCTCATCACCTGCATCAGCGACATAGTTTCCGTTGATGAAATAACGGCTTGTCATTCCGAAGCACCAGTTGTTGCCGCTGGAGTTGTCGCTGGCAGCCACCGTCACCTGAGTGACACGGCGCTTGCTGCGAGTGCCCGGACCAGCCTTGTAGTAGTTGTTGACGATGTTGACATATCCACCGCCCGGACCACCATAGCAGCCACCGGTTCCCCAGTTGTACATCACGCAGTTACGAAGGTCGACATTCTCAGCCTGAACGGTGTTGCTCCAGTTGTAGTCGCTGAACTTGTCGTTGTTCTTGTAACCAGTCCAGCCATAGCGAGCGCCACAGAATCGTGGCACACGGTTCTGCATGAAACCTAGGAAGTTATGATGGAACGATGCCAGTTTGCCGCCCCATATACCACCGTAGGAGTGAGCGCCCTTACCGTGTCCGGCATTGGCAAGCGCCTCGCCGAGCATGCACCATTGCATAGTGAAGTTGTTGTTGTCGTAGAACGAAGCCAGCTCGTCGATGCTCCAGCTCATAGAGCAGTGGTCGAGGATGATGTCCTTGTAATGGCGAGCCCAGATAGCGTCGGCACCGTCGTTGACGTCCTTCTCCTGTCCGCGGCGGAAGCGGATGAAGCGGATGATGATGTTGTTGCCCTTAGGCTGAACGGTGTAATAACGCAGGGTGATGCCAGGTGCGGGAGCCGTCTGTCCCTCGATGGTAATGTTTGCCTTGATGTCGAGCGGACTACGCAATGCAATGACGCCAGCGACATCGAATACGACGATGCGGTTGGACTTCGATACGGCAGAACGGAGCGAGCCTGTGCCGGAGTCATTGAGATTGGTGACGTGGACGATATTGCCGCCGCGTCCGCCCTTAGCATAGCGTCCGTGACCCTCGGCACCTGGGAATGCCGGGGCTTGGGCCATTGCAACGGTGCTAAGCACTGCCGCAACAGCCGACAGAATGAATTTTGAATACATTTCTTTTAAGTTATGTTTTAGTAGTTTCTATTCATATAGCGTCCTACGGACGCATTTTTATTATGCACTTCGTGCAGATAAACGACGAAGTCGTTTTACCGAAGGTAGTTTATAATCTACTTCCTCTTGTAAACGATGTCGCCACCAAGCAGGGTGATGGTGTTAGCTTTGAGGTCGACGATGCCGGTGTCGCTGACTGTAGTGTCGGCAGGAAGGCCCTCGGCGGTGCTTGTGGCACTGATGACGATAGTGTCGCCGCCCGTGACCTTCCATTTCTTATACTGATAGGTCGGCATGTTTATCGACTGGGCTGAGCCATCGCCCTTGAGGGTAACGCCCATCGTGTCGGATATTTCGCCTGTATCGGCATCACCGGTAACAATCCAGTCACCAGTAACAGAGTCGGCAAGGCTCTCCTTCTTCGGTGTCGAGTCGTCAACGGGCTTGTTGGGGTTGTCGCTGTTGCCGCATGAGGCCAGTGCCAATGCCGAAAGTAAAATTACGCTTAGTTTCTTCATATATACTTACATTTATAGGCTTGCGCCTAAAAATCATATACAAAAAAGTCCCAGACTACGGGTATGTTTTCCATTAGTCCAGGACTGATTTTTTATTTGAACATAGATTACGAGAGACCATGTGATATTCTTAGGTCTCTACGGGAGACTATGCGCTACGCTAAGGTCTCCCATACTGATGGGATAAATCGAGCCACTCATCGAAACCTCTGTAGGGGCAACCTAAGCAAAGCGCATGGTTGCCCGATAAGCCCGATAAAGGCTTTTATTTGTGAAATCGATGGGTTGCCCGATAAAGACATTTATTGGTGGAATCGATTTATTCCCCGGTCTTCTCCGGCTCGGCAGCCTCGAAGTACTGGAGCTCGTCGGCATTGAAAGCCTTGACGTAAGCGGCATGACCGATAACCTCTTCCTCAGCAGCACGGACGTAAACCTGTGCAGACTTGGCGAAGAGCTCAGGAGCAACGCTGGCGTCCTTGATGATGAGCAGCGACATGATGATGTCGGCAGTCATATCGTAGAGACGACGGGCGAGGAAGTCGTGCTCCTCCTGATTACCATCGTTCTTAACCTTCTCGACAGCCTCCTCATACAGAGGAACGAGCTTCTCGACACGAGCGAGGAGAGCCTTCATATCGTCGCTGATCTCCTCGGCAAGCATCTCCTTGATGATGTTGAGGTAGGTGCCGTTGGTGATGTAGCGGACAGCTGCGACAACCTGGAGCTGTGTTGTTCCCTCATAGATAGAGAAGATGCGGGCGTCGCGATAGAGGCGCTGGCTCTTGTACTCCATGATGAAACCTGAACCACCGTGAATAGAGATGGCATCGTAAGCGTTCTGGTTGGCATACTCGGAGTTCATACCCTTAGCCAGTGGAGTGAAGGCATCAGCCAGACGGCTGTACTTCTTCATTTCCTTGCGCTCGTCAGGAGTGAGCTTGCGGTCGCGTGAGATGTCCTCAAGAGCCTTGTAGATGTCGACGTAACGGGCTGTCTGATACAACAGGCTACGACCGGCATCGAGCTTTGCCTTCATGCGAGAAAGCATATCGTAAACAGCCGGGAAGGTGATAATCTTCTTTCCGAACTGCTGGCGCTCCTTGGCGTAAGCAAGACCCTCATTGTAAGCCTCCTGCTCAACACCGACGCTCTGTGCGGCGATACCCAGACGGGCACCGTTCATCAGACTCATGACGTACTTGATAAGTCCGAGACGACGCTCACCGCAGATCTCTGCCTTGGCGTTCTTGAAGACGAGCTCGCAGGTTGGTGAACCGTGGATACCAAGCTTGTTCTCGATGTGGCGGACTGTTACACCGCCGTCGCGCTTGTCGTAGATGAACATTGACAGTCCACGACCATCGTGTGTGCCTTCCTCAGAACGTGCGAGGACGAGGTGAATATCTGAGTCTCCGTTGGTGATGAAACGCTTAACACCATTCAGGCGCCATGTACCGTCGGCATCCTGGGTAGCCTTGAGCATAACGTGCTGAAGGTCAGAACCTGCGTCAGGCTCAGTGAGGTCCATTGACATTGTCTCGCCTGCGCTGATGCGAGGGATGTACTTCTCCTGCTGCTCCTTTGAACCGAACTCATAGAGAGTGTCGATACAGCTCTGCAGCGACCATACGTTCTGGAAACCAGCGTCGGCAGCGCTGATAACCTCAGAAAGCATTGAGAAGACGGTGTTAGGGATGTTCAGTCCACCGAAACGGCGAGGCATTGAAATGCCCCAGAGTCCTGCCTTGCGGGTAGCGTCGAGGTTCTCGTAAGTCTTCGAGGCGTACTTCATACGTCCGTCAACGAGGTGCGGACCCTCAAGGTCGACTGACTCAGAGTTTGGCTCGATGATGTTTGCAGCTACGTCGCCTGTAATCTCGAGCAGGCGCTTGTAGTTCTCGATGGCATCCTCGTAGTTGATAGGTGCATCGGCGTATGTATCCTTATCGGCGTAGTCGCGCTCCTTGAGGTCGACGATACGCTTCATCAGAGGATTGTTCAGGTGGAACGCAATCTCTGGATGATCTGTATAGTAATTTGCCATAATATTTAATGTGTAATTACTAATTACGAATTACGAATTAGTTGCTTCGCAATTTTTAATTACTAGTTTTTAATTACTAATTATGAATTAGTTGCTTCGCAATTTTTAATTACTAGTTTTTAATTACTAATTATGAATTGGTTGCTTCGCAATTTTTAATTACTAGTTTTTAATTACTAATTATGAATTTTGGTTGCTTCGCAATTTTTAATTATTAATTATTAATTCGTAATCGCGCAGCGACCAACTAGTAATTCGTAATTAGTAATTAGTAATTACTTTGAATTCTGTTTGTAATACTTAATTAGCTTTGGAATGACATCCTCAACGGTGCCGTTGATGACATAGTCGGCAATCTTGTTGATTGGAGCATCAGGATCGCTGTTGATAGAGATGACGATACCGGCATCCTGCATTCCGGCGATGTGCTGAATCTGACCAGAGATACCGCAGGCAATGTAAACCTTCGGGTGAACGGTGACACCGGTCTGACCAATCTGACGATCGTGGTCGACCCATCCTGCATCGACAGCGGCACGGCTTGCGCCTACCTCGGCGTGAAGCTCCTTAGCCAGCTGGAACAGCATGTCGAAACCTTCCTTTGAGCCCATTCCGTAACCACCGGCAACGACGATGGCTGCGCCCTTAAGGTTGTTCTTGGCAGCCTCGACATGGCGCTCGATGACCTGAACGGCATAAGATGCCGGGTCAACATATTTCTTTGGATCCGGGTAAACGACCTCGCCCTTAGCCTTGCCCTCATAGAGGGCCTTCTGCATGACACCGCTGCGGACGGTAGCCATCTGTGGACGGTGGTCGGCGTTAACGATGGTAGCGACGATGTTACCGCCGAAAGCCGGACGAATCTGATATAGCAGATTGTCGTAGTGCTTGCCGGTCTTCTTGTCGTCGTAGTCGCCAATCTCCAGTGCTGTGCAGTCGGCGGTCAATCCACTTGTCAGTGATGATGACACGCGCGGACCGAGGTCACGACCTATGACGGTAGCGCCGAGCAGAGCAACCTGCGGCTTCTCCTCTTTGAAGAGGTTTACAAGAATATCTGTGTGTGGTGCTGATGTGTATGGGAACAGTCCCTCGCCATCGAAGACGTACAGTTTGTCGACGCCGTAAGGGAGAATCTGATCCTCAACCTTGCCCTTGATGCCTGTTCCGGCAACAACAGCCTCGAGGTCGACACCGAGTTCATTGGCCAGCTTGCGACCCTTTGTCAGCAGCTCCTGAGAGACCTCAGCAACGGTGGTCTTCTCTATTTCGCAATATACAAAAACGTTGTTCATAATTTCTTCATTTGGATGATATGATGATTTGATGATATGATGATATGATGATTTGATGAGCATCCCATCATCTCATCATCCCATCATCCCATCATCATCCTATAATCTTTTCGGCCAACAATTCCTTTACAAGTCCCTCGATGTCGGCATCGCTGCTTGTGAGGGTCTTACTCTCCTTAGCCTGGAACACGATGTTCTTAACAGCCTTAACCTTGGTAGGTGAGCCAGCCAGACCGCACTGCTCGTAGTCGGCACCGCAGTCGGCAATGCTCCACTGACCAAGTGTCAGGTATGGACGGCTCTCATAGAGGTCGGCCCAAGGCTCATCGCCCTTGCGCTCCATAGGGCAGGTAGCGTACTTGTACTTCATGACAAGCTTGGCGTTGCATGGACGGGCAGGAGCAGCTGTTCCGTTGACGGTGATAAGAACTGGCAGCGGAGCAACGACAGTCTCGACACCACCATCGATGTGGCGGCGGATAGTTGCCTTGCCATCCTCGACTTTCTCAATCTCCTCGGCGTAGGTCACCTGGTTCAGTCCGAGCTTCTGTGCAACCTGCGGACCAACCTGTGCGGTATCACCATCGATAGCCTGACGACCACCGACAACGATGTCGACCTTGCCTGTAACCTCGGCAATCTTCTCGATTCCCTTGGCGAGGAAGTAAGATGTAGCGAGCGTATCAGCACCGGCACTCTTGCGGTCGGTGAGCAGATAGCCATAGTCAGCACCACGGTAGAGTCCCTGACGGATAATCTCGCCTGCACGTGGAGGACCCATCGTGAGCATTGTTACTGTAGAGCCAGGGAACTCGTCCTTCAGGCGAAGGGCTTGCTCCAGGGCGTTCAAGTCTTCTGGATTAAAAATTGCAGGAAGGGCAGCACGGTTGACGGTGCCTTCGGCTGTCATGGCATCCTTTCCCACATTTCGTGTGTCTGGTACCTGCTTGGCAAGTACTACAATGTTTAATTTCATACGAAAATATAAAATGTTATTTTGATATTCTTTGATTAATCGGCGGCAAAGTTACAAATATTTTACTCCTTTACAAAATAAAACAAGGCAAAAATGCACAAATCAGTCGTAAACGTGCACATATCAGCCACTTTGAGCAATAAACTTTTTTATTTGGTCGCAAAAGTCGTGGTTGCAAAGGCTGCTAAGTTGCAGTAAAGGTTGCAAAGGTTGCGGTTGCAAAAGTTGCAAAAAGAATTTTCCAACATTACATTCCACCCCTTTGCTGGGTTCATACCTTGTAATTGGATCGATTGCGAAAAAGTAACAAAAGTAACAAAGTAACGGTAACAAAGTAACAAATTCGCCCCGCAATGTATGAGTAAGAGGGTAACGTTAAAGTTATTATTAATATATAATAATATATTATTATATATTAATAATAAAATTTATTACTTACAATTTATAACAAAATTGAGATGTGCTTGATGTTGGAAAATCGAATTTGTTACTTTGTTACCGTTACCTTGTTACCATTGTTACTCCCAACTGACTTTCCGCAAGTTCCATTTTTGCCATAATCTATTTAAAATCAAATGGTTACTAGTAGGCACTTTGATTTGTCGACCACGAAAGAAAGAATTGTTCTGCGTTACGGACATAATGAATTATGCCACTATATGGTGGAAATCATATTAGAAAATCCTAATTGCAACTTTTGCAACCCTTTTTGTCTTTTCCTTATTGCAAAGATGCAACGCTTTATTTTCATGACCTTTGCGGAATAGCCGCCACTTATGCCGCATTTACTGGTTGTTTGTATTGTCCCCACTCGCTACGTAAACGTTAAGAAATGGCTAAGGAACCGCCAGGAGATAGCATAGAAGAGGCTGAAACCTCAACAAACATCACGGAAGAGCCTCGTAGTGATAAACTATATGTAGACACAAAGGAAGGGAATAGCCTCGAAGAGGCTATCCGCACAAAGCTTACATCCTTCGCACCAACATTTTTCCGTAGGAAAACATCTGCGGAATCTGCGTTATCTGCGTGAAATATTAAGCCGAATCTTCTGTGGAAGATCTGTGCCATCTGTGTATCTGTGTGGAAAGGTCATCCACTGAACCAGTAGGGGCGGCATTTCCTCTATCTATCAGCCACTTACAACTTCGTGGCAAATTCTTGGGTATTTACGTTTTGATTTCTCTAAAGATTATTGTATCTTTGTAGTCAAGTTTCGGAAAGGAGAAAAAACAACGAATGATTGACAGAGCGACGATAGACCGGATTATGGATGCCACGAACATTGTTGACGTGGTGTCCGACTTTGTGACGCTGAAGAAGCGCGGCATAAACTACATCGGACTGTGCCCGTTCCACAACGATACGCACCCGTCGTTCTCCGTGTCGCCGTCACGGGGCATCTGCCACTGCTTCACCTGCGGAAAAGGCGGCAACGCGGTGAACTTCCTCATGGAGCTGGAGAATCTGTCCTACCCCGACGCACTGCGCTGGCTGGCACGGAAGTACAACATCGAGATTCACGAGAAAGAGCTGACCGCCGAGGAGAAGAAGGAAGAGGGCGACCGTGAGGCGATGTTCCTCGTCAACGAGTGGGCTCTGAAATACTTCGAGAACATTCTCCACAACGACGTCGATGGTATTGCCATCGGACTACAATATTTCCGCAGTCGTGGATTCCGCGACGACACCATAAAGAAGTTCCACTTGGGATATGCCCTGCAGGACCGCCACGCCATGAGCGACGCTGCGCTGAAGGCGGGCTACAAGGAGGAATACCTCATCAAGACGGGACTCTGCTACAAGCGTGAGAACGGCGAGCTCATAGACCGGTTCGCAGGACGTGTTATCTTCCCGTGGTTCTCGCTGAGCGGAAAGGTTGTCGGATTCAACGGTCGTGTACTCGACTCCCGCACCCACGGCGTGATGCAGAAGTATGTCAACTCGCCCGACTCCGAGATTTACCACAAGGGCAACGAGCTCTTCGGACTGAACCAGGCAAAGCAGGCTATCCGCAAGGCCGACAGCGTGATCCTCGTTGAGGGACAAGCCGACGTTATAAGCATGTCGCAGAGCACTGTCGAGAATGTTGTTGCCGGTTCGGGTACTGCACTGACAGTCAATCAGGTACGCAAGCTCCACCGCTTCACCAATAATATCACTCTTATCTACGATGGCGACGATGCCGGTGTTAACGCAGCACTGAGGAACAGCGACCTCATTCACGGCGAGGGAATGAACGTCAGCGTACTCTTCCTGCCCGACGGACAAGACCCTGACGACTTCGCCAAGAGCCACACGCCCGAGGAGCTTCAGGAGTTCATCGCCAACAACTCGACCGACTCTATTATCTTCCGCATCAACCGCACCCTCGACGGTGTCACCGACCCTATCAAGCGTTCGCAGGCTATCAACGCCATCATCGACAGCATCGCCATCATCAAAGACCCGATTCTCCGTGACACGTATATCCGTGAGTGCGCACAGCGGACAGGGGTTCCGGAGACGACCCTCATTGGACAGATGAACCGTGCCATCCGCCGCAGCATGGACGACCGCCAGAAGCAGCAGGCACGTGAGCAGAGGCAGGAGAGTCAATCCATTCAGACGGGCACTGCCACCCCACAGCCTCAACAGCCGGACGTGCCATCAGCATCGGGTGCTCAACCATCTTCACCCAAATCACAACAATCAACACCCAACTCTCAACCATCCCCCAATTCAACATTCAACACTCCACATTCAACATTCAACAAAGTTGAGTCCATGCTCATCGAGGCTGTCATCCGCCACGGCAACGAGATAATCTTCCGTGACGTGCAGAACGAAGCCACGGGCGAGAAGGTCAACCTCACCGTTGCGCAGTATGTCGCCTACGATCTCGGACTCGACAACCTCTCATTCACCGCACCTATCTACAACACTATCCTGCAGGAAGCCGTTGAGCACAGCGCTGATCCATCATGGGTGTCGCTCACTTACTTCACCCATCATCCCGACATCAACATCAGCACTATCGCCTCACAAATGGGTGCCGACAAATTCCAGCTCTCGGAGAGTCTGCAAGTGAAGACCAGCGAGGAATCGCTCCGCTCGAGTGTCATGCACATCATCCTCGACTTCCGCCTCAACTATGTCAAGCGCCACCTGAAGGATCTCCGCACTGAGCTTCTCTCCACCAAGGATTCCTCCCGTATGATGGAGATTATGGCAGAGATCAAGAAAATGCAGGAAGTGAGGAATATATTGGCGCAGAAGCTGGGCTCAGACATAGTTGTCTAATGTATAAATTATAATGTATAATGTATAAACAGAGCGGATAAAGGACAATGTATAAATAATAATTTATAATGTATAAATAATAGTGCAGAGATGGAAAAGCAGAATGTCATAATAGATAAAAGCAGGAAGTTCTCTATACGCATTATAAAACTCTATAAGTATCTTAGTCAAGAGAAAAGGGAGTTTGTAATGTCAAAGCAAGTACTGCGAAGTGGTACAAGCATTGGGGCTAACATTGCCGAAGGACATTGGGCACCATCATCTGCTGATTTTTACGCTAAACTAGGAATTTCGCTAAAAGAAGCATCCGAAACAGAATATTGGTTATATCTTTTACATGAGACTGGATATGTTGACAGTAAGGCTTACGACAGCATTTATGCTGATTGTGTAGAGTTAATTAAAATCTTAACTGCAATATTAAAGAATCGCCCTCAACCCAAAAGATAGCCCAAAACTATTATTTATACATTATAAGATAACCTCAAGACTATTATTTATACATTATAATTTATACATTATACATTAAAAATGATATACATACATTGGATTTTCTTAGCTGTTTACGCCATCATCGTTGTCCTGACGATGATCACTATCCTTATGGACAACCGGCAACCGGCGAAGACGATGGCATGGATACTCGTGCTGTGGTTCATTCCGCTACTGGGAATAATCCTGTATTTCTTCTTCGGACAGAATATCAGGCGGGAGAGGATAATATCGAAGAAAAGCCTAGACCAACTGACGAAGCGGTCGATGCTGGAGTTCGTTGAGCAGAAGGACCTGACACTCCCCGACGACCACCGCAAGCTCATCGACCTCTTCACCAACCAGCAGATGGCACTGCCGTTCAAGGGCAATACTACCGAGATATACACCAACGGCTATGAGTTCTTCCCTGCTCTGCTCTCAGCCATCGCCAAGGCAAAGCACCACATACATATCGATGTGTTCATCTTCAACGACGATGCTCTCGGACGGCTCATCGCCGACGCACTCATCGCCAAGGCTCGCGAGGGTGTCGAGGTACGGCTCATCTATGACGATGTGGCGTGCTGGCAGGTGAAGAACAGCTTCTACGAGCGGATGCGTGAGGAAGGCATCGAAGTCCATCCGTTCATGCCAGTGAAGTTCCCGGTTTTCACGAGCAAGGCTAACTATCGCAACCACCGCAAGGTTATCGTCATCGACGGCAAGGTGGGATTCATCGGTGGAATGAACATCGCCCTGCGTTATGTCCAGGGCTACGGCAAGGGGAAGAAGCACGTCGACTGGCGTGACACGCACATGAAAATCGAGGGTACGGCGGTGTATGCCCTTCAGCGGGCGTTCCTCATCGACTGGTACTTTGTCGACCAGACACTTATCTCCAACCGCAGGTATTATCCGACGAACATCGCCAAGCCTGCCGACTGCCTCACGCAGATTGTGACGAGCAATCCTACCGACCCGTGGTCGACGATAGAGCAGGGATATGTGAATATTCTGATGAACGCCAAGCGGTATGTCTATATCGAGACTCCGTATTTCATGCCGACGGAGCCGGTGCTCTTCGCCATGCAGACGGCTGCCCTGTCGGGTGTCGATGTCCGATTGATGCTCCCTCTGCACAACGATTCGCAGCTCGTCCAGTGGGCAACGTCGTCTTACGTCATGAAGGCCATTGAGGCAGGTGTGAAGGTGGTGCTCTACAAGGCGGGGTTCAACCACAGCAAGATTCTCATCAGTGATGACACTCTCTCGTCATGCGGCTCGCTGAACGTTGATTTCCGCAGCTTCGAGCACGACTTCGAGTGCAACGCTTTCTTCTACGACCGTGAGCAGGCTCTCCGCCTTAAGCAGGTCTTCGCCGCCGATCTCAACGACTGTGTACCTATTGAGCAGGTCAAGGACATCGCCAACCGCTCGTTCTTCCAGCGCCTCTGGGAAAGCCTCGTGCGGTTGCTCTCTCCCCTGATGTAGGAGCATAATTCATTATGCCGGCAGAACAAAAGCCGACAGAACTAAATATCTTTCTTTCGGGCTTGATAAATCAAAGCCCTTACTTTGAATTAATTGGCTCCTTGAAATGATGAGGACTGGGGTTTTAAGGCACGATAGTGCCGTAGGTTTTTCTTTCTATACAACAAAATACGACGTTAGGAGTATTTCAGTTTCATAAGAAAGATGGTTTTGTATCGGTTTTGCTTTAATATTGTTTAATATTGATGTTAGATGATTTTTATACACCGAATCCTTGTTGGAGTTATATCTTTTTTATACATTTGCATCAAAAGAAATCACTTATGCGAGTAATTACAGGAAAATATAAGGGACGTCGATTCGACATACCAAAGACTTTCAAGGCAAGACCGACAACCGACTTTGCCAAAGAGAATATATTCAACGTGCTGATGGGCTACATCGACTTCGATGGAGCCGAGGCACTCGACCTCTTTTCAGGCACCGGCAGCATATCGCTCGAACTGCTGTCACGTGGCTGCAAGGAAGTTGTCAGTGTTGAGAAAGACCGCGACCACGCACGGTTCATCAGTCAGTGTATGCAGAAGATTGGAGCCACTAACGACATCCTTGTCAAGGGCGATGTATTCAAATTCCTGAAGTCGTGCCACCGCCAGTTCGACTTCATCTTTGCCGATCCGCCATACGCTCTGCCGGAGCTGCCTACTATTCCATCGCTCATCTTCGAGTACGACCTTCTCAAACCCGATGGCATCTTCGTCTTCGAGCATGGCAAGCACAACTCATTCGAGGACAATCCCCACTTCCATGAGCACCGCGAGTATGGCTCTGTCAACTTCTCTATATTTAAATAGGTATTACAAATACAACGCCTTAATATCATACGGTATGTCCGTCCGCTTAGCCATTTCGTTAAGGTTGAACTCAGCGGCAGGGTTGATGACGAACGTCCGTTGCAAGTAGCGGGCGATGTTCTCCTTCAGCCAGTCGCCATGCGGGATGTCCCCGACAAGGTGCAACTCGTCATTGGAGTTATCCATTCCCAGCAATTTCCATACATATAATATATAATACAGCGCATCGTGGGCGTGGGCACAGTCGAAACAGTTGGCATAGCGGAATCGGGCGTGGTCGAAACGGAAGATGTTTACCCTCTTGTCATGAAAATAGGCAAACAGCTTTGCCCTCGGACCGGTGAAAGCCTTGCGGTACAGATGCCGCCAGACGGGCAGCACCACTGGAAGGATGTTTATGTTGGCGAAATGATCCTGAATGACTATACGCACATCGTGATTGACGGCAAAAACGGCGACAGCGTTCAGCTCCGGCAGTTCAGCACGGGCAATATCGTCTTTGTCATGTCCACCCACCGTTGTACGGTAAAGCAGCGCTGCCTGCTCTTCCTTGTATTCCTCTTTCGGAACAAGCATGACGATGCTGTCAGTGAGAAGCAAGGCGTGCTTATAGCCGCTCATCAGCAACTCGGAGTTGGCGAAAGCCTCACGGAGATTAGCCGACAGCGATATACTGCCGTTAAGGGAATATGGCTCATAGACCATCTTCCCGTCGGTCTTCGGATCGCCGACAGCAAATGCCAAGGCTCCGTGGCTCATCCTCAGCGTGAGTTGCAATTTCAAGTTATTTAAGTCGTTGGGGTCAATCATCTTTTCATTCCTTTCCATCCTAACTGTTCGGATAGATTATGCTCAGCGCGCAAAGCAGCAACAGGGCTACTACGCAGGCAATGAGAATATAATTTACGTTGAATTTCAAAGTTGTTTCCGTTTTTTATTGTTACCTTTGTATTCGAGTACAAAGGTACAAAATTCTTTTCCAATAATCAATGATTGAGGACGAAATAACATTCCGTATACTTAAGGAGTTCCCTTTCGAGCCCACTGACGAACAGCGTAGTGCCCTCGGTACATTCGCCGGATTCCTGACCGACCGTGACCCTCACAGCGTTATGATTCTGCGTGGCTCAGCCGGAACGGGCAAGACAGTCCTTGCCAGCGCCATCGTCAAGGCTCTCACAGGAATGAAACAGAAGGTGATGCTCCTTGCCCCGACAGGACGTGCGGCTAAGGTCTTTGCGCTGAACAGCAGCCATGAGGCGTTCACTATCCACAGGAAGATCTACCGTGAGCGGTCGTTCGCCGGTCCGGCAGGCTCGTTCAATCTCAACGACAACCTTTATCGTGACACTCTGTTCATCGTCGACGAGGCTTCGATGATTTCCAACACGGCTCACGAGAGTGCATTCGGAAGTGGACGGCTCCTCGATGACTTGATACGCTACGTATACGGCGGACAGAATTGCCGGATGATGCTCATCGGCGACAAGGCTCAGCTGCCACCTGTCGGCGAGACGGAAAGTCCTGCGCTCAGTGCCGATGTTCTATCTGCCTACGGACTGCATGTCCATGAGTTCGACCTGAATACCATTGTCCGTCAAGGCAGCCGCTCCGGAATTCTCTATAACGCAACAAATATCCGCACCCTAATCGACAAAGTCGCTGCCACTACCCTCTCCCTTTCAGGGAGCGCCGGGGTGGATCTCCGAGTTGATCCTTCCTTCGACGACATCTCCGTCGTTCCCGGCAATGAGCTTATCGACCAACTGGGCTCCAGCTATGGCTCGGCAGGACTCGATGACACAATCGTCATTACCCGTAGCAACAAGCGGGCAAATGTCTATAATCAGGGAATCCGCAACACTATCCTCGACCGCGAGGAGATTCTTTCCACAGGCGATATTCTTATGGTTGTACGCAACAAATACCTCGATCCAAAACTGAAGGCTCCGGTGTCATTCATTGCCAACGGCGACCGTGGAATAGTCCGCCGGGTATCTAACTTCCGTGACCTCTATGGCTTCCATTTTGCCGATGTATCGTTGGAGTTCCCTGATTACGACAACTTCGTACTCGATACAACAGTCATCCTCGACACTCTCACATCGGAGTCGCCAGCCCTCACTCACGAGCAGAACGAGAAGCTGTTCAATGCCGTCATGGAGGATTATTCCGATATTCCATTGAAGAAAGACCGCATGAAGGGCATCCGTGAGGACGACTACTACAATGCCCTGCAAGTGAAGTTCGGCTATGCCGTTACCTGCCATAAGGCTCAGGGTGGTCAATGGACTGATGTCTACGTTGACCAAGGTTACATGACCGATGAGATGATGACTCCCGATTACCTGCACTGGCTCTACACCGCCTTCACCCGAGCCACCGGTCATCTGTATTTGGTGAACTGGCCAGAGAAACAAACACTTGCATCCATGTAGGTGCGACGATCTCCGAATCGTCGATTATATCAACAATTAAATCCCAATGAACGTAGAAGATTTACGCAAGCTTTTCCACTACTGCAACGATAAATATTTCGATGGGAAACTTCCGGAGCCAAAGTTCCGGGTCTCTCATTCCCGTACCCGCCTTGGCACCTTCTCTTACCAACGGGTAATGGGCAGGCGGCTCAATTTCGGGTCGTTTCATCTCCCCTCACGAACGGGCGGCAGGGACTGGGTTCTCTCCATCTCCGACTACTACCTCATGACTCCCGACCAACTCGAAGATGTCATGACCCACGAGATGATTCATTTCAGCATAGCTTACACGGGACTTAAGGACTCTGCCCCTCATGGCATCGTCTTCCGTGGAATGATGGATGCCATAAACCGGAAATGGGGTCGCCACATAAGTGTAATGACTTCCACCCGTGGGTGGAAGCCTCGCGTTGAGCCAAAGCCGCAGACTTACCTTGTCCTCGGTCTTCAGATGCGTGACGGCACTTACTTTCTATCTTCTGTCAATCCCAAGTCAGCCGGTGAACTGGAACTCCGTCTCAACCGCATCCGTGAGGTCGTCGCCCACAAATGGGTTAAGACTACTGATGATTATTTCCGTTCCTTTCCCCGTGTCCGCTCCCTCCGTGGTCGGCGGGTTACGAAAGAGGTTTATCTGAGTAAAATGGGAAAATAAAATTAGTTTGCCTTTACATCAACATTAATGGTTGCACTGTCGTGACCGGTTTCCATGTAAGTAATTTCGACAATGTAATTGCGCCCGTTATAGGTGTGTAGATATGTGTCGATAGTCTTTTCAAGATCCTTGCGGCTCTTAACCTTCGTGACATGCATATACTGCCAAGGGAATCCCTTGCATGCCATCTCGGCTATCCGCTTATCATTGCGATACTCAATAGTGCTGGAAGCCTCAGTGTTCTTCGGATTGCGCTCAATAACCTTGACACGTCCGAAATTCGCAGGAGTAAGCCACTCCGACACACCTCTGACCACACTCATGGCATCAGGTTCATCAGTGGCAGGAGCCGAAACAGTGTCGTTAACTTCGATGTTCTCAATTCTCGTGCTCGCAAAACAGCTAATAGTGGCGAACAATAACAATGCTGTAATGATTGTCCTCATAGGTCTATATATAAAATAGGTAATAAAATAAAAAATGTGGTATCTCGTTTGCAAAGATACCACATTTTTTTTATTCCTTCTTTATTTCAGCACGAAAAAACAAGAATTTTACAATTTTTCTATAACCTAAATCGTTCTTTTCGTGTTATTCGTGCCGAAAAATAAATCGTGTCGTTCGTGCTTAAACATCTTACAGCTGGCACAGCTCCACTACCTTCTCGATAGCTGCTGTCAGACCATCCTTGTCCTTACCACCAGCCTGAGCATAGTGTGGCTGACCACCGCCACCGCCCTTGATGAGCTTGGCAGCCTCACGGATAATCTTTCCGGCATTGAGGTTATGTTCCTTGACCATATCCTCAGAGAACATCACGCTAAGCATTGGCTTATCGTTGGCAATCGAGCCAATCACGCAGACGAGATGCTCTGGGATAGCCTCACGAATCTTGAATACGAGGTCCTTAGCTGAGTTTGCAGGGATTAGCAGGACGTTGGTAACAACCTTTACGCCATTCTCATCCTTAGCAGCAGCCACGAGCTTGTTCTTCAGTTCCTCAACCTTCTGCTGGCGGAAGCTCTCCACTTCCTTCTTCAGTTCGCTGTTCTCATTAATCGACTTCTCGATAGTTGCCTGCAGGTTCTTGGCATTATTGAACAGAGCCTTAATATCATTGAGAGTATCCTCAACAGCGTAGATAGCCTCTTCGGCAGCCTTACCTGTCAGTGCCTCTACACGACGGACACCCGCAGCAACCGAACTCTCAGAGATAATCTTGAAGAATCCGATATGACCGGTGCTCTTCACGTGGATACCACCGCAGAACTCTGCCGACGGACCGAAACGGACAACACGAACCTTGTCGCCGTACTTCTCACCGAACAGTGCGATAGCTCCAAGCTTCTTGGCTTCCTCGATAGGAGTGTCACGATGCTCGTCAAGCGGCAGATCCTCACGAATCATCTTGTTGACGATGCGCTCAACCTCACGGATCTTTTCATCGCTGACCTTCTCGAAGTAGTTGAAGTCGAAGCGCAGGGTCTTGTCATCAACGTAAGAACCCTTCTGCTCAACCTGATTGCCGAGAACCTGCTTCAATGCATAGTCGAGCAGGTGGGTAGCGGTATGATTGCAGGCACTGCCCTCACGCTTCTCAGCATCAACACGGGCGATGAACTCTGCGTTCGGATCCTTAGGCAGATTCTTTATGATATGAATACTCTGGTTGTTCTCACGCTTGGTGTCGATAACATTTACTGTCTCGTTATCATTGGCAAGAACACCCTGGTCGCCTACCTGACCACCCATCTCGCCATAGAACGGGGTATAGTCGAGGACAACCTCATAGAATGTGTTCTTCTTCTGTACAACCTTACGGTAACGGAGAATGTGGCACTTGTACTCGTTGTAGTCATAGCCGACGAACTCCTGCTCGCCATTCTTCAGTACAACCCAGTCGCCATTCTCAACGGCAGCGGCATTGCGGGCACGAGCCTTCTGCTTAGCCATCTCGGCATCAAAGCCCTTCCCGTCAACGGCATATCCGTTCTCACCAAGGATAAGTTCGGTAAGGTCAAGAGGGAATCCGTAAGTATCGAACAGGCGGAAAGCCTTTGCACCTTCGAGTTCCTTCTTTCCTGCAGCCTTCATCTCGTCCATATCGGCAGAGAGCAGTTCGATACCGTTCTCCAGGGTGCGAAGGAAGCTCTCCTCCTCTTGCTTCATCACACGACCGATAAGTTCCTGCTGAGCCTTGAGCTCTGGGTAAGCGCCGCCCATCTCATGAACGAGAACCGGCAGAAGCTTATACATGAATGCCTCTTTCTGGTCGAGGAATGTGTAAGAATAACGCACGGCACGACGCAGAATTCGGCGGATAACATATCCAGCCTTGGCATTCGACGGCAGCTGACCATCGGCAATAGCGAAGGCAACGGCACGCAGGTGGTCGGCAACAACACGGATGGCAATGTCGACTTTCTCCTCAGGAGTAACACCCTCGCCGTTAGGACCCTCTGGGAATGTATGATTGTATTTCTTGCCCGACAGACGCTCAATCTCCGATATGATTGGAGTGAAGATGTCGGTATCATAGTTAGAGTTCTTGCCTTGCAACAGACGAACCAGGCGCTCGAAGCCGAGACCGGTATCGATGACATGCATCTTCAGCGGCTCCAGACTTCCGTCAGCCTTGCGGTTGTACTGCATGAAGACGATGTTCCAAATCTCGATAACCTGCGGATGGTCTTTGTTCACAAGCTGCTCGCCAGGAACCTTTGCCTTCTCTTCCTCTGAACGGAAGTCGATATGAATCTCCGAGCATGGACCGCAAGGACCGGTATCGCCCATCTCCCAGAAGTTATCGTGCTTGTTACCATTGACGATATGGTTCTCCGGGAAGTGCTTGCGCCAGTATCCGGCAGCCTCGTCATCACGGCTGATATTCTCCGAAGGGTCACCCTCGAAGACAGTTACATAAAGATCTTTAGGATCGAGGTGCAGCACATCAACAAGATATTCGTAAGCATAGTCAATGGCACCTTCCTTGAAATAATCGCCGAAGCTCCAGTTGCCAAGCATCTCAAACATTGTGTGGTGGCTCAGGGCTGAGTCACGACCAACCTCTTCAAGGTCGTTATGCTTGCCGCTGACGCGAAGGCATTTCTGAGAATCGGTACGGCGGCGGGGCTCAGGTTCCTTAGTACCGAGGATTATGTCCTTCCACTGGTTCATACCGGCATTGGTAAACATCAACGTAGGGTCGTCCTTCACAACAATAGGAGCCGACGGTACGATGACGTGTCCTTTCGACTCAAAGAACTTCAGGTATGAGTCGCGGATTTCATTTGCTGTCATCATGTTCTTATAATATAATTAGCTAATTTCTTGCAAAGGTACTGCAAACGAGTGACATAGCAAAAGAAATGTGAAAAAAAAGAATTCATTTTTATTTTTGAGTTATAGCGTAACTTTACAAAAAGACAAATAGTTTATCCAATATGAAAATAGCGAAACAATTAAACAGTTAACAAATCATACACTTGCAGTTAACATCCCGTGACAAGGTGGAAAAATGTGCGGGAGCACACTGTTATTTTTAGTTAATGTCTGTAATCTTAACAGATATTACACCTATCATTAAAGAATTATACATAATTTTGCAGTTGACTGAATTAAAGCAGGTATAAATAAGGGTTATAAAAATCAAGAAAAAAGAGTTTATAGAGATAAACTCGACACTGCTTAAAACGAATTATAAGAATAAGAAAACAAATTATATAGCTTACATTATGAAACAAACATTTACACAAAAATGTGGCTTCATGCTCCTTGTCATGCTCTTTGCGTTCATACAAGGGACATGGGCTGCGAAGACTTCTCCAACATTGACTCTCAAATATGATAGCACTGAGACAACTGTTGGAAGTACGATTGGCAATTTCAGATTGTCAGTCCTAGACGGCAAGACCTCTGTTCGTTCTAGATTCAAGTACACCTATACTATTAAATCTAGCGACGGCAAAGAAATTACCACGACCACTAAGGTCAATGGTAAGGATGCTGTAGTGGATCCCAATACAGGTTCTTCTGTTCAGAGCCGTTATGGTGTAGTCAAGATCGGCAACAAGAGTGGTTCATTCACCATTAAATTAACAGCCACACCTACTACCAACTGGGAATCCCAATACGATCCCGCAGTAACAACATTTAAAGTAACTGTCAACCCTGTAAAAGCATCAATGACTGTTTTACAAGGAGCAAATGCTTTAAAGAACAATGTTTCTGAAGCACAAATTCATGTGTACTCTTATTTTGACAATGACTCGTGGAAGCCTGTCCCTACAGCAATGCCAACAGTTACTTTAAATGTTGGAAGGACAGACTATACACAATATTATAATATAAGCTATTCATTTGACAATGACAAATTCAGTTTCCTTGACACACTTGGAAACAGTACTACAACAGATGCTGACAAGGCATTAATAACGACTACAGATGTAGATGGCACTTCAACAGCTACTCTGACATTAACTGCCACTCCGACAGCTAAAGGCATAGCAATGGTAGGCAGTGATGTTAAGACATATACCATAAGAGTAGATGCCAAGCAAATCACTTCAGATAAGACAAAGATCCACACTAAGATTGCTTTCAAGCAAAATGAGGTATCACACTACCGAATGACGTCAGATAATGGAGCATTCGTCTACTGGTATGATATGCCGATACCTGTAATAACAGATGACGCAGGCAATGATGTCACAAAGTATTTCGACCTTAAGTTCGGTTACAAAAAGGATGATGGTACTTTCGTGGGGGGAGAAATGAAGCCAGAAAATGTCTTCTATAAATACAGTGATAATTATTTCGACAAATTTAGCTTTGAATCGGCTGACAATCAATGGGGCTATTCATGGAATTATTTAACAGAAAATGACCAACATGTTCTTGTTCGTCCAAATACGTATTCATTGCTAGGTGGAGCAGCCACCGATGACCTTAGCAAGATAAAAATTAGTGCTAATGAAGTACAAAAGCATCCTGATGATTATCTTGTAGAAGTTGAAGCAACCCCTTGTAAAGGAGGCAGAGGCTCTAAAGGTGAGATTGCGGACTATTCAAAGATTTACAGTGCTCCGGAAATAACCGATGGCATCACCGTTAAGGGAATGCTTTATGGAAAAGAAAGAGATGCTGCAGACGGAAGTTCACAGTTTAAGAAGAACGTTTATACTCTGAAGAGTAACCAACTCATATATCACTGCATGAAGCGTGGACCGAAGATTGACTTCTCTCCAGACCCAGCAAGTGTAACTCTGGCAAACAACTATGAAATGATGCCAGACAACCGCTTCATAGTTGAAGGTTCGTTTGAGGATAATACTATGCTTGACAATTCTGTTGGACATATCATGCGTGATTCTTTGAAATATTCAAAGGGTGAATTCTCATATTGTATCTTTATCCCAGATGATAATATCTGGAAAACTGATGCCGACGATAATCCATCAGACGGCTATGTTAAGGTAAAGCCTGCCAATAAATGGTGGTGTAGTTGGATAGATGGAGGCAAATGGGTTTATGACGAATGGAATAATAAAGAAAGAAGAGACGTTACAATATATGTTGACAAAGTCGATGCAGATGGAAATCTCATAAAAGATGCAGATGGTGTTGTAGAAAGGGAAAAGAAAGAAGGTACACTTTTCTTCACAAAACGCGGTCAAGGTAATGACCACTTCTGTTTGACATTCTATGGTACAGGAAAAGTCACCTTGAACTACACTTTGCTTCCAAGCAATACACAAGGTTGGGATGCTGGCCAAGCTCAGGCTGTGGCATATACTTTTGCGAAATCCGAACCGTCTTTCCTGCGAATCGATCCAAAGGAAATAATAACGGCAAAGGGACAATGGTCTGTGGCGCCATCAGTGCGTGTACTCGACCAGTTCGGTGCCGACATAACCGATGATTTTACACTTAAAGCAAATAAATATAGTAACCAAGATACATGGAAGTGGGAACTTGGCAATAAGGACAATGAAATAGATGGACAATATTCTGTCAAATCGGATAATTATCCTGACAATTATGTTGTTCAAGTAACGGCTACTCGAAAAGATGGTTCTCACTTTGATAATCCAAAATGGGATCCAAGATATGACACTGAGGAAACCTACGATAAATACACCGTCGTTGTTAAAGACCAGCCGAAAGCCGACGCTCTCTATGAGGTAATATACGACCCGAAAGAGTTTAATGGTGCTGACTTCAATGATGTTATAGATGCTGATGGTAATAGAACCATTAACAAGTCAAAGATGGGTAAGCTCCACTTCAAGGGTAGCGGTAGTTTCTTGCCAGGTACAACATCTTTGCGTGAAGTTCCAGGACTGACTGTACGCTTTGGAACAGCACAGGAAGCTATTGGCGATGGCACCCACGAGGCACATACTTATAAAGTAGTTACTGAAGAAGACGACGAGTCACTTGCAGACAACACTAATGATCCAGTAGCTTCAAACAAGGCAACTAGAAGCTATCTCCTTCTTGATAATACAAAAATAGAAGTAGGTGGTGATCTGCCTCAAACCGGCTATATAAGTCTGGATGCTTTAACTAATGGCTACCTGACCGTTGACGCGAAATATCGCAAAGGTGAGCTTTGGATTCTGCGTGACATTGATACTCATGCCGAACAAGAACTGACATCCGAAACAGACTACGTTGGGGAAAAGAAATATCGTTTCTTCCTTAATGCAGGTCATAGGTATGCTCTTTGGTCTGACCAGATGGCTGGTTACATCCATGGCTTGAATTTCGATCCGGAATTCGTTTCATTGAATACTGATGAAGAGGGATGGCATACAGCCGTAGCATTCCTTAACGGATATACCGGTGCCCTTCCAAAACTTCTTGAGAAACCGACCTCGACTGTAACATTCTATCTTAAGGATACACAAGGTACAACAACTGATGCAAAGATTCTTGATGCCGATGCTACAGGAACTCATGCTAAAGTTGAAAAGTCGACTGGTGTTGTATCTGCTCTTAAGCTGACAACTGATAATTCTCTTACCACAGAAAATGGTGCAGAGATGGACAACAGAGTCGTTGTTTTGGGAGAAGTCTTAGGACAGAATAAGGCAGAAGGACAAATCAAGAAACGTCCACACTATAACCTATATATAGGTAACATGCCTACCTACATTGTAGAAGATGGTGTAGGTTTCGATATGGGTAACCGCATAAGCACCAATAATATTCCAACCCGTATATGGATGACTATTGGTGGCTGGTCTCACATCCAGGATGAAGGATATCCATATCAAAAGACTGATAAGAATGGCGAAATGTTCTTTGATGGTTGGAAGACTGCCAAGATGGACTCTGTAGGTCGTGATAACATGACCGTTGACAACTTCAACTATAGTTCGTCTGGCGAGCAAAACCCATTGGATGAGGATATACAGAGTTGGAATAGCTTCCGCACAGCAAAGCCGTGGAATATCAAGAACGGAGAGTTAGCCACTGCTGACGGGACACTTAACAACCAACGCACGACATTCATGGTTCCTGTCCGTGGTACATATCTGAAGTTTGAACCGGAAGAAAGTGGACGCCTATTCCTCTATATATTACAAAACGGAATGAGCGATCTTTCCAAGGGTGATGACGGAGACAAATGGTCAACTATGAAAGACGACAAGGGTCGTGGCATAGATGATAAAGGCAAGGTCATTCAGTCTGATGACAAAGCACAGCTCCGTCGCCGTGCACTATACATTGTTGACGAGACAGGAGAGAATGTTGATATTGCCGCTGGTGCTGACGGTTGGTCAGGTTCACTTGACCAATATCTACCGACAGGCACTACATCTGCAACCAGATTCAAAGGTTATCAGGCTCCAAACTACAACTACTATTGCGATGGTATAACACGTGTTGGTTGGAGCAATTCTGACGTCGATGATCAAGTTGACGGTTATAAAGCTTTCCAAATTGTCACAGAGCCTGGTTACAACAACAGTTGGTTCAACAATTATGACCATGTTGGAACAACCCTTACCACAAAGGGTAGCGAAAACTTAAATGCAGACATTAAAAAAATTGAAGATTGGTGGAAGAACAATCCTCAAACCTACGCTGCTGATGGAGCTAGAACAAATTCTTGGAGCCATTCTAAGCTTGGTGGACCTAACGAGGTATTAAAGCTCTCAGATGGTGGATACGTACTGCCGACAAAGGGCTATGTACGCTATACGTTTAATGTTAAGGCAGGAAAGACATACTATGTATTCATGACTGGTTCTAAGCTTGGCTTCTGCGGATTCGGATTCCTTCCGGAAGGTTACACTAGCGACGCTAATCCATGGCTTAATTTAGCTAAGCCTGAAAACGTTCTTGACGACAATTCTGCTTTCAAGCCAGAGATCTATAGTCAGTTGCCTGATGTAACATCAAAATATTCAAATGGTACTGCCATTTATAACGGTTCATCTATCGGTAACACTGAAGCAGAACCTGTAATCACTCTGGATGCATCTAAGACAGCAAGTGACGATGGTAGTTATACTAAGCAGTTGACGTCAATAATAACCAATAAGAGTCACGATCACCAGTTTGTCAACGTCAATCTGAAGCGTAAGTTCCTGTACAAGCGGTGGCACGGAATATGCCTGCCGTTCTCAGTAAGCGAGAAACAGGTTAAGGAAGTATTCGGTCAGAATGTTCAGGTCATAACATTCGACTCTATTCGTGCAGACAAGCACGGACTCAGAAATGATGGTACGACACGTGAGGATCAGAGCCGCACAGTCCACTTCACCCGCCACGTCACTCAGCTGCTTGAGGCAGGACGTCCATACTTCATCTACCCGGATGACGGAACATCTGCCGAAGGTACAGTACTTACATACAAGGATGAAAGTGGTAAGACTGTGAACGGTGTACAGTTCAAGCACGTTACTTTCGAGGACAAGCCTACCAAGACTGTCATCGGATACAACGAGGAAGTCATCAACTATAACAATGCTGTCACTGACCACAAAGATGACATCAATATATTCACATACAAGGTAGTTGGTATCTATGACGAGTCAGAGATTCCATTCTATAGCTACTATATGAATATAGGTAAAGAAGCAAATGGCAGTGGAAGCGGAGACAACGGACTTATGCGTGTTATCCCGGCAAGTGAGACAGCTAAAAAAGCAAAGCTCCCAGGATACAACGCTTACCTCTATCCGTACTCTTCTGACGCTGCAGGCAATGACAAGCTTGACGAGACAACAGTAAATGCCAAGGCTGCCGACTTCTGGATTTCAGGAGGTGAAGTTAACGGTGGCGAGGTTACTGCCATTGACCAGCTTATCGAAGACCTCAATGAAGAACAGACCAATTTCGTCAAGGGTGTTTACACTATCGACGGTGTCAAGGTTAGTTCCATCAACTCTCTCGAAGGACTTGCTCCTGGTGTTTACATCATGGGCGGCAAGAAATATACTGTAAAGTAAACATTGGAGTTGAACATTAAATTTACGAGACGATAATGAAGAAATTAAGATATATCAAGCCAACCATTGAAGAAGTTATCCTTAGTGATGACATACTGGAACACCACCTGCTCAAGCCTAGCCAAGAAATATTAAGAACAGGTAAAGTCAACGTCATTTACGGTGCCGACAACACTAAGACTTGGGATGGTCCAAACACACTGAGCGAGGGTGTCAAAGTCGACGGTGGCACTCTTAACGGTTCTAAGGTCAACCCTTGGGGCTCATGGGATGATTAATAACGACTATCGGGCGTGGGGATAGAGCGAACGCTTCCCCACCCCGTAACATACTAAAGCAGGAGCAACACTGGTATAAAAGCCAATGTTGCTCCTGCTTTTTTATATAGTCAAACATCGCACGTAGGTATAAAAACAGAAAAAGCCAAACTGCTGATGAAGCAATTTGGCTTTTATTGTTGGGATACCCGGATTCGAACCAGGAATGACAGGACCAGAATCTGTAGTGTTACCATTACACCATATCCCAATGTGCTATCGTTATCCGTTTAGCGAGTGCAAAGGTACGGCTTTTTCTTGAATCTCCAAAGAAAATCCAAAGAAATTTTATAAAAAAAGCAAATTATTAGCCATAATTCCAAATTCATAAGCCAAAATTCAAAATTATGCGTACCTTTGCATAACCAAACAAATAGAGAATTCTTACAAGACAGAACACATTTATATTTCATGAACGAAACAGAAAAGTTAGTAAAGAACATCGTAAAGGGAATACAAGATAAAAAAGGAAGCAATATTGTTATTGCTGACCTGTCAGGCATTGTCGGAACAATCTGCAAGAACTTCGTGATATGCCAGGGCAGCTCACCCCAGCAGGTGGAAGCCATCGCCGGGTCGGTGAGCGACTATGTCCGTGAGACTACAGGCGAGAAGCCAGTCAACTGCATCGGTCTGAACAATGCCGTATGGGTGGCTATGGATTATGTTGATGTGCTTGTGCATATCTTCGTTCCGGAGACCCGCCAGTATTACGACCTGGAGCATCTGTGGGAAGATGCCAAACTGGAGAAGATTCCGGACATTGCCTGACTGCCTCAAACGGCCAGGAGGGTTAAACACATAAATAAATTAGAAAATTATCCATCATTAATTTTTGGTAATTAGAAGCCTTCCCTTGGGGGAGGTTTGGTGGGGAATATAAATAATATGCAAAATCAAGATAACAACCAGCAACCGAAGATGCCGAAGTTCAACATGAACTGGATATACATCTTTGTAATAATAGCGCTGGTATTAATATTCTTTTCCGGCGGAACCAAAGGACTTGGCAACACGTCGGCAAACGTAGAAAAAGACTACACGACATTCGTCAACTATGTCAACAAGGGCTATGCGTCGAAGGTCGAGATAAACAAGGACCAGAGTACACTGAAGATGTACGTCCGTCCGGAGCACCAGCGTGAGGTCTTCGGCGGTGGGAACCTTGGCAACGACCCATACGTAAAAGTCGAAATAGGTTCCATCGACAACCTTGAGACCTTCCTCAACCAGGCTGTTGCCCAGAAGAAGATCTCCGGATTCAGCTACAACAACGATGACTCCAGCCTGCTCACCAATATATTAATTAATGTATTGCCGTGGGTACTGATAATCTTCGTCTGGTTCTGGCTGATGCGCCGCATGAGTGGCGGCGGTGGCGGCGGTGGCATCTTCAGCGTCGGCAAATCGAAGGCAAAGCTCTATGAGAAGTCACAGTCGGTAGGCGTTACTTTCAAGGATGTCGCCGGACAGGAAGGCGCCAAGCAGGAGGTGCAGGAGATTGTCGACTTTCTGAAGAACCCTAAGAAATATACCGAGCTCGGCGGAAAGATTCCAAAGGGCGCACTGCTTATCGGACCTCCGGGCACCGGTAAGACCCTGCTTGCCAAGGCCGTTGCCGGCGAGGCTGGCGTACCGTTCTTCTCTATGAGCGGTTCCGACTTCGTAGAGATGTTCGTCGGTGTCGGAGCAAGCCGTGTTCGTGACGTGTTCCGTCAGGCTAAGGAGAAAGCGCCATGTATCATCTTCATCGATGAGATTGATGCCGTTGGTCGTGCCCGTTCTAAGAACCCGGCGATGGGTGGCAACGACGAGCGTGAGAACACCCTGAACGCCCTTCTGACCGAGATGGACGGATTCGGAACTAACTCCGGTGTCATCGTCCTTGCAGCCACCAACCGTGCCGACATGCTCGACAAGGCATTGCTGCGTGCCGGACGATTCGACCGCCAGATACATGTCGACCTTCCTGACCTTGCCGAGCGTAAGGCAATATTCATGGTTCACCTGAAGCCGTTGAAGTACGATAAGAACCTTGACGTTGACTTCCTCGCCCGCCAGACTCCGGGATTCTCAGGTGCCGACATTGCCAATGTATGCAATGAGGCTGCGCTTATTGCGGCCCGCCATAATAAGAAAGAGGTATCGAGCCAGGACTTCCTCGACGCCGTTGACCGTATCATCGGTGGACTGGAGAAGAAGACAAAGGTAATGACTGCCGAGGAGAAACGTTCCATCGCCATCCACGAGGCAGGTCACGCCACTGTCAGCTGGTTCTGCAAACATGCCAACCCACTGGTCAAGGTTACCATCGTTCCACGTGGTCAGGCTCTCGGTGCCGCATGGTATCTGCCTGAGGAGCGTGTCATAACGACTAAGGAAGAGATGCTCGACGAGATGTGCTCTCTGCTTGGTGGACGTGCCGCCGAAGAGCTGTTCGTCGGTCAGATTTCGACCGGAGCAATGAACGACCTCGAGCGTGCGACAAAGAGCGCCTACGGAATGATTGCCTACGCCGGAATGAGTGACAAGCTTCCGAACATCTGCTATTACAACAATCAGGACTACTCGTTCCAGAAGCCATACTCTGAGTCGACAGCAAAGGTCATGGACAGCGAGGTTCTGAAGATGATAAATGAGGAGTACGACCGTGCAAAGAAGATCCTCACCGAGCACAAGGAAGGTCACAACAAGCTTGCCCAGCTGCTCTATGAGAAGGAGGTCATCTACACTAAGGATGTCGAGGCTATCCTTGGCAAGCGTCCGTACAAGAGTCGTTCGGAAGAGATTCTCGAGGAGAATGAGAAGAACGAGCAGGCTAAGAAGGAACAGGCTAAGGAAGCCGATGGCGAAGCTCCGAAACTCGAAGACCAGAGTGACGAGGTGAAGAAGGCTCAGGCTGAGTTCGACAAGTCAAAGGGAAATTCCTCACCAAGCCTCCCCGAAGGTGAGGATGCTTAATCACCTAGAAAACAATGAAGAATTTAATAACCCGTACAATAACCGGAATAATATATGTAGCAGTAATGGTGCTGGGCATGATGCGCCCTGACACCATCATCCTGCTGTTCGCCCTTATAACAGGACTTACTATTTGGGAGTACTGCGGACTGGTGAACAATGTCGAAGGCGTGCGTGTCAACCAACTTATCTCGACCATTGCCGGAGTATACCTTGTCATAGCTGTGGCAGGCTGGCGAGTGGGCTTCGTCGATTTCAGAGCTTTTGTGCCATACATCCTGACGATTGTCTACATGTTCATCGAGGAACTATACCTCAAGCAGAAGAACCCGATAAACGACTGGGCATACACGATGTTAGGACAAATGTACGTCGCCATGCCGTTCGCGATGATATTCTTCTTAGCCTTCCAAATCAATGATTTCAATCAGGCTTCATTCGAGATGCTCATCCCGCTGTGCCTGTTCATCTTCTTGTGGGTGAATGATTCGGGAGCTTACTGCACAGGCTCACTGCTCGGAAAACACAAGCTATTCCCACGAATCAGTCCGGGAAAGACTTGGGAAGGCAGCATCGGTGGTGGCATCCTCGTGCTTATCGTCGCAGGTGTCATCGGCTACTTCGCCAACAATGACCCGTCGAATCCTCATTTGCTGAGCATCGGGGGATGGATAGGACTGGGACTTGTAGTTGTAGTCTTCGGTACATGGGGCGACCTTGTAGAGAGTCTTTTCAAACGGACACTGGGAATAAAGGACAGCGGAAAGATTCTGCCGGGTCATGGAGGAATGCTCGACAGGTTCGACTCGTCGCTACTCGCTATACCGGCAGCAGTGATTTATCTGTATTCCATCACGTTATTTTAAAGGCAATTAAAAGATACCCAATCAGAAGCTAAAAGATACCCAATTAGAAGCTAAAAGATACCCAATCAGAAGCTAAAAGATACCCAATTAGAAGCTAAAAGATACCCAATTAGAAAACGAGTAATGGCATATCGCAAACTAAAGAGTCATTAATCGCTAATCGATTCATCTTTTTGCTTTATCATACTTACTTCCAGAGCAGGTCGTAGATGATCTTGGCGGCATTATCAGGCGCGACGGCATCGCCGAGGCGGTCGGCAACGAGCTTATAGCCATCGAGCTGAGCCTGACGCCGGTCGTGACCGGGAAGAATATTGTACAGTTCGTTGGCGATGTTGTACACTGTGAAACGGTCGGCAAGCAGCTCCGGCACAACCTCCCGGTTGGCGATAAGGTTCACCAGCGAGATATAATCGACCTTGATAATATGGTTGAAAGCAAAGCGGATAAGCTTTGGAACAGGGGTCTCATAGCAGACAACCTGCGGAACATTGAACAACGCCGTCTCCAGAGTTGCCGTTCCGCTTGTCACCAGTGCTGCCGTCGAGTGAGTAAGCAACTGATAGGTCTCGTCGGTGACAGTGCGGACACGTGAGTCCTTTAGGAACTTGTTATAGTAGACAGCCTCAACCGATGGGGCGCAAGCCAGCACAAGCTGATAGTCGTCGAACCGCTTGGCAGCCTCAATCATTGCCGGAAGGTTGTCCTTAATCTCCTGTTTACGGCTACCGGCGAGCAATGCAATGATAGGACGGTCGTCGAGTCCGTGGCGGCTGAGGAACGCTTCCCTGCTCTCCTTATATCCGCTGCGGAAGTTGCGCACTTCCTCGGCTGTAGGGTTGCCGACATAATGGATGGGATAATGATGCTTTTTCTCATAGAAGTCGACTTCGAACGGAAGGATGGAGAACATCTCATTGACATCCCGTTTGATAGCCCTTATGCGCCACTCCTTCCATGCCCATATCTTCGGCGAGATATAGTAATAGACCCGGATATTAGTCTTGGCGTGGAGGAACTTCGCTATGTCGAGGTTGAATCCGGCATAGTCGACAAGTATCACGACATCTGGTTTCCACGCTACAATGTCGTGCTTGCAGAGTTTCATATTCCCGAGAATCTTATGCAGGTGCAACAGTACCGGCACAAAGCCCATGTATGCCAGGTCACGGATGTGCCTGACGCATGTTCCCCCGACGGCACTCATCCTGTCGCCGCCGAAATATCTGAACTCTGCTATCGGGTCAACCGCCTTCAACGACTGCATCAGCCGCGACGCATGGAGGTCGCCACTCGCCTCACCGGCTATCAAGTAGTATCTCATATTGTATTGTAAATGCAAAATTCAAAATTATAAATTCAAAATTATGATTACTCCGCTGGTATCATACTTGTTTATATTATAATTTTGAATTTTGAATTAAATCTATTTAAACCACTCTTTCATTTTCTCCATCGACTCATAGTCGGTGACGTCAACACGGGTTGGAGTCATGGCAACATACTTGTGAGCGAGAGCCCAACGGTCGTTGTCGGTGGCATCGGGCTCATCGTCACGATACTCGCCTACCATCCAGTAGTAGTCGTAGCCACGCGGATGACGGCACTTAACCACCTCGTTGATCCAACTGCCGAAGCCCATGCGGCAGACACGCACACCGGCGAACTGCTCCTTAGCCGGGTCTATTTTCGGGAAGTTGACATTCAGGCAGACACCCTTCGGCAGTCCGTCGGCAAGAACCCGGTTAACAATCCGGCGGATATAGTCGCGCAGGTAGCTGAGGTCGGCATTCTCGTTGTAGTCGCAACTGGAGAAAGCTATCGACGGGATGTACTTCATGCAACCCTCAAGAGCCACGCCCATCGTGCCGCTGTAGTGATTGTTGACCGACGAGTTGTCGCCGTGGTTTATTCCGCCAAGTATCAGGTCGGGACGGCGGTCGGTGCACAGCTGGTCGAGAGCTATCTTCACGCAGTCGACCGGAGTTCCGGTACACGACCAGACATCGGCTCCGGGAATGTTATGCCGTTGCTTCAGGCGCAGGTAGTTGACAGCCGAGAAAGCACATGAGTATCCCGAGCGTGCCGCCTCAGGGGCGCATACAAGTATGTCGGCAAAGTTGGAAAGGAATGACACGAGCGTGCGGATTCCGTTGGAATGATAGCCGTCGTCGTTAGATATAAGTATGAATGGACGCATCTTTTCTAATGTTGAATCTTTTTCTTTTGCAAAAGTACGAAAAAAGGTTTATAAATAACTCAATTTCGAATAAAATATGTACCTTTGCGCATTGAACCCCATATCTGAAAGGACTAAAACTGGGTTTACTGAATATACTAGACTATTTGAAGATTAAATAAACATGGGAAAAATTATTGCATTAGCTAATCAGAAAGGCGGAGTCGGAAAGACCACCACGGCCATAAACCTTGCAGCTTCGCTTGCAACGTTGGAGAAGACGGTGCTTGTCGTCGACGCTGACCCGCAGGCAAACGCCAGCAGCGGTCTGGGAGTGGACATCAAGGAGGTGGACTGCTCTATCTACGAGTGCATCATCGACCATGCCGACATCCACGACGCTATCTATGAGACCGACATCGAGGGACTGGACATCGTTCCGAGCCATATCGACCTTGTAGGTGCCGAGATTGAGATGCTGAACCTTGACAACCGCGAGAAGGTGCTGAGCAAGATTTTGGAGCCTATCCGCAACGACTACGACTTCATTCTCATCGACTGCAGCCCGTCGCTCGGACTGATTACCGTCAACGCGCTCACTGCCGCCGACTCGGTCATCATACCTGTACAGTGCGAGTACTTCGCCCTGGAGGGAATTAGCAAACTGCTCAATACAATAAAAATCATAAAGAGCAAGCTGAACCCGAAACTTGAGATTGAGGGATTTCTGCTGACCATGTACGACCAGCGTCTGCGCCTGGCACGCCAGATCTACGACGAGGTGAAGCGCCACTTCCAGGAGCTCGTCTTCAAGACGGTCATCCAGCGTAACGTGAAACTCTCGGAGAGCCCTAGCCACGGCCTGCCGGTTATCCTCTACGATGCCGACTCGACAGGAGCAAAGAACCATCTGGCTCTGGCTAAGGAGATAATTGAAAAG
Source organism: uncultured Prevotella sp. (assembly GCA_900315635.1). GTDB lineage: Bacteria > Bacteroidota > Bacteroidia > Bacteroidales > Bacteroidaceae > Prevotella. The sequence continues at coordinate 67,958 of OMZV01000008.1, forward strand.
AACAAATAAACTTTTAATTCAAAATTCATAATTCAAAATTCAAAATTATGATAACTATGTTAATATGATAACTACGTTAAACTATGATAGCCGTTCGGGGGATGTCAGTGCTTATCCTTCGAGGTAATCATAATTTTGAATTTTGAATTTTGAATTATTAATTGATATATAGTGGCAGTACATAAGAAATTCAACCGCAACGCTAAGACCAACGCTCTGGGACGTGGTCTCGATGCGCTTATATCTACCGACGATGTCAATACTCAGGGCAGCAGCACCATCAACGAGATTGCCATCGACCAGATAGAGGCCAATCCTAACCAGCCTCGCCGTGAATTCGACCCGCAGGCTCTTGAGGAACTGGCAAACTCTATAAAGCAGCTCGGTATCGTCCAGCCTATCACACTGAGGCAGATTTCCGAGAATCGATTCCAGATTATCGCCGGTGAGCGCCGTTGGCGTGCATCGCAGCTTGCCGGACTGAAAGCCATCCCGGCATACATCCGCACCATCAAGGACGAGAACGTCATGGAGATGGCTCTCGTGGAGAATATCCAGCGTGAGGATCTTAATGCCATCGAGATAGCCCTCGCCTACGAGCAATTGCTGCAGAAGAGCGGAATGACGCAGGAGCGTGTCGCCGCCGAAGTCGGCAAGAGCCGTGCTGCCGTTGCCAACTACCTCCGACTGCTGAAGCTTCCGGCTCAGGTGCAGATGGCTTTGCAGAAGAAGGAGATTGACATGGGACACGCCCGTGCCCTGCTGTCGCTCGACTCGCCGTCGCTGCAGCTGAAGCTCTTCAAGGAGATTCAGAAGAACGGCTACTCCGTGCGCAAGGTCGAGGAGCTGTGCCAGCAGCTGAAGAGCGGCGAGGACATCCAGACAGCCAAGAAGAACATCAAGGCGAAGGCTCAGCTGCCTAAGGAGTTCGAGGACTTGAAGAAGCGCCTTTCCTCTTTCTTCGATACCAAGGTACAGATGACTTGTTCGCCTAACGGCAAGGGAAAAATCAGTATTCCGTTTGCCAATGAGGAAGACCTCGAGCACATCATGAACGTACTCGACAAACTGAAGTAACTTATGTTTCCGACAAAGTGCCCAAATAAGATTAAATGGTTATTGCTGTTTATTACGGCAACAGCTTTTTCTTTGTCTGCATCTGCGCAAGTACGCAAGAACGACAGCATCCGTGTCGTCTATCCTGACGGTGGCGACCAAGTGGTACTTTCGCCAAGCAACCGCAGGAACCGCCCCGCGCCTGTCGACACTACTGAGGCTATAGACTCGCTCGACACCCCACTGCAGAGTATCGACAAGTATCCTTTATCGGCAGATGGCTCTTCGAAAGACGACCAGCCGCTCTCGCTTAAGAAGAATCAGGAGAAGCCTTCGAAGCGCAACTGGCTGACATGGCGTCCTAATCCCAAGCGTGCCCTGTGGATGGCTCTCGTCATACCGGGCGGCGGACAGATATACAACCGCAAATACTGGAAGCTGCCTATATTCTATGGCGGATTTGTCGGATGTATTTATGCCATAACGTGGAACAACCAGATGTATCACGACTATGCCCAGGCCTACATGGACATCATGGACGACAACCCCGACACGAAGAGCTACGAGCAGTTCCTGCACTTCAACACACATATAACCGAGTCGAACCGCTCACGCTATCAGGAGTTGTTCCGCAAGCGTAAGAACCGCTACCGCCGCTGGCGCGACCTGGCGTCATTTGTCACTATGGCTGTATATGCCCTGTCGGTCATTGACGCCTACGTTGACGCATCGCTGTCCGACTTCGATATAACCCCCGACCTGTCACTGCATGTTGCACCACGGGTGCTCAACGATGGCTCGTCGATAAATCCACTTCAGTCGCCGGCAATCGGACTTGGCGTCGGACTGAAGTTTTAAAACACATACACAACACCCCAAATACCTAACCCAGCTAGCTTATGAACGACGATTTCACACACACCGAAGACAAGGCTGCCGCCGAGGAGAAGATGGTCGACGACGCTTTCCAGCATCTGCTCGACACCTACCTAGCATCAAGGCACCGCAAGAAAGTGGACATTATCACGAAGGCTTTCAACTTCGCACGACAAGCCCATAAAGGCGTGCGCCGTCTGTCCGGCGAGCCATACATCATGCACCCTATAGCCGTAGCGCAGATTGCCTGCGAGGAGATGGGGCTGGGCTCAACGAGCATCTGCTCGGCTCTGCTGCACGACGTCGTCGAGGACACTGACTATACCGTCGAGGACATAGAGAATATCTTCGGTCCGAAGATTGCACAGATTGTCGATGGACTGACAAAGATCAGCGGTGGAATATTCGGCGAGCAGGCTTCGGCACAGGCTGAGAACTTCAAGAAGCTACTGCTGACGATGAGCGATGATATTCGTGTCATTCTCATCAAGATTTGCGACCGTCTGCACAATATGCGGACACTGGCTTCGCAACCGCCTAACAAGCAATACAAGATTGCCGGTGAGACATTATATATATATGCTCCGCTGGCAAACAGGCTGGGACTGAACAAGATTAAGACTGAACTTGAGAATCTTAGTTTCAAGTTCGAACATCCGGATACTTACGCTGCCATTGAGAAGAAGCTTGCCGTTACGCAGGCTCAGCGTGATGACCTCTTCAAGAAATTCACCGACCCTATACGTGAGTCGCTCGACAAGATGGGCTTTAAGTATGAGATTAAAGCCAGGGTCAAGAGTCCGTACTCCATCTGGACAAAGATGCAGAAGAAGCACGTCACCTTCGAGGAGATTTACGACATACTGGCTGTAAGAATAATCTTCGTCCCGAAAGACCGTGCCGACGAGATAAACGAGTGTTTCCAGATTTATGTTGCCATAAGCAAGATTTACAAGAGTCATCCTGACCGTCTTCGTGACTGGCTCAACCATCCGAAGGCTAACGGCTATCAGGCTCTGCACGTGACGCTTATGTCGAAGCAAGGTCAGTGGATAGAGGTTCAGATACGTTCCGACCGGATGGACGAGGTGGCTGAACAGGGATTCGCCGCCCACTGGAAATACAAGGAAGGCGGTGAATACACTGAGGACGAAAGCGAACTGAACGACTGGCTGCGCACCATCAAGGAGATTCTCGACGACCCGCAGCCTGACGCCATGGACTTCCTCGATGCCATAAAGCTAAACCTCTTTGCGTCGGAGATATTTGTCTTTACGCCGAAAGGTGAAATCAAGACAATGCCTGCGGGATGTACGGCTCTCGACTTCGCATTCCAAATTCACACGTTCCTCGGCAGCCATTGCATCGGAGCGAAGGTCAACCACAAGCTCGTCCCGCTGAGTCACAAGCTGAAGAGCGGCGACCAGGTTGAGATTCTGACTTCACAGGCACAGCATGTCCAGCCATCATGGATAAACTTCGTCACTACTGCAAAGGCAAAGAGCAAGATTCAGGCTATTCTGCATAAGGAGCGCCGCGAGATTCAGCGGCAGGGCGAGGAACAGCTTCGACACTGGCTTGAGGACAATGGGTTGGAGTACAACAACTCGGTAGTCGACAAGCTGTGTGAGCTCCACGACCTGCAGAAGCGTGAAAGTCTGCTGTTCGCTCTCGGCGATAAGAGTATTATTCTCGGAGAGAATGAGCTCAACGAACTTAAGAAGAAGAGCAGTAAAAAGAAGAAGGGGACTTCGGGCTGGCGCCGCTTAGTGCCTTTCATCGGTAAAGATAAGAAGACAGAGAAAAAACAGGAAGAGAAGGTCGAAAAGTTTGTCGTTGACGACAAGTTCGACAAGAAGAAGGCTGTCATCATAAGCGAGGATACCATAGGCAAATTTGTTTTCCCACACTGTTGCCACCCTATCCCGGGCGATGACATTCTCGGATATATCGACAATAAAGGGCACATCGAGATTCACAAGCGTGCCTGTCCGGTGGCTTCCAAGCTTAAGGCAAGCTTCGGCAACCGGCTTGTCGATGCAAAATGGAGTATGCACAAGCAATTGTTCTTCGATGCCATAGTCGAGATTCGTGGTATCGACCGCAAGGGTCTGCTGCGTGACGTCTCGGATGTCCTCTCCGAACAGCTCGGTGTCAACATTCACAAGGTTACCATCGGCAGCGACAATGGTGTCTTCGACGGAAGCATCGAGTTGCGTGTCCACGACCGTGATGAGGTCAGCATCATCATGGACAACCTCAGGAAGGTCAAAGACCTGCAGGAAGTTCAGCAAATAATGTAGTTCTCCTGCCACGCTGAATACTAACAACAAATCAAATAAAAATGAAGAAACTACTGATTCTATTAATGTTAATTGTCAGCGTGACAGCAAACGCACGCGGCAAGTACGACAACACTGACACACTGGTTGTGGCTCAAGACGGAACCGGCGAGTTCAAGACCGTCAGTGAGGCTGTTGAAGTGTGCAGGGCTTTCATGGAGTACACGAAAGTCATCTACGTAAAGAACGGAACTTACAAGGAGAAGGTCGTCATTCCGTCATGGCTGACCAACATCGAGATTGTCGGCGAGGATCGTGACAAGACCATCATAACGTATGCCGACCACGCCAACATGCCTATCCCGGGCACCACTCATAACATGGGTACTTTCCGCACATACACAGTGAAGGTGGAGGGCACTAACATCACATTCAAGAACATCACCATCGAGAACAATGCACCACGTCTCGGTCAGGCTGTAGCCCTGCACACCGAGGGCGACCGCCTCGTGTTCATCAACTGCCGCATTCTTGGCAATCAGGACACTATCTACACCGGGACTCCGGGCACACGCCTCTACTTCCTCGACTGTTTCATCAACGGTACGACCGACTTCATCTTTGGTCCGTCAATTGCATGGTTCGAGAACTGTGAGATCCAGAGCCGCACAAACTCATACGTTACAGCGGCTTCTACGCCGAAGGACCAGAAGTACGGCTACATCTTCTCACACTGCCGCCTGACAGCTGAGCCGGGAGTCGACAAAGTTTACCTCGGACGTCCGTGGCGTGCCTACGCCTATACATTATTTATATATAGTGACCTTGGCAAGCACATCGTACCTGAAGGCTGGCACAACTGGGTCGACTATCACGACCCTGCCAAGGAAGGTATCGTCCGCTATATGGAATATGGCAATACCGGAGCCGGTGCCGCAACCGACAAGCGTGTGCCATGGGCAAAGCAACTGACAAAGAAAGAAGCCGAGGCTATAACCCCTGCAGCTGTCTTCGGCGACACATCATGGCTGCCTAAGAAGTAAGCCATTTCTCATTATTACCCCCATTTTCCCCTTATTCATGCGACTTGGTAAATCGGCGTTAAATGTTAAAAAACGCCGATTTACCATTATTGGCTGTAATTTTAGCTAAAATAGTTTTGCATGATTAAATAAAAATTAATAACTTTGCGGTCAGTATATTGGTATCAGTGTATAATGACACTATCTCTACTTAATAACAAGCTTAGAACTCAATCATAATAATAACTAAATCAAAAAAAGCTAAATGAAAGATGCATTTCTAAAATCGCTCAGAATTTGTCTGGTGATGTTGTGCATGCTTGCGCCAGCCTCTCTGTTTGCCCAGGGAGTAGCCAGTGGTACAGTTGTTGACGCCGAAGGTGAGGCGGTCATTGGTGCCACGGTCATCGAAAAGGGCAACCCGAGTAACGGTACAATCACCGACATCGACGGAAAATTCACTCTTAATCTACAGAAGGGAAAGACTGCAACTATCAGCTACGTCGGAATGAAGAACAAGGATATTCAGGTCGGAGAAGGCCAGAAGATCCAGCTCAAGAGTAACGACGACCAGCTGGACGAAATCGTCGTTCTCGGTTACACCAGCAAAGCACGCCGTGACCTCACCGGTTCGGTAGGTTCCGTCTCTGGAGCCAAGCTGGCAGCAGTTCCTGTAACATCAGCAGCCGTTGCACTGCAAGGTAAGATCTCTGGTGTACAGGTAACCACAGTCGATGGTCAGCCGGGTGCAGACGTTAACATCCGTGTACGTGGTGGTACGTCAATCACACAGTCAAACGAACCTCTGTACATTGTCGATGGATTTGAGGTATCAAACATCAATGATATTCCTCCTACGGATATCGCAAGTATCGATGTCCTGAAGGATGCTTCCCTTACAGCCGTTTATGGAGCCAAGGGTAGTAACGGTGTTGTTGTCGTTACCACAAAGTCGGCTCAGGCAGGTAAGGTACAGGTAACCTTCAACGGCAACCTCTCTATCAGCCACATTTCAAAGAAGCTCGACCTGATGGACGCTAAGCAGTTCGCTATCTATCAGTATCAGCGTCACGCCAGCAGCGGTACACGTTCAGGATGGGCTAAGTCATACAAGTTCAACTTCGGTGACCCGTATGACCTCGATATGTATGGAACTCTGCCTTCACACGACTGGCAGGACGAAGTTATGGACGAGACTCCTCTGAACTACTCGGCTAACGTTACCGTTGGTGGTGGTTCTGACAAGGTTAAGTTCAATGTATCTCTCACAAATTCTCAGGACAAGGGTATCATCCTCGGTTCTGGTGTTCGCCGTACCAACATCAACACAAAGTTGAATGCTCAGCTCACAAGAAACCTCACACTCCAGTTCAACCCGAAGTTCGTCTTCCGTCGTGACGAGGGTGCAGGTGGTACAAGCGTAGGTACCGGTGGTATCATCGACGTATTGAAGTATCGTCCTACAAACGGTATGCGTGAGTATGGTTATATCGACCCTGCATACGCTGATCCTAATGAGGAGAAGCTCTTCAACTACACCAACCCTAAGAATGATATTGCAACCAACCAGCTCATCAAGCACAGCTATACTTATACCAACGCATTGGCATTGGAATGGAAGCCTATCAAGGGTCTCACACTCCGTACCGATGGAACAATTGGTATGAAGTGGGTTGACCAGAGCCGTTTCTACGGTCCTCTGACAAGTCAAGGTCGTGACAACAATAACCTGCCGTTGGCTCAGATTACCAACCAGCGCCAGCTTACATACGTATGGACCAACACTGCCAACTACGCATTCTCAGTAGGCGACCACAACTGGTCGTTCCTCATTGGTCAGGAAATCAAGCACTCTCAGACTCGTCAGAACTACGAGTTCAACCGTTACTTCCCACGTGACTTCACAGCTCGTGAGGCATGGAACAACATGAGTTTCGGTACTCCATATCAGACAACATCTGCAGTTACAACACCGGACCGTATGGCTTCATTCTTCGGTCAGGCTAACTGGAACTGGGATCACCGCTACTTCCTCAGCGCTACATTCCGCGCCGATGGTTCTACAAAGTTCGCTCCGGGCAACCAGTGGGGCTACTTCCCTGCAATCTCCGGTGCATGGGACATGAAGAAGGAATCTTGGTTGAAGAACGTTAAGTGGATCGACCAGTTGAAGATTCGTCTCTCTTACGGTCTTACCGGTAACAACAACGTAAGTAACGATATGTGGCGTCCTTTGTATGCTATCAACCCGACAGGTGGTCCTGGTTTCGCAGAGGCTGTACAGTACGGTAACAAGTACTACGACAACGCTAACGGCACTCGTTTCGAGAACCGCGACATCAAGTGGGAGAAGACCATCAAGCGTAACCTCGGTATCGACTGGGCTCTTTGGGACGGTCGTCTTACAATTTCTCCTGAGGCTTACTGGTACACAACCAAGGATCTTATCTACACATCTGATTTGAACCCAACAATTGGTTACACCTCACAGATGCAGAACATCGGTCAGGTTACCAACAAGGGTATAGAGCTCACCATCACAGGTGACATTCTCCGTGGCGAGGACTACGTTCTCTCTGCAAACTTCAACATGGGTCACAACAAGATGAAGATCGACAAGCTTAACGGCACCGATAACGTCATCTGGGACCAGAACGACCGCTGGAAATCATCATACAATGACTACTGCCTGCGTGTCGGCGATGAGGTTGGACTTATCTACGGTTTCGTTTACGACGGAATCTATTCTCCTGACGAGTTCTACTTCGACCCACAGAACAACTTCACTGCACTGCCTTGGGGTTCTAGCGCAGCCGACAACGGAACATCTCGTAACTGCCAGCCTCGTGAGGATGGTTATGTAACAGTTATCAACGGCGTTTCCGGTTCATCACAGTCAGGTAACGCTACACTGCCTGGTAAGGTTAAGTTCAAGGATCTCGACGGCGATGGCCGCATCACTGAGAACGACCGTACCGTCATCGGTAAGACAACTCCTCAGATACAGGGTGGTTTCGGACTCAGCGGTCAGTGGAAGAACTGGGACTTCGCAGCCAACTTCACATTCATGCTCGACTTCGACATCAACAATGCTACCGCATACGCTCTGTCATCATCATCAACAGGCCGCGACGATTACTACAACGTACTCTCAAAGTTTGCTAATGGCTGGCAGTACAACGACATCGACGGTAGTCTCACAGGTACCAAGGGTGATATTCTCTACAAGCTGTACTACGTTGACAATGGTGTCAACATCTACAAGACAGCCAATGCAGGACGCACACTGTGGAACCCAGCTGATGTGACATCGAACCTTACAAACTCTTACTTCATCGAGGATGCTTCATTCCTTCGTTGTAACGACATCACTATCGGCTACACACTGCCGAAGTCTCTCACAAAGAAGATTGGCATCTCTAAGGCACGTTTCTATGTATCGGCATCGAACCTCTTCGTAATCACCAACTACACTGGCTACGATCCTGAGGTCGACATTCAGACCGGACTGACCTGCGGAATGGACTACAACCGTTATCCGCGTGCACGCAGCTTCGTTTTCGGTACAAACATAACATTCTAAAAACAGAATTAACATAACATGAAACTAAAGAATATTATATATGTGGGCCTGGCGTTGATGTCATTGACAGCGTGCAACGACTACCTTGACGTTGATGCTCCTTCGTCATACACCGAGGGCTTCGTCTATGGTTCCACAGATGAGGTTAACCGTGCGTTGGACGGTGTCTACACTCAGGCACTCTCTAACAACCTCTACGGTAACCTCTACCAGCGCGACTTCAACCTCAACTCTGATGTTGATATTATAATCAACAGCAGCAACCAGGCTAGCCAGAACGCATACGCCCGTTTCGACTGCACCTCTCGAGGCAGCCAGATCTACAGCTTCTGGACAGCAGCATACAACCTCATCGAGTATGCTAACCGTTTCATTGATGGTTGCGAGAACAGCCCGCTCTATAAGTCAGCTGACACCAGAGCATCCATCATGCAGAGCATCGGTGAGGCAAAGTGCCTCCGCGACATGACCTACCACGATCTTGTTGTAATGTTCGGTGATGTGCCATTCACATTCCATCGTGCAGCCAACCGTGGCAATGGCGAATTCCTGCCTCCTGTTACCGACCGTCAGGCAATTCAGGACAGCCTTATCGCCGACCTTGAAGGTATTGCTCCATACATGAACAGCTCATCTTCGACAACCGTTGAACGTTGCTCAAAGGAATTCGCCGAGGGGCTTGTTGCACGTATTGCCCTGACAGCAGGTGGTTACTCTCTCCGTCCTGACAAGAGCAATCCTAACAACTACGGAACAATGCAGCGCCCGGAGAACTACAAGGACTACTACCGTATCTGCATGAACTACGCAGACTCAGTAATCTCTTCAGGCACACACTCACTGACACAGTCTTTCCAGGACGTCTTCGTCAACGAGTGTAACTACAATGTCATCAACAACGACGACGTTATCTTCGAGATTCCTTTCGCTAAGGAGTCAAGCGGTAACACCGGTTACATCCAGGGTCCTACCTACAGCGCATATCAGGGCGAGACAGTAGGTCCGTGGGGTGCAACATCAGGTAACGCCCGTCTGAACGCATTCTATCGTTTCCTCTTCCGTGACGGTGATGAGCGCCGCGAGTTTGTCAACGGACTCTGGTACTACTCATACAAGAACAACGGTGACGGAACACTGTCAGACTCTGTTTACATCCGTCAGGACTACTCAGTTCACGACAACAAGTGGTCGAAGCTTTGGACTTCACCAGCACAGGCTCTTGGTGCCGAGACTGAAGGCTCTACCGGTATCAACTACCCGTACCTCCGCTATGCTGACGTACTTCTGATGTACGCTGAGGCAGCCAATGAAATCAACGACGGTCCTACCGACAAGGCAATCGAGTGCCTCCGTCAGGTTCACAGCCGTGCATTCGCCAACAGCGCCGACCACGATGCAGCTTACATCGCACAGGCAGAAGGCTCAAAGGACGCTTTCCAGAAGGCAGTGCTCCATGAGCGTATGTGGGAGTTCGCAGGTGAGAACAGCCGCTGGCGTGACCTTGTCCGCACCAACACCTACGGTGAGGAGCTCGTCTACAGCTTCCTGCGCTACTACTCTGCAGCAATGCAGTCTATCAGCGGTCCTACAGGATATGAGGATGCCATCAACCAGCACGATAACTACAACGGACGCACAGGCTACATCGATCAGCTTCCTGGTCGTATCTACTACCACCAGTACAGCATCGACGAGGCCAACGTAATGGCACTCCGTACAAACATCCACGACCAGCTTTACGGCTATGTTGTCAACAATGGTACTGTTGTACAGAGCTATCCTAACCAGACCCTCAAGTCACTGCGTATCTACAATGCCTACCACACAGCCCAGCAGCCTAACCTCGGTCAGATCCGTATGGGCGGCTTCAAGGCAACAGGTTGGAACAGCGCAAACTTCTACCAGTGGGGTAACGACGATACCGGTCTGCCTAACGACCAGTGTAAGTATTCATTCTACGGATATATCCGCTGCGACGCCAACGGCAACATCTGGATTATCAACAATGGTGTAGCCCAGAACTTCCCGACTGAGATTCCATCAGCCGACAAGCTTCCGGCAGTACGCTATATCCTTCCATATCCAAACCTCGTAATCCAGCGTTCTAACGGGGCTTACACTAACTACTACGGATACACTAATTAATATATAGAACAGTCATAAAAATGAAAAAGATATTATATTTCTTTTTGCTTTGCCTCGCCGCATGCCCGACATTCCTTTTCGTGTCGTGCTCAGATGATGACGATGTGGACCCTTCGACAAACAGGCAGTTCATGACAATGTTCATCACCGACTACACACGTAACAAGGGAACCGACTATCCATACAACTGCGGACTCGACGGAGCATATCCTCACGGCAACACCATCCACCTCTATTGGTACGGTGTTGACAACTGTGCAGGTTATCAGATTCAGATGGCACTCCAGCCAAAGGTCTCCAATGGTGACGATGCCTGGAACTCTATCCAGGGCACCAGCGACCTTCTGCTCGATACCATCATCAAGCCGGGACAGCTCGACCTCGTCATTCCTGACTTGCAGTATTCAACCGACTATCGTTTCGCCATCCGCGCCCTGTCGCCACTTGACGATAACGTAACCGACTTCTCTCACGCTTCCCAGTGGTACGGTCATGGCAATGGCCGCCAGTGGCAGGAGTATCTTGGCATCAAGACCAACGACCGCTATCCTACCCCAATGGCTATCTACGTCAACCAGGCGCAGACCACCGAGGAGACAATGCACGTCTATCTGAACCGCAACCTCAGCGACCTCGGTCTCGACCCTAACAATCCCGATGATGCCGAAAAGCTCGCCTCTTTCCGTGAGAACTTCAACATCGATGAGAACGGCAACCTCGGTTACAAGTACATCACCGTAGCACCGTCACCAAACAACCCTAACTCAACCGTTGGCGAGAAGTGGCGCAACTACAAGATTACCGATGAAGACTGGGCACGCGGCTACATCGTAGTCGATGGCCTTACTCCAAACTCAGTATACGTTATCGACGCTATCGACCCACGCGTGAAGACAGCCGTCGACGCCAAGTACAACACCGTTACCGCACGTTCTGACGGTCAGCCTGGTCCTCCAATCCTGTTGAACCACGACTCACTGATTAACGCTCTGAACAACGCACCGGTCAACTCTGACTATCCAAACATCAGACGTAGCGATGTCTTTGGACTTGCATCACAGTACAACGCAGCTCCTCTGACTCCTACACTTCACGACTTCATCTCCAACACCAACTACGCCGAGGGTCAGACCTACTACCTCGAGGGTGGCAAGACCTACTACATCGATGGCAACGACATCACATGTAAGGGCTTCACACTCCGTACCAACCCAGCCGACATAGCTAAGGGACTCCGCGCTAAGGTCATCTGCGGTATTGGTAAGAACACCACCATCTACAATAACAACGCCAACGGTGAGCAGTGGCAGGGTTCATACACCATGTTCATGTTCGGTCGTCAGCCGGAAGCAGGTGAAGGTGGTGAGATCTACATGAAGAAGCTCGCCTTCTACGACATCGACTTCGACAACCCGACAGCCCTCAACTACGGAGACAACGCAGCAGGAGCAGGAACCGTAGCAGGTAACTACTTCTTCAACATGTTCTCTAACGGTATGGCAGTCACCCTTGACTCACTCGTCATCGACAACTGTACATTCAAGCGCTGCGTCCGCGGATTCATCCGTGAGCAGGGACCAAACTACAAGGTATGGAACCACGTACTCATGGAGAACAACCAGTTCTTCGATTGCGGTTACTACAACCAGGGTGCAGGTGGTTATCCATGGATTGCAGGTTCAGCCAACAACCCGGCAACCAACTTGTTCGCCGACTTCAAGTGCATCAACAATACATTCTATGACAGTCCGTTCCCATGCTTCTTCGCAGAGCAGACCGACGGAGTAGCCTGGACAGGAGGACCGTGGCACATCACGTTCTCTAACAACACGATGGTCAACTTCAACACCCGTTCTAACGGAGCTATCTTCAAGATGCGCTCACTGCCTGACGGTTCAGTCTTCAACGTCAAGAACAACCTCTTCGTCCTGACCAAGCAGAGCACCGACCAGCGCGTACTCGGATGCTGGGGTTCTGATATTCGTTCGACCCAGACACTGTCCGACGGTTCAGCCGCTCACGTAACCCTGAACTTCGGCAACAACTGGTCGACCAACAACAACCTCACTGACGGACAGATCTTCACCGGCGCAAGATTCTCTTCGAACTCTAACAGCTTCGGAACTCTTGTCAAGGAGAACACCGCTACACTGAACGGTTCACTCAACGTCAACGTTGCCAACATCTCAGCTACCCAGCTGTTCCACAGCCCGAACCCGCCACACAGCGCACAGTCGGCTTCCGACCGCAACATGCACCGTGCTGACGCCCTCGACGGAACAGCTAAGCAGTACAATGTCAACCTGTACTACAAGAACACCAACAACGACATCTACAACAACAACGTAGGTGACCCACGCTGGCGTTCACGTGCAGCCACACAGGCAAAGCAACGCACAAGAGCTTACCGCCGCTAAGTAACACAACCACACCCCTCCCCACAGCGGGAGGGGCTTGATGTTAAATCAAATAAAGTCTACAATTATCTATATGAAACTAATTTCAAAGACTATACTCCTCTCCGGCGCTTTCCTTGCCGCAATGTGCTTTGCATCATGCGACAATGACGTAGCCTACGAGGATGCAGACACCAACAACCCGTCGTTCGTACCGAACTACACCGATTCCACCGTGGTTGCCCATCCTGACAGTCTTGTCAACTCATCATGGCAGCGCGGCACAGGCATCAAACGGAACGTCTTTGGTCAGGAAGTTGAAGGCTACGTAGAGAGCCTTAATTTCGAGCGTGACTCAGTAGTCGTCAAGATGAGCGAGCCATCAACCATCGAAGCACTCGGCGACGGAGCCAACGCCTACACATGGACTGACGACTCCAACAACGAGAAGACCCCAAAGTATGAGTACACCTACTCATCAGTAACCGGACGTGTGGAGATTTTCAAGATGGTCAAGAACGACAAGGGAGCCGTTTCCAAGTCAGCCATCTTCACCGGCATTGCCGTCAGCGGTACACTCAACCGTGTAGCAACTGACGTTATCACCCTTTCTCACTTCGGAGATGTCCCTTCACAGACATATCTCGTGAGACAATAACTAAAAGAACTTAAAAATTAAGACATTTCTTGCCCATTGGCATAAGTTTTACTATCTTTGCCAATGGGTAAACCTAAAAAATTAATTTATAAACAAACAAAAAAAACTTTTCTATGAAAAAGATTTTTACCTTAATCGTAGCCCTCATCGGACTCGCAGGCGTTGCCAGCGCTTCTACAGTCGATGACCTTCAGACGCTGAAGCATAGTTATGTCTTCACGGCTGACGACTACACAAGTAATGGAACAGGCACCCGTACAAAGGGTGATTTGTTCGGAGACGACCACTTCCTCGATGTAAACGGTGGCTCAGTTGCAACTAACAAGGGAAGCATAAACCTTTCAGTTGTCGACGACTATGGCATCGTCACACAGGCTATTGCCGACAAGTATGGCGCCGAATATCCTGACGCTCACCTGAACTCTCTTCGTCTGAAGAACGCACAGGATATTATCGCATTCAAGGCAATTGCAGGTTCTAAGATTATCATCTTCTATCAGAACAACAGCAAGGACCGTTATCCTTATTTCGCTAAGGACGCAGCTTTGAACGATCCTTACGCAGAACAGGGAACAAAGTACGTCGCTTACGACAAGGAAGGCGTTGACAAGGCTCACTCTGCTCTTGCACGTATCGAGTGGACAGTTCCAGCTGATGCTGATGGCGCAGTAACATACGTTGGTTCAAAGGGTGGCGATATGTTCCTCAGCTACATCATCGTCGAGGCTAACGAGGCTGAAGGCACACCTCTTATCAAGGTTGGCGCTCAGCAGTATGAAGATGGTCTGTATTTCAAGCAGGTAACCATCACTCCTACCCAGGCTTACGGTACAGAGACTGTCGTTCAGTACACAACTGATGGTACAGAGCCAACCGCAACTAATGGTACTCTCTACACCGGTCCGTTCAAAGTTTACAACGAGGCTACTGTCAAGGCAGTTCCTTATCTCGGTTCAGTAGCTGAGGGTGCTGAGGTTATTGACGGTACCGGTGCAAAGGTTGAGAACGATGCAGCCGTTAACTTCAAGTTCAACGCTCCTACTATCGAGGACGACGGCAACGGTAACGTAACCATCACATCTGAATATCCCGGCGCTAAGAACTTCGCTTCTTATCTCGACCAGACTGACGTTGAAGGCAACAGCTTCACTC
Organism: uncultured Prevotella sp.; assembly: GCA_900315635.1. Taxonomy (GTDB): domain Bacteria; phylum Bacteroidota; class Bacteroidia; order Bacteroidales; family Bacteroidaceae; genus Prevotella. The sequence continues at coordinate 83,128 of OMZV01000008.1, forward strand.
TGACAGAGTCTGCTAATGTAACAGCTTACTCTGAGATCACAAATGGTTCTCACGGTACATTCGAGTCCGAGAAGGCTTCTAAGAATGTTTATGTACTCTCTCCTGTCAGCAACGCTAAGCTGAACTTCGGTAAGGCAGCCATCGAGGTTGACGAGGAAAAGACAACTGAGACTTCAACTGCATACAAGTTCTCTGACCCATCAGCAATCGCTCCTAAGTCACAGTTCTTCTTCAATGCAGCTCCACAGGTTAAGATCGTCAACGACGCTCAGTATCAGATCGACGGCGACTCTGTCTATCTTGGCATGGGTAACGCTGAGAACATTACCTTCAAGGTAGCTGAGGGCGACTCTATCAACGTAACAGTTGTTACTTCTAAGAACTCTTGCAAGAATATCGATGACACCACAGTTGACGAAAAGACCGGCACTTATAAGAGTCTTGCTAACTATGTAAATGTCGACGGTACAGTATACGGTTTCGACAACACTCCTGACAACTTCCAGAACGTAATCAAGTTCGGACTTGGCGCAGGTATCCACACATTCAGAAAGTACAGTGGAACTGGTAACATTCTCGTTCACGACATCACTATCGAAAAGGTTGGCGGTGCTACACCAGTAGCAGGTGAGGACTATGACTTCGCAGCCGCTGTCGGTGAGAATCTCGACTGGAACCTTAACCCATCAAAGACTGCCGCTCCATTCAGAATCAACAAGAAGGCTGGTGCTGAGGATCGTCAGGAGCGCAACTTCCGCGGTTATCAGAACTACACAGGAACCATCCTTCCTGCAGTCTGCAACGTTTACTTCGTACGTCCTTTCGCTCAGGATTCTGTAAATGGTGGTCTTACATTCACTAACGAGAGCTACCTGGCTGTCGACAGCCTGACCGACAATGCAGTCATCACTATCGAATATACTAACACTAACGATTCTAAGCTCATCTACGCTCCGGGCAACAAGCTTCAGACTGAGGCTACAGTTGACGGTGCAGTTGCTGAGACTGGTGTAACTGAGGTTGCTAGTGGTGCTCCTGTAACTATCACAAAGGCAGTTACCGGTGGTAATGGTAGTAAGACAGATGACGGCGTAATCACTAATGAGAACAATGCCGCTTACACTTGCTTCCGCATCCCGAAGAACACAACTATCAAGAAGATCACTGTTGAGCCGGGTAATGGCAATACTACTACCGGTATCAAGAATGTCAATGCAGCTGAGAACGTCAACGGTCTCCAGAAGCCTGTAAAGGTTATCGAGAACGGTCGCCTCGTCATCAAGACTGCTAATGGCACATTCGCTATCGACGGTTCAAGACTGAAGTAAAAAAATCCCAAAAGAGGATCCACCCCGACCCTCCTTTAAAAGGAGGGAGGGATAATACCTACATAAAGGCAGAGACTGATAAAGTCCCTGCCTTTTTTTTGTTTTTTCTTGCTTAATAAATAAAAATATAGTATTTTTGCAACAAGATAGATAATAAAATAGTCGTCAAATCCACAGAAACAAGAAATTATAAGCTATTTTGAAACACAGATGAAACTGTTTAAAGACAACAAATAATACAAACAAAAATCCAACACAACTATCAAACTTATCTATATGAAACGAACAAAAATCATGGCGTCACTGCTGGCAGCAATGCTGATTATGCCTCAGCTTGCCGGCGCACAGGAGTACGGCGTAACAACCGAAGCCAGCGAGCAGAACACTCCTGAAGGCTGGACAGCAGTGTCACTGCCAAACATCAACAGCGGATTCACGGGTAACAGAATCCAGAACATCACAAGTCATGGAGCCTCAACAGAGTCATCGGACAACCATAGCGCCATTCAGGAAGCTATCGACGCCCTGCCCTCTCGTGGCGGCGTGGTCATTATCCCGAGAGGAACATGGCTCACAGGAGCATTCACTCTGAAGTCGAAGACCATCCTTCACCTTGAGAAGGGAGCAACACTGAAGCTCCTGCCTATGGGCGAATGGAGCGATGGCGACACCCCACTTATCCAGTGCCGTAACAAGGCTACTGACGTTATCGTCGAAGGCGAGGACAAAGACAGCTGTGTCATCGACGGACAAGGCGCCGCATGGTGGGCTGTCCGTGACAAGTACGGCAAGAGCAGCACAGAGTGGAACAACCTGAAGCGTCCGGGCATCATCGACTTCCAGATGGGCGACCGCCGCTTCCTTATCAAGAACATCACTATCAAGAACTCTCCGACATCGAACATCCGTATCGGCAAGAACAACAACGGTATGCATACCACCATCCACGATGTCATCATCCGTGAGCCGGCATCGGAACTTCGCTACAGCGAAAGCAACCCTGACGGCAAGAACCCGTCACACAACACCGACGGTATTCCTGTTTGGACAAAGTTCGTCAACATCTACAACTGCGACATTTCCAACGGTGATGATAATGTCGTCATCGACGCAGGCGGACAGTATGTCCACATCTGGAACTGCGAGTTCGGCACCGGTCACGGCGCATCCATCGGCAGCTTCACGACCAATGTCCACGATATTCTGTGGGAGAACATCAACTTCGAAGGCACATCGGCAGGTTTCCGCCTGAAGAGCAATGTCGGCAGAAGCGGCAGCGTCTACAACATCACGATGCGCAACTGCACCATGAACAATGTCTCCGGTCCTATCAGCATGACATCATGGTACGACAGCGAGCCTGCACTGCCTGCATCACGCAATGACTCTGTAGCCAACACACCGTACTATCACGACATCCTCATTCAGAACGTAACGGCGACAAATGCCAAGGGTGAGTCAATCCACCTCTTCGGACGTCCTGAGAGCTACATCAGCAACGTCACTTTCGACAATGTCCAGATTAAGGCTACACAGGGAATGTTCCTTGCTTACTGCCGTGGCATTAAGTTCATCAACGGCTGCAACCTCGCCACCACTGCAGGCAACTACATCAAGCGCAGATACGAGGCTTACTTCACAGGCAATTATGACGGCTCCGACCCTACCACAGGCATCAATGCTCCATCGGTAACTAAGACATCTACCGACAATGCATGGTATAACCTCAGCGGTCAGAAGGTCAACGAGAACAACATGCCAAAGGGGATTTACATCCACGAAGGCAAGAAGTTCATAGTAAAATAATATTGACTATTTTCCCGATAGGGATAAGATAGAATTGTAAAACGGTATCTTTTACGTTGTAAAAGATACCGTTTTACGTTTTAATTGGGTATCTTTTAGAAGCTAAAAGATACCGTTTTAGAAGCCGTTTGATTATCAGACGGTTACAAAGTAGGCGTTACAACTTCGGAATGGTGCCGTTAACCTTGACATTCTTCAGTACAATGTTCTTTGTATTCTCCGACGACCATAGCTCATGAGCACCCGAAATATTGACGTTGGTGAGCGTAATGTCGTGGATGAGAGCCTGAGGAATACCACGTAGGACAATTCCGGCGCCAGCACTGTGGCAAACCACATTACTTATATGAACGTCGGTAAAGTCAGGCTTGAATATCTTAGAGCTGTCAATGTCGGAGCCATTGCCCATCTGGAAGTTTACGTCCTTGTTGACATAAGTGTTCTCGAAAATGATAGCCTCGTTCTTGATGTTCGACATATAGATGCTGTCGCAGAATACATTCTCGGTCTTTCCGCCACGGTCCATGCCACTCTTGAAGCGCAAGCCGGTATCAGTTCCGTTGAATGTACAGTTGCGGACAACGATATTCTTCATGCCGCCTGAGCAGTCGCTGCCGATGACGAATCCGCCATGAGCATGATAGACACGGCAGTCACGGATAAGCACGTCGCTCACCGGACCAGCCTTCACACCCGACGCGCCCTGTCCGCCTTTCATGCAGATACCGTCGTCGCCGGTATTGACAGTAGTGTTGACGATGAGCACACGGCGGCAGTTGGTGAGGTCGATACCGTCGGCATTCTGGGCGTTCCACGGACTGCGTACGAAGATTCCGTCCATGATGACATTCTCGCAATAGTAAGGATGTATGTGGAACCGCGGCGAGTTCTGGAATGTAACACCCTGCAGAAGGACGTTCTTGCAGCGGTAGATGCGGACGAGGTCGTTGCGTCCCTTGTCGAGAGCATTGTACTTAGCACCCTGCGGAGCCCTCGGGAAAAAGAACTTTCCATCCTCAGTTACCGTTCCGCCCTGCTTCACGTAGGCTTTCCACTCCTCGTCGCTCTGCTTTCCGCGCTTCACCGGACGCCAGTAGTTACCGCTTCCGTCGATAAGACCGCCGCCGGTAATGGAGATGTCGGTGGCATGCTCGGCAGAGATAGCCGAACGGTAACGCCCGCGGGTACTCTTGGCACCTTCCTTTTGGACATACAAGCTTGGATCCGGCGAGAAGTAAAGGGTTGCGTTGTGGTCGAGGTGCAGGTCGATATGGCTCGTCAGCTCGATGGGACCGGTGAGGTATACGCCGACAGGTACGTCGACATGACCGCCGCCATGAGCCTCAACGGCTGCTATTGCCTTGGCGAAAGCGTCGGTACAGAGAGTCGTTCCGTCGCCTACAGCACCATAGTCGGCTACATTGACACGGTAGTCGGGTATCTCAGGAGCCGCTGTCTGTGCCATCGAAATAGGCAGGTTGGAATAATAATGTGAATAATCAGGTCGTTCAGCCGCCACTGATGGCAACGCCACAGAAGCAGCAAGCAGTAGGGAAATTGCTGTTTGTTTTAGTTTCATAAATGTTTGTCAGTTCGTGAGTTTGTCTATTATTCAAACGCAAAGTTAATAATATTATTTTTTTGACATATAGCCGAAAGGCATAAAAAAGCATAAAAATAAAGTTAGCAATTTATTTTGTATTGTCTTCGGTTTGCACTACCTTTGCAAAGATAAACACGTTATTACTAATGACAGACGAGAAAAAGTCAGGCTTAATTTACAAGATAAACTCACCGTCGGACTTGCGGAAGCTGAAGATAGACCAGTTGCCGGAAGTCTGCTCGGAGTTACGGAAATACATTGTCGATGAGCTGAGCGTTAACCCGGGGCACCTTGCTTCGAGCCTGGGTGCTATTGAGATAACCGTCGCCTGCCATTATGTGTTCAACACTCCTGAGGACCGCCTCGTCTGGGATGTCGGACATCAGGCTTACGGGCACAAGATTCTGACAGGACGCCGCGACAAGTTCTCTGAAAACAGGAAGCTGGGCGGGCTCCGTCCTTTCCCTTCCCCACTGGAGAGCGACTACGATACGTTCACCTGCGGGCATGCGTCGAACTCCATTTCGGCTGCGCTGGGTATGGCAGTGGCTGCAAAGCTGGAGCACAAGCACCGCCATGTGGTGGCTGTCATCGGCGATGGCGCCATGAGCGGCGGACTGGCTTACGAGGGTCTGAACAATGTTTCGAGCCACCCGAACGACTTGCTTATCATTCTCAATGACAATGATATGTCCATCGACCATGCCGTAGGTGGTATGGAGAAGTATCTGCTGAACCTCGACACTAACGAGACTTACAACCGGCTGAGGTTCAAGGCTAGCCGGTGGCTGCACGACAAGGGTATGCTTTCGGACGAGCGCCGAAAGGGTATCATCAGGTTGAACAATGCCCTGAAGAGTGCCATCAGCCATCAGCAGAACATCTTCGAGGGAATGAACATCCGGTACTTCGGTCCCTTCGACGGCAATAATGTCACTGAGCTTGTGCGCATTCTCCGTCAGATAAAGGACATGAAGGGTCCGAAGCTGCTGCATCTGCACACCGTGAAGGGAAAGGGCTACAAGCCTGCGGAGCAGAGTGCTACTATATGGCACGCACCGGGAAAGTTCGACCCGAAGACGGGCGAGCGGATAATCGACAACAACTGCAACTGTCCGCCGAAGTTCCAGACGGTGTTCGGTGAGACTCTGCTTGAACTGGCAAAGAAGAACCCGAAGATTGTGGGAGTCACTCCCGCTATGCCTACGGGCAGCTCGATGTGCATAATGATGAAAGAGATGCCTGAGCGGACATTCGATGTGGGCATTGCCGAGGGGCATGCCGTGACGTTCTCCGCCGGTATGGCTAAGGACGGGCTGATGCCGTTCTGCAACATTTACAGTTCGTTTGCACAGCGGGCTTACGATAATATAATTCATGATGCGGCTATACTCAACCTGCCGATGGTGCTGTGCCTCGACCGTGCGGGACTCGTCGGCGAGGATGGCGCGACGCATCATGGCATGTTCGACATGGCGGCTCTGCGTCCGATTCCTAATCTGACTATATCGTCGCCGATGGATGAGCATGAGCTCCGAAGGCTTATGTACACGGCTCAGCTGCCGGGCAAGGGCACGTTCGTTATCCGTTATCCGCGTGGGCGTGGCGTACTGACCGACTGGCGTTGTCCGTTGGAAGAGATAAAGGTCGGAACCGGGCGGCGGCTCACGCATGTAACTATACCTGCCGGTGCGAAGGTCTCCGAACCGTCGATTATTAAAAAGGTCGCTGTTATAACGATAGGTCCCATTGGTAATGATGTCGAGGATGTCCTGAGGGATATTGCCAACGACAAAGAGCTGAAGGTCAAGCAAGGCGCAGTGATACAGCACTATGACTTGCGTTTCCTTAAGCCGCTCGATGAGAACATTCTGAAGGAAGTCGGCGAGAGTGCCGACGCGGTAATCACCGTTGAGGATGGTGTCCGTGAGGGCGGTATGGGTTCAGCTGTATTGGAATGGATGGACGACCACGGGTACAAGCCTGACGTTATCCGTCTCGGTTTGCCCGATAAGTTTGTTGAGCAAGGAACAGTTGGACAACTCCGTGAACTCTGCGGAATTGATAAGGATAGCATCCGACAAGTTATTGTTGATACTATAAATGCAAAAATCAAAATGCAAAATTCAAAATTATGATTACCATGTTATACGTAAACACAAATAATGTTTAACCAAGTTATCATAATTTTGAATTATGAATTTTGAATTTGCGAATTTGTGATATAGAAGATGAAAGTAATTATAGCCGGAGCATCGGCAATAGGAAGTTATTTGGCTAAGCTGCTGTCACGCAACGATTACGACATCACCATCCTTGATGAGAATGCTGACGCGCTGGAACAGCTTAACCGTAATTATGACTTGCTCACATTGGAGGCGAAATGCACCAGTCCACGGGCTCTGCGTAACGCTGACACGGGCAAGGCTGACTTGTTTATTGCTGTCACTGCAGACCAGACGGCAAATCTGACGGCATGCACAATGGCGCATGCCCTTGGCGCGAAGAAGACTGTGGCTAAGGTCGACGACCCGGAATATACTGAGGAAATAGACAAGGCTTTCTTCAAGGAGATGGGCGTCGACAGCGTTATCTACCCTGAGATGCTTGCTGCAAAGGACATCATCAACGGACTGAAGATGTCGTGGGTAAGACAAAGATGGGATGTTCATAACGGTGAGCTGGTTATGCTCGGCATAAAGCTACGTGAGGGTTGTGAGATATTGAACCAGCCGTTGAAGGACATCAGCGGTCCGGACGACCCGTACCATATCGTTGCCATAAAGCGGGGAACAGACACTATCATCCCGGGGGGTAACGATGACTTGAAACTTTACGACCTGGCTTACTTCATGACAACGAAGAATTATATTCCGTATATCAGGAAGATTGTCGGGAAGGAACATTATGCCGATGTTAAGAATGTGATGATTATGGGCGGAGGCAACACTGCCGTCCGTGCGGTGAAGATAATGCCGGAATACATGAACGTCAAGGTCATAGAGAAAGACCATGCCCGCTGTGAGGAACTTAACGAGTTGCTCGATGAGGACACGCTCGTCATCAATGGCGACGGACGTGACATGTCGCTGCTCGTTGAGGAAGGTATCCGCAACACGCAGGCTTTCGTTGCACTCACTCCTAATGCCGAGACGAACATTCTGGCGTGCCTGACGGCTAAGCGGATGGGTGTCCGCAAGACTGTCGCACTGGTCGAGAATGTCGATTATGTCAGCATGGCTGAAAGTCTGGACATCGGTACTGTCATCAACAAGAAGATTACAACGGCAAGCTATATCTATCAGATGTTGCTCGACACGAACGTTTACAACATCCGGTTCCTGCCTTCCGCTGACGCTGATGTGGCTGAGTTCGTGCCTGCCGAAGGCTCGAAGATTACACGAAAGCCGGTGAAGGAACTCGGATTACCGCACGGAATAACAATCGGCGGACTGGTGCGTGACGAGAAAGGTATGCTTGTTTCGGGTAACACACAGATTCAACCGGGCGACTCTGTGGTCGTCTTCACACATCAGATTGACCTCAAGAATCTTGAGAAGCTCTTTAAATAACATCCGTTAATGAGAATTTCAAAGTTTAAAATTCAAAATTATGATATGTTCTGTAGTTAGCGATTAAGTCAAGCGATTAATTATAGAATGGTAATCATAATTATGAATTTTGAACTTTGAATTTTGAATTTGAAAATATGTTGAACTACAAGATTATAAGTAAGATACTTGGTTCGCTGCTTTGGTTGGAAGCAACGCTGATGTTCTATTGCCTCATCGTTGCCATCTGCTATGGCGAACACGACCAGTTGCCATTCGTATGGAGCATATTGATTCTTGTCGGCGCAGGCGAGTTGTTTCGCTTGTACGGGCGGAAAGCTAGCACTTCGCTCGGTCGCCGCGAGGCTTACTTTGTCGTAACGGTAACATGGGTGCTGTATTCTTTCTTTGGAACGTTGCCGTTCATGTTCGACAATCCGTCGATGTCGTTCACCGATGCTTACTTTGAAACGATGTCGGGATTCACAACGACGGGCGCAAGCATACTCGATCATCCGGAGAACTTGCCACATGGTATACTGCTATGGCGGTCGCTGACGCAATGGATTGGCGGATTGGGCATAGTGTTCTTCACCATTGCCGTATTGCCTTCAATGGTCGGCGGGTCGGTAAAGATTTTCGCGGCAGAGGCTACCGGTCCTATCAAGACTAAGCTACAACCGAGACTGAGCACAAGCGCAAAGTGGATCTGGTCTATTTATCTTATCCTGACGGTGGCATGTGTATTCTGCTATTGGCTCTGCGGAATGGACTTGTTCAATGCTGTCAACTATGCAATGACATCCACGGCAACGGGTGGATTCGCAACGACGTCAGGCAGTATTGAGGCATTCAACAGCAAGGCAGAGGATTATGTATGTATCATCTTCTGCTTCCTTTCGGGCGTGAACTTCACCTTATTATATGTTGCCGTGGCAAAGCTGGAACTAAGGAAGTTGTTCCAAAGTGCCGAGTTCAAGTTCTACTTCCTTACAACGCTGTTCTTTACGTTGTTCATTATGCTGGAACTCATCGGCAGAAACCATTACGACATTGAGCATGCTTTCCGTTCGGCTGCATTCCAGGTGGTTAGTTTCATAACCACGACGGGACTCTTCAATGATGATGCTTCGACCTGGCCTCATGTTACTTGGGTTATACTTGCAGTCTGCATGTTCCTCGGCGGTTGCTCTGGCAGTACCAGCGGAGGTATAAAGAGCATCCGTGGCGTGATGATTCTGAAGGTTATCCGCAATGAGTTCAAGCAGATACTCCACCCTAACGCTGTCCTGCCAATGAAGATTGACGGCATGAACGTTCCTCAGTCAAAGCGCGTAACGTTGCTAGCTTTTGTAGGCTTGTACCTTTTCCTTGCCCTGATTTGCGCATTCATAATGATTGCGGCAGGTATCGACAACACCAATGCCATGACGATAACGCTTAGCTGCCTTGGCAATGTCGGACCGACATTGGGTCTTGAAATAGGTCCTACGATGTCATGGGCTATTCTTCCCGAGTGGGTCAAGTGGGTCTGCTCCTTCCTTATGCTTGTAGGTCGTCTTGAGCTCTTCACTGTATTAGTCCTCTTCACCCCAGGCTTCTGGAAGGAGAACTAACGCATTTCCTAGCTGATGTAGCTAATATGAGTATCTACAATCGTCCAAATGAACGATTTAGCTCTTTATCGAATATCCACAATCATTAAATATTATGAAGAAAATAATTGCGTCATTAAAAGTTTATGTATAAATTTGCAAGAAAGCTGAGAAATGGTCAGCTACAGGCTTTAGCATAAATAGTGGCTATGTCGTCACCAACTATCATGTAGTAAAAGACGCTAATAATATTATCGTTCAAGGAGTAAATTGAGAATTTGCGATAAAGCATTCTGCAAAAGTAGAATGTATTGACAAAAATAATGATTTAGCAATATTAAAGTTACAAGATATAGAACCACGAGATATTCCATATAAGAAACCGCAAAATCCCTTTCTGTTGACAGGCTATTTGGTTTACGACAGGTTCTTTGGTTTATGGCTAAAGAACGACTTCTAGATTCCGGAATGGCTAAGGAAGTTCCTTACGTCGTTCTGCAAGCGGACGAACGGCTCGGCATGGCGGTAGCCGGTATTGCGGCGGAGCATCGGGACAATGTCCTCAACGCTATGGCTGTAGCTGGCAAGCTCGTTGTAACGCTGAGTGCTGTGGACAGCCTTGCGATTAATCTCACGCTGCCGCTCACGGACAAGGACATCACAGACTTTCTTCAATATAGGGACAACGACGTTGTCGAACAGATGATGACCTTGTATATATAAATAGGTAGTCTGCGGAGTAACGCCAAGTTCCTTTAGCTCATCCTTAAGTTTCTGCCAGCTATCCTTTGCCCCGGGATTCTCACGCTGAAGCTGTTTCACCTTCTTGCCTACCTTATGGCGGACACTCCTTATGCCACGGTAAGGGTCTTCGAGACTGAAACTGCCGGTTTCAATCACCTTGTTGAAGTCACTTATCGTGAACTTTCCATAATGATTCTGGCGGTAGAACCAAATATTCCACACAAACAACGGGAATATAGCCTCACTATACTCACGCAAATATTCTTCGAAGTCGAAGATTGAATGGTCGTTGAGCGACACAGCCACACTGACATCATGAAGGCTCGGCGCATAGCATTGATAGTTTTCTATGGCATAGACGTATGTGTGGAAGACATACGGATTCTCATTTATCTCCTTCGACACTGCCGTTACGCCCTGCAGCAAATAATCGTAGTCAGCATCAACGCAAGCAATCATCGAATCGCCGACTTTAGCCTTCAACAGACTCATCAGTGCGCTTTTCTTACCCTTTGTCAGATTGCCACGGGTAGGAAGCATAACCTCAAAGTACACTTTATCATTCTCGAACTCGCTGAGCACAGTTCTCCAGAAGAAGATGTCGTCGTAAGCCTCAACGTAAGCCACGATTCTCTTCCTCGCCTTCCGTCCGTTCAGCCGGTTGGCCGCACTGACATAATCTGATGATATATTGTCCTTTAGTCGACGCATAGATTATAATTCAAAATTCTAAATTCTAAATTCAAAATTATGATATGTTCTGTAAAGTCTTAGGATTCCTCGTTTTAGCAAAGAAATCATAATTTTGAATTTTGAATTAAAATTTATTTGTCCGTTATCTCACTCACCTCCGTCACATGGTCAACCCAGCCATTCATGATGACAGCCGGGCTGTGGGTCGTGAGGATAATCTGCACATTCGGGTTCAGCTCAAGGATAAGGTCGATGAGCCGTTTCTGCCAGTCGACATGCAAGCTAACCTCCGGCTCATCCATAAAAAGGACATAGTTCTTGTTGTCCTCGACGAGCACGGTAAGCAGAATGGCAAGAATCTGCTTCTCACCACTCGACAACTGATAAGGCACCAGCGTCTCCCCTATCTGCGAGAAACGAATCTCATTCTCCGTCCGGATAATCTTTTTGCCAGTGTAAGTAAAGAGATCATCCATAATATCCTGGAACTTCTTCTTCGGCTCCGATATTTTCTGAGCCTGCTCAGCAGCATCCGGCGCACCGCTCTGCAACACCTGAATTATGCGGTTGCCGATGTTCACCTGATAGTCGAGGTACTTCCTTTGCAGTTTATATAGCTGCCAGTCGAGCTCAGTGGCAAGGGAAATATCCAGATTGCTTATCGCCTCAGTATTGATAAGCGGCCGGTCGAAAGAGCGAATCATATCAAACCTGATGCGGCTGGCATCCTTCGGCGACACAGTCAGACGAACGCCCTTCAGTGCATGGCTGGAAATGTCGCCGTTATGGCTGATACTTTTCACCACCTTATTTAATATAGTGCTCTTGCCCTCACCGTTGATACCGCTGAGGATATTCACCTTCCTGTCGAGATTCCATTTGATGTGTTTGCGTCCGCTCCAAAGGGAATCAATCTCAATCTGAACTATATAGTCGGCGTATTTCTGCATAGTAGTCATTGTTTAGATATACATTGCAAATGTAGCAAACATTATCTCCAATTCCAAATTTTCCCACGACTTTTTTAGCCTAAAAAGGCATATAGACAACCAATAAATCCACTTAAAACATACCAAAAACGCCCAAATACCACATTCGTGGTAGTCGAAATGCCCCTAATGTGGTATTTCGGGAGTGCGAAAATCGCCGTACCTTTGCACTCAGTTAAAGAACAATACAAATTCAATTCAAGACATCCAACCACAAGGATAACGATTTTGGATATTGAGCTTTGAATTTTGAATTAAAAAGAAACAATTATGGCAAACGAAAAAAAGTATCACTTCGAGACACTCCAACTGCATGTAGGACAAGAGCAAGCCGACCCGGCAACTGACTCCCGGGCGGTGCCAATATATCAGACAACATCATACGTATTCCATAACGCCCAGCACGCCAGCGACCGCTTCCATCTGAAAGATCCGGGCAACATCTACGGCCGACTGACCAACACAACTCAGGGCGTATTCGAGGACAGAGTTGCCGCCCTAGAAGGAGGAGTAGGCGGACTGGCAGTAGCATCAGGTGCAGCAGCCGTTACCTACGCAATAACAAACCTCGCTTATGCAGGCGACCACGTTGTAGCAACAGACACTATATACGGTGGAACATACAACCTGCTGAAGCACACACTCTCAAGATACGGCATCGACACCACATTCGTCAATCCTGACGACTACGATGCACTTGAGGCAGCCATCAAACCAAACACAAAACTCGTTTACATCGAGACCCTAGGCAACCCTAACTCAAATATCTCAGATATTGAGCGTTCAGCTGCCATCGCACACAAACACGGAATTCCATTGGTCATCGACAACACGTTCGGCACACCTTACCTCATCCGCCCGCTGGAGCACGGAGCCGACATCGTCGTCCACTCAGCAACAAAGTTCATCGGCGGTCACGGAAGCTCACTCGGTGGTGTAATCGTTGACGGTGGCAAGTTCGACTACTTCCAGAACGACAAGTTCCCGGGATTCACCAATCCGGACCCATCTTATCACGGGCTCGTCTTCGGCAAGTTGCCAGCACCGTTCGTTACCAGAGTACGTGCACTGATTCTCCGCGACGAGGGTGCTTGTATCTCTCCGTTCAACGCATGGGTTCTGCTTCAGGGACTTGAAACTCTGTCACTTCGTGTAGAGCGCCACGTGTTCAACACGCTGAAGGTCATCGACTATCTGAAGACTCAGCCACAGGTGAAGAAGATCAACCACCCATCGCTGCCAGACCATCCAAACCACTACCTCTACGAGCGTTACTTCCCGAATGGCGGAGGCTCAATTTTCACCTTCGAGATAGACGGTTCACAGCAGAAGGCATGGGACTTCATCGACCATCTGAAGATATTCTCCGACCTCGCCAACGTAGCCGACGTGAAGTCACTGGTCGTTCACCCGAAGAGCACAACTCACTCTGAGCTCAGCGACGAGGAAGCTTCCGAGCAGGGAATCTACGACGGAACAATTCGCCTGAGCATCGGTACAGAGTACTATCAGGACCTCATCGACGACCTCGACCAGGCATTCGAGGCAGTAAAGAACGAGAAGTAAAGATTCTCCCACAGTAATAAGTAAAACAGTATCTAAAGTATAACATTTAAAAGGCGAAGCCTCTCCGCCACGAATCAATTTCGACACACCTCCCCACCGGGGGAGGCATTGAGAGGTCAAAGTTATGGCAAAAATAGCAAAGAAAATAACCGACTTAATCGGCAACACCCCATTAGTAGAACTCGAGAAATATTCAGAGTCAAAAGGTCTCGACAAGCCCGTCATAGCTAAAGTCGAGTACTTCAACCCAGGTGGCAGCGTCAAAGATCGTATTGCACTCGCAATGATTGAAGCCGCCGAGAAGGACGGCACACTGAAGCCGGGAGCCACCATCATCGAACCGACAAGTGGAAACACAGGCGTAGGACTGGCACTTGTTTCAGCCGTCAAGGGCTACAAGCTTATCCTGACCATGCCGGAGACGATGAGCGTTGAGCGCCGCAACCTTGTAAAGGCTTACGGTGCACAGGTCAAGCTGACAAGCGGTAAGGACGGTATGCCAGGTGCTATCAAGGCTGCCGAGGAACTCCGCAAGACCATCCCAGGAGCAGTAATCCTGGAGCAGTTCGAGAACCCTGCCAACCCACAGAAGCACTACGAGACTACCGGTAAGGAGATCTGGGAAGACACCGACGGCAAGGTTGACATCTTCGTAGCAGGTGTTGGTACCGGCGGAACCATCAGCGGTGTAGCCAAGTACCTGAAGGAGAAGAATCCTAACGTGAAGATTGTAGCCGTTGAGCCAGCAACATCACCTGTACTGAAGGGCGGAAAGAGCGGTCCTCACAAGATTCAGGGTATCGGCGCCGGATTCGTTCCAAAGACTTACGATGCCAACCTCATCGACGAGGTATTCGATGTCGAGAACGACCAGGCTATCCTCGCAGGTCGCCAGCTTGCACAGAAGGACGGACTGCTGGTAGGTATCTCTTCAGGCGCAGCAGCTTTCGCAGCTACCGAAATTGCAAAGCGTCCTGAGAACAAGGGCAAGACAGTCGTCACACTGCTCCCTGATACCGGTGAGCGTTATCTGACGACAGTGCTCTACGCTTTCGACGAGTACCCACTGCAGTAATAAATTAGCCATTTAATCATATTTGCACATGTTTTTGTATGAAGGCACTGCCCGTTGAGGGTAGTGCCTTTCGTGTCTTATTTTGTAAAAGATACCGTTTTAGCTCCTGATTCGGCATCTTTTAGCTCCTAATCGGGTATCTTTTACAACGTAATTGGGTATCTTTTACAAACCGACTTTTTATACCCCAAATAACAGTTTGATTATCAACAAGTTACAATTAGTTAGACAGAACAGGGGAAATTTGCGGCTGAAAAATCAGTCTATTAATGTGTTTCCATTTTCTCATTGAGCTGTTTTTTAACAAAATTCAACTTGCTTTATTTGGAAATTTCGGGAAAAGGAGATAAATTTGCATATCAACTAACAAAAACCGAATTAAACTTAAACCGACATTACTATGGAAGTCGAGAAAATCATGTCAGCATTGGAGCAGAAACACCCGGGCGAGTCAGAGTACTTGCAGGCCGTGCGTGAAGTGCTGCTCTCTGTAAAAGATGTATATAATCAGCACCCAGAATTCGAGAAAGCCAAGATAATGGAGCGTCTCGTCGAGCCGGAGAGAATCATCACCTTCCGTGTTCCGTGGGTTGACGACAAGGGCGAAGTCCAGGTGAACCTCGGCTATCGCGTACAGTTCAACTCAGCTATAGGTCCGTACAAGGGCGGACTTCGCTTCCACGCTTCAGTCAACTTGTCGATACTGAAATTCCTCGGATTCGAGCAGACATTCAAGAATGCGCTTACCACTCTGCCTATGGGCGGTGGCAAGGGAGGCTCTGACTTCTCGCCTCGCGGCAAGAGCAACGCCGAGATTATGCGTTTCTGCCAGAGCTTCATGCAGGAGCTGTATAAATATGTAGGACCGGAAATGGATATTCCTGCCGGCGACATCGGTGTCGGCGGTCGTGAGATAGGATTCCTCTTCGGCGAGTACAAGCGTCTGACAAGTATGTTCCAGGGCGCTACCCTCACGGGCAAGGGACTGGAATACGGCGGAAGCATTCTGCGTCCGGAAGCTACCGGATACGGAGCTCTCTACTTCGTACATCACATGCTCGACACACGCGGCATCGACCTCAACGGCAAGACCATCGCCCTGAGCGGATTCGGCAACGTGGCGTGGGGTGCCGTCAAGAAGGCAACACAACTGGGCGCAAAGGTCATCACCATAAGCGGACCTGACGGATACGTCTACGACCCTGACGGTGTCAACGGCGAGAAAATCGACTATCTGCTGGAACTCCGTGAGAGCGGCAATGATGTTTGCCAGCCTTACGTAGAGAAATTCCCCGGAGCTACATTCTATGCAGGCAAGAAGCCATGGGAGCAGAAGGCAGACATCTATCTGACATGCGCTACTCAGAACGAGCTCAACGGCGATGATGCCGACAAGATACTTGCCCAGCATCCGGTTTGCGTAGCCGAGGTCAGCAACATGGGCTGCACCGCCGAGGCTGTCGAGAAGTTCGTCAACGCACGCCAGCTGTTTGCGCCGGGCAAGGCTGTCAACGCCGGTGGAGTGGCAACAAGCGGACTGGAGATGTCGCAAAACATCATGCGCCTGCACTGGAGTGCCGACGAGGTAGACCAGCGGCTGCACTACATCATGCAGTCGATACACGAGCAATGCGTAAAGTATGGCACACAACCCGACGGATACATCGACTACGTCCGCGGTGCCAATGTCGCCGGATTCATGAAGGTGGCTAAGGCTATGCTTGCGCAGGGCATCGTTTAAGGGAATGCAAAATTCAAAATGCAAAATTCAAAATTATGATTACTCTGTTGTTCAATCGGAATAGATTTTTGACATGGTTGTCATAATTTTGGATTTTGAGCTTTGAATTTTGAATTATGAAATATGAGGAAACTAATATATCTGACAGTAGCGATACTGACAATACTATTGAGCTTTACCGTTCATGCACAGAACGTCCACATGGACGGTAGAGCTTCTTATTACAGCAATAATCTTCACGGTCGTATTATGGCTAACGGTCAGCGATACAACCGTGACAGCCTGACGTGTGCCCATAGGACACTGCCGTTCGGCACGCGTCTGAGAGTAACGAATCCTATCAACGGACAGCAGGTCATCGTGAAAGTCACCGACCGCGGTCCGTATGTTCGTGGACGTGTCATCGACCTTTCGTATGGCGCAGCCCGGCGGCTTGGCACGCTCCGTTCGGGAGTGGCTATGGTACAGATAGAGATTCTGCCAGACGACCTGCCGGTTCCGTACAACAGCCCGGCTGTTGAGGAGCTGCCGAAGATGGAATATGGCGGCGCAGGTGTCTGCTATGAATACATTCCTGAATGGGAGAAGGTCAACACTGACCCTAAGCCTAAGCGTTTGCCAAGGAAGGTGAATACCAGCACGAGGAAGAACAACCAGACACAGAAGCGGGCTGTCAGCCAGAGGAGTAACAGGCACAACGCCCAGCAGGCAAACCGCCGTGGCAACAGCAGCCAGCAGAACAACCAGCAACAGAAGAAGCAGAGCGGCAGTTCATGGAGCAACTTCTTCGACAAGGTGAAGAATGGCGTCACCAGCCTGTTCGACTAATTGCAGGGATAACAACTATATGTCTATGAAATCAAGATTATTTTTTGCTGTAGCGGCATTTATCATAAGTATGGGTTGCCATGCGCAGACAACCGACGGCTATTTCGTTGGCAAGAATTTCGTATTGTTCAACGACTCGCTGATTAAGGATGCCGATGTATCTACATTCACCGTTCTTAGTCACGGATTTGCTAAGGACAAGTCTCACGTTTATAAATCAGGAAGGATATTGGAGTTTGTCGACCCTAAGACATTCTCCGTCATTGACAGCAAGGAAGAAAACCCTTCAAACAATGGGAAAGAGGTTCCCGACAAGCAAGAGTCTGCCGTCACGGAAAAGACAGTCGGCGAAGACGAGGACAACAATACCCTACTCGACCGTCTGCTAGGTGTTGACGAAGTGAAAAACAGATACGCCATTGCCGACGGAAAAGTAACTTACGATGGCAAACCGGTGAAGCATGCCGATGCGGCTACATTCAAATATGTCGGTGGCGAGTATGGAGCCGACAAGCACCACGCCTACTACAAAGGCAAGGTCATAAGTGACGCTTGGGGCATCAACCAATTCAAATACAAAGGCAGCGGAACAGCCACCGACGGCGTTCATTATTACAGCAACGGACTGCCGGTCGACAGGGATTGACATTGAAATCTACTAAAACTATAACTATCAAAAAAAATGAAGAAAGTATTACTGGTATTGACCATTTTACTTACATGCCTGACAAACGGCGGTGCGGAGAACTACCCGTACCGAAGCGACTATCTGTTTGTCACGGTTCCCGACCACGACAACTGGCTCTACAAAACCGGAGAGAAAGCGAAGATTAGCGTTGAGTTCTACAAGTACGGCATTCCGCGCAGCGGGAAACTCCGCTACACCATTGCCAACGATATGCTCAGCCCTGACACTTCGGGGTCAATAGAGCTGAAGAACGGACGTGGCGTCATAAACGCCGGAACAAGCACTACACCGGGATTCCGCGACATCAATATGTCAATAGACATTGACGGAAAGACCTACGAGCACCACATAAAGATTGGTTTCTCGCCAGAGAAGATACGCCCGTACACCAAAGAGCCTGCCGACTTCCGGAAGTTCTGGGACGATGCTATAGCAGACATGCACCGCAAGCCGCTGAAGTACACCCGTGAACTGGCAAAGGAATACTGCACCGACAAGATTGACTGCTGGCTCATAAAGCTCAATACATACAAGAGCTACAGCATGTACGGCTATCTGTTCATTCCTAAGAACGCCCAGGCTAAAGGCTGTCCTGCCGTGCTCTGCCCTCCGGGAGCGGGAGTGAAGACCATCAAGGAGCCTTTGCGCCATAAGTATTATGCCGAGAATGGATTCATCCGTCTGGAGATTGAGATTCACGGATTGGACCCGCGGCTCTCGCAGGACGACTTCAACGACATTAGCCGCGCCTTCAACAGTAGTGGCACGGGCTATCTGGAAGACGGCATAGACAACCGTGACCGTTACTACATGAAGCATGTCTACATGGGACTTGTACGCTGCCTCGACTTGCTGACGTCACTGCCGGAATGGGACGGAAAGAACCTTGCTGTGCAAGGCGGTAGTCAGGGCGGTGCTCTGTCGATAGTCGCCGCGGCTCTTGACAAGCGGGTTACTCAGTGTATTGTCAACCATCCCGCACTGAGCGACATGGCGGCATACGTCGAGAAAGGACGCACCGGGGGCTACCCTCATTTCGACAAGACCAAGGGACTGCTGACTCCTAATAATATAAATACATTGGCTTATTTCGACGTTGTAAACTTCGCACGCCACGTGGCATGCCCGGTTTATATGACTTGGGGATACAATGACATAACATGTCCGCCGACAACAAGTTATGCCGTATGGAATACGCTTTCCTGTTCTAAGGAAAGTCTGATAACGCCCATAAACGAACACTGGACTAGTGATGATACCGAATATGGGCATTATGTATGGCTCAAGAGCCACCTCGTGAAATAGGTGGTTCCTGAGAGAGATTATTTCTTTGTACTAACGTTGAATTCCGTTACCTTGCTGATGCTCTTCTTTCCCTGGAGCACGGCAAGGGCGAATTTGGCGTTACCGTCGCCAAGTTTCTTGTCAGCCTTAACGAAAGCAGTGTAAACAATGCCCTGCCCCGGCTGCAAGCTCTCGACAATAATGCTCGGAGTAATGCGGATATGGCGGTTATGGGATGTCTCAATAACCGACGGGATAACATTGAACAAGGTCTGTTTGCCACGGTTGTATACCTCGAACGTTACCTTGGCATCCTCGCCACGGTTCAGGTATCCGTCCTTGTTGGCATCGACAAACCGAGGATTGGCTATCTCGATATTCGGAGTGTAAGTAACTCCCTGCGGAATAACCTCAAAGTGAGACTCTCCGTTAGGCACTACGGTTGTAGGCTTTGATGCGCTGTAGCTGTCAGTGCTGTCCGACGGAGAGAATGTTATGCGGTCGTCGCCGGAGTTTGTAGAGTCAAATCCACTCTGGTCCTCACTCTGCGTCTGGTCGTTACTGCCGCTGAAGTTGTAAGCGTCGTCGATACTGCTATTGTCCTGATAGCCTTGGTTGTAAGCCTGGTTGCTGTGGTCGTAAGGATTGTAGCCGCGCTCCCGGTTCTGCTGTATACGCTCGTAATGGTCGTGAACCTTCTGAGTCTGAGTCTGATCGGCTATCTGTCCGATAGCTGCGCCTACTGCCGCACCACCAGCCATTCCTACGATGGTTCCGATGTCGGAGCCACGTGGTCCGCCGGAGATACCGCCAATAGCGGAGCCTAGGATACTGCCGAATGTTGCGCCGGCGTAAGCGCCGGCGCCGGTATACGTATCGCAACTGCTCAAAAGTAATGCGCAGGCTGCCAAATATATAATACCTTTTTTCATAACTCTTTGCCTTTTATTTCAATGTGCAAAGATAAAGATTATATTCTAACCTTGCAAGTACTAAATCCCTAATAGTTTGGGGAATTTCCCTATTTTAGCACTTATTCCTCGATTTCTTCCTTTTAATTGACCTGTTAACTTGATTTTTGAAGTTTATAGCCCAATAAGACGATTATTTTGTAATTTATCACTAACTTTGTTGGCGAAACGATAACTAAACTTTTTTATATGACTTACAAAGAGACAATTCGACTTGGAGCCGCTGCGTGTCTGATGTTTTGCGCAACGACGGCCGTCCAGGCACAGACGACAAAAGGCGGTGGAATAGACTCAAAGATGCTTGAGAAGATAGAGCAAGTGGGCACACCTGCAGGCAGTAGCCATGCCATAGAGAATGCCATTGCGCAGAACTCTATCGACGACCTTGCCAAGAACTTCAAGAATGCTGGTCCCGTTGACAAGTATTTCAGCATTGAAACTCCGTCACAGAGCATTCACGACCAAAAGTCGAGCGGACGTTGCTGGCTTTTCTCGGGACTGAATGTCCTGAGGGCAAACTTCGCCCGTGAGCATAAGGATACCATGAGAGTTGAGTATTCACAGGCTTACGTGTTCTTTTATGACCAACTCGAGAAGGCGAATCTTTTCCTTCAGGGAGTCATCGACTGCGCCAACAAGCCTATGGACGACGAGCGGGTGATGTTCTTCTTCAAGAATCCTATCAACGACGGTGGAACGTTCTGTGGTGTTGCCGACCTCGGCGAGAAGTACGGACTGGTGCCAATGGAAGTCATGCCGGAGACTTATTCTGCCGACAATACATCACGGATGGCTCGGCTGGTATCGTCGAAACTGCGTGAGTATGGACTGGAGCTGCGCAAGATGGTAGCTCAGAAGGCTTCAGCTGCGAAACTTAAGGAGCGTAAGACGGCTATGCTTGGAACCATCTACCATATACTTGCGCTTACTATCGGTGAGCCGGTAAAATTGTTCCAGTATGCTTTCAAGGACAAGAACGGAAAGCAGATAGGCAAGCCAAAGACTTACACGCCGAAGGAGTTCTACAATGCTACAGTCGGACACCCTCTGAACGGTACTTTCATTATGGCTATGAACGACCCTCGCCGTGAGTATTACAAGACTTACGAGGTGGAATATGACCGTCATACTTACGATGGTCACAACTGGAAATACATCAACCTGCCGATGGAGGATATTGCGAAACTGGCTATCGCCTCACTGAAGGACAGCGCAAAGATGTACTCTAGCTATGACGTCGGCAAGCAGTTCGACCGCAAGCGTGGCTATCTAGACACCGAGAACTATGATTACGGCACTCTCTTCGGGACAACATTCCCTATGGACAAAGCCGACCGCATCCGTACTTTCGACAGTGGTTCTACTCACGCCATGACCCTGACTGCCGTCGATCTTGACGACAATGGCAACCCTATCAAATGGAAGGTCGAGAACTCATGGGGCCCTAGCTATGGCGTCAACGGCTGTCTCATCATGACCAACCGCTGGTTTAATGAATACATGTTCCGCCTTGTTGTCAACAAGAAGTATGTTCCAGAGAATATCATCAAGGCTGCCGAGCAGAAGCCTGTGATGGTTATGCCGGAGGATCCGCTGTTTGCAGAGGATGAATAAGTAATATCAAATTCAAATCCCCACCAAGCCTCCCTTTGGGGGAGGCTTGGTGGGGATTTGAATTTTCTTTTAGTGGGGATTTGAATTATTTCTTTCTTAGTATCCCTTATTCTGAGTCAGATTCCCGTTATGGTCAATGGCATCTGACGGAATAGGAAAGACTGTTGTGAATCCGGTCTGTTCATTATCAATAGGAGTACGTTGGTCGTAAGCCTTGTTGAAGAGTCCGAAACGGACAAGGTCATTACGACGCCAGCCTTCCCACATTAATTCCATAAGACGCTCGTCAAGGATGTTTTGCAACGTTGCAGTGCGCGATGGCATACCAACACGAGAGCGGACAGCGTTGAGTTCGGCAGATCCGTCTTCGCCATTACGGACTTTTGCCTCTGCTTTCATCAGAACGACATCGGCATAACGGAACAGGACAATATCATTTCCTTGTAATTTTCCGTCGGAATAAGCTTCACGGTCAATGGCATATTTCGACATTCTGGCTCCTGCAGTCTTCTCGTATGGGTCACCGGTAAGGTCAAGTTTCACTGCCAGCGGCATGTAAACCAATGGCGAGCCATCATCAAGCCGGACTATCTTTCCATCAACATATAGTGTATCGCTGTAGAAGTTTATGGCATAACGGGCATCGACATCCGGTGTGCCATAGCCGTAAGTATGTACGGTTGAGAGTGTTGCGCAGCTACCATTCTCCGAATCTTGACCGATAGCTGAGCCGTGGTTGTAATGACGGCTACGGAAAAGATACTGGAACTGGTTGGCATAGAGATACTTGTCCATAGGTATGGTGAAGATATTCTCATTGCTTGTCTCGTTGTGTACGGCAAAGTTCGACGCATAGTCTTTTTCCAATGTATAGCCTTCTGCCGTAATCTTGTCACACCATGCCTGGCAAGCTTTCCATGCATTAAGCTGTTGTCCGTCGACAGCCAGTTGTATATTCTTACCATCAGGACGTACGCCATCAGTCCAATCATCATCGTCATATACCTCGGCATTAAGCGACAGCTTTGCCAAAAGGAAATAAGCCACCGGACGAGTGAAACGTCCGTAATAGTCGTTCTGCAAGTTGCTGTGGACATCAGGAAGCAATGGGGCTGCGGATGAAAGTTCGTCATATACGAATTTGAGCACGTCGCTGCGCTCGCTCTGCTTCACATTGTCAACACTGACACCACTCTCTGTGATTAATGGCACACGTCCGAACATATCCATTAGGTAATAATAATACATGGCACGGACACCACGCACCTCCGCAACCGCCTCGTCAAATTGCTCTCCTGAGAGCAGGGAATGACGTTGCTGGAGAATATTCAGTGAGTTATTGCACATCATCACAACCTTATAGAGGTAAGTCCATGTGTTGTAAAGCGAGTTATCGCTCGATGTCCAAGTATGCTTATAAAGAGATTGCCAGAACCCGCCGTCATACCAGTCGCCGCCACGTGTAGGCAGCATAGCCTCATCGGTGGTAAACGTGTTATAATCGTAAACGCCACGGAATGTTCCTTGCAACCCCTGACTTTCCGCATTGCCACCGATATAGTTGTAGAGTGTTCCTACGGTATTCAACAGTAGTTTGTCGGCTGTTCCGTAAGCTTCTTCCTCATCTATTCGGTCACGTGGGCTCTCGTCGAGGCAGGAAGTAAAGGATAGGGATAATAGAAAAAGAAAGATAAAAGGAATTCTAATCCCCGCCAATCGGGAAGTTCCCACCAAACATCCCCCAAAGGGAGACTTTTGATTACTTAAAAGATGATATGGATGATATATTGATTTCATTGTCGTCTTATGTTTTATTTCTAATTTCTAATTTCTAATTTTTAATTATTAGAATCCTATACTTACCCCAAGGCTGAATGTTCTGTAAGGTGGATAGCTTCGCTTGTCGTCAATACCCAGGGTACTGTCTACAACACTGCTGTTAATAAGCGGAGTCAAGCCACTATACGAAGTAATGGTTGCGAGGTTGTTGACAGATGCAGAAAGACGAAGGGAAGAGATATAGCGTGCCTTCTTGCTGAGTGGGACATTCCAACCGACCGTGAGATAATCGATATTGAGATAGTCGCCTTTCTCCAGCCAGAAGTCAGTAGCCGTTTGGTCGTAGATGTTCTGACCGGGAGCTTCTTTCATAACGTTGTAGTCGGGGAATGAGCTCATATTCATGTATGTCAGTGCTGTTCCGTTATATATCTTATGACCGAAAGCACCATTCATCTGCATAGTAATGTCGAAGTCCTTATACCGGAAACTGATATTCGTACCGAGGAACATCTTCGGTGTAGCCTGTCCGGCGATGTAGCGGTCGCCGCCATCCTCAATATTCACACGACCATTACCATCAAGGTCTGCAATGGCATAGCTGTAAGTTCCGTCCGCATTCTTTGTCAATCCAGTGCAATGAGGCAAATAGAAGACTCCAAGCGACTCACCTACAATCTGATAGAGGATATTGTTGTTGCCACCATGGAATCCGGCACCATTAAGGCTACCGATAGAAGTAACGTCTGCGGCAGTAAGATATGTTCCTTCGTAGTTACCACTCAGAGAGATAAGTTTGTTCTTCTGGAAAGACATGTTCATGCTTATATCAAGTTCCATGTCACGCTTCTGTATCGGCGTAATACTTGCACCGATTTCGAATCCTTGGTTAGACATCTTACCAAGGTTGGCAAGGAGCTTGTCGTAAGTAAACGGCGGAACAGGCACATCATAATCGTAGAGCATGTCCCAAGTACGGGAGTAGTAATACTCTGCCGTAACAATAAGCCTATCGTGCCAGAAGCCCATGTCAGCTCCTATATTGAAGGTTCCACGTGTCTCCCATTTCAAATCAGGGTTGACATTATGGTTTAACGAGTATGTCACTGCAGCCGAACCATTCCATGGCACAGCACCGTCAGGTCGAAGCATATTCAAAGAGTTGTAAGACGATATTGCTCCGAGGTTTCCTGTCAGACCATAGCCTGTACGGAGTAACAAACGGGAGAAGATCCGCTGTTCCTGCATGAATTTTTCCTTCATTACATCCCACGACAAAGAGACAGAAGGGAAGAATCCCCACCGGTTGTCTTTGCTGACCATTGACGAACCATCGACACGGGCGTTGGCGTTAATGGTATAACGGTCGAGGAAAGTGTACTCAGCCCCGACCATGAATGACAGGAGCTTTGGGTTGTCATAGCTTGAGCCCGTAAGACCGTATGGTACAGTTACAGCTCCGGCAAGGTTGTTATAGCCGAGAGTATTTGTCGTGAACCCCTTTACCGACGTCCAGAAGCCTCGAGTCTTTGTAGCTTCATACTCGGTAAGTGCGGTCAACTTAAGATTATGTTTGTTATTCCAATTGTGATGATAACTTAACGAGAGGTTGCCAAGCCATGTTTCCTGCTTTGTCTCGCCACGCCATGCCTGACCTTGAGCCCATACCCATGTTGGAGCGAACTGGGCATTTTCATTACTATTATATGTATAAGCGCCGAAAGCCTGAGCCGTCAGTCCATAACCGAGGTCAGCCGTCAGGCGAAGATGCGAGCCAAAGTTTTGGTTGCGATTGTCATTCTTCTCAGCCTGAAGAGCATTTGGCGGAGTAATCTGTGAAGCAGTGGTATTCCTATCCCAACCACCGGAAGAATTAATATGGTCAGGGAAAGTTGGATTCTGTGTAGCTGCCGAATAGAATAATTTCTGTACATCAAAGATGTTCTTATTCGACTGTGAAGAGCCGAAAACGCCGAGGTCAATGGTCAGGTGGTCGTCGAAAGCCTTCTGCATAAGGTCGACCTTTGCAGCGAAATTACTGTAGGAGTTGTTCTTTAAGACGGTATTATGATCCATAACACCGATAGAAGCACGGTAGTTCTGTTCGTCAGTACCGCCACTGAAAGCTATATGGTGGTTTGTCACGAAGCCCGTGCGGGTGATGGCATCAGGAAAATCAGTGTCATAGCCGCCGTCATTGGCATAAAGACCAAGCCGTTTTGCCGTCGACAGATAACCGTTTCTGTCGAGCATCTCTATATTCTTATATACTGATTCGAAACCGATATTGCCATCGTACGAAATACTAAACCGTCCTGAATGACCACGCTTGGTAGTCACTTGGATGACACCCGACGCACCACGGCTACCGTAAGGTGCTGTCTCTGCGGCATTCTTAAGGATGGCAAAACTCTCAATATCTGCCGGATATATAGCCGAGAGAGTTGCCAAATCACTGTATACTCCGTCAATGATAACGAGCGGGTCGTTTCCTCCCGTCAGAGAAGTAGTACCACGAACACGTACACTGTTAATCATTGCCATACGGTTCTCACCCGTAGTGACAGTCACACCGGCTGCCTTACCGGTGATTGCATCGAGTGAATTGATGACAAGACCTTTGTTCATGCGGCCTTCGCCGATGACATCAGCCGAACCGGTACGCAAAGGAACATTAAGGCTGTCGGCGATGACAGACGTAGCTGGGGTTATAGTAATATGCTGAGCCGACACCGATAGCGGCATGACGGCTATGGCCAGCGACAGAAGAGTGGCTCTGCTCATAATGGTTAGTTTTGGTGACAGATAGTTGATAATTATATTGCGAAGATAGTAAAAAAATCAATGTGACGAAAGAAATAACGGATATTTTTTGTAAATTTGCAGTGTTAAAATCTCAAATCTTGACTACTATGGCTAAGAACATGATTTTTTTCACGGTTATATTTGTCGTTCTTCTGCTTGTACCCGACATTTACATTGCAGCAGAATACATTTATCCGCCGGGAATAGTATGGCTTAAGATAGCATGGTGGATACCTACCGTGCTGACGCTGGCTTGCTTTGTTCTTGCCAACCGAGAGATATGGCACAACACTTCGATACGATTGTTTATCGGACTAGTTCTTTGCGTGGCGTTGCCTAAGCTGTTGTTTACCCTCATCCAGTTCATAGTCAGTCCGTGGATAGCGCTGGCTCTGTCAGCGGCTCTGGTATTAGTGTTCGTCTACGGATTCTTCTTCGGATGGCGGCGGATAGTTGTCAAGAACGCGATCTGTACGTCGAAGCTACTCCCGAAGTCGTTTGATGGCTACCGCATATTGCAACTGAGCGACCTGCACATAGGTACATTCAAGGCAAACCCGTCGTTCATCAAGAAACTTGTCAAGCAAGTCAACGAGCAGAATGCCGACCTGATAGTCTTCACCGGCGACCTTGTCAACGTACGTGCCGATGAGGCACGACCGTTCATGGCTGACTTATCAAAGATGAAGTCAAAGGATGGCATATACAGCATAATGGGCAACCATGACTACTGCGAATACGGCCAGGACCATTCAGAGGAATACGAAAAGCGCAACCAGAACATCCTGCACTATCTGGAAGCAAAGATGGGATGGCAAATGCTCGACAATGCCCACGTAACCATCGGCAGACTCCGGCAGGATGGCGGTCAGAACATCAGTGAGTCGATAGCGATTATCGGCGTGGAGAACATCTCCAAGCCGCCGTTTCCTGACTACGGAAACCTCAAGGAAGCTATTGGCGACCTGCCCGACGGAATGTTCAAGATACTGCTGAGCCACGACCCTTCGCACTGGCGCCGTGGCGTACTCAACAAGACTGACATTGCCCTGACGCTAAGCGGGCACACACATGCCGGACAGCTGAAGATAGGAAAGTTCTCGCCGTCGAAATGGGCTTACAACGAATGGGGAGGCAAATACACCGAAGGCGACTCTATGCTTTATGTCTCAACCGGCATTGGCGGCACAGTCCCATTCCGATTCGGTGCCTGGCCGGAAATAAACGTCATAACGCTGAGATGTAAGAAAAGCTAAACAAAAACACAGGAAACAAATAACCCTGAGTTTATGAAAGACACTGTCACAATATCAACAAGAATACACAAGATTCTTAAGGCGTTCATGATGCCTATAATCAAGAACGCTCCATTCTTCATAGCCTACTTCTTGCTAAACAACATCGTAGCTGTCCTGCAAACCATACACGGCATGATAGCACAGCCATACAACTTTGTCGGCGTTTCCCTGTGGGCTACACTCAGTCCGCTCTTCGTCTACTTCTTCGAGGCATACATTATGGCTGCCATAATAACCTTAACCAACAAGAAATGGGTTAAGGGATTCTTTTATGTCCTTATATTCTTCCTCGCAACCGTAAGGATATTCATCGCCCGTCAATTTGGAATGGAAATAGGTCCATTGGTACTGACGCTCGTCGCCGAGACCAATGCCAGCGAGACATCGGAATTCATCAAGACATATATCCTGACGAGGACCACCCTGGGCGTATTCCTTACCATTGCGTTCTATGCTGCCATAACAATAGCTCTCGAAAAAACATATCCCAAATACATTATCACCAAATTAAAAAGCATAAAGTCGGACTGGCGTTCTGCCATCTCAGTCATATTCCTCATTATATTCGGCATCGGCGTTTACCATGTCTGTGCATTCAACGGCGACATAGCCTACTACATGAAGAACCACACCGACAGAAACGGGAATATAATCGACCTGCTGCGCGACCCATTCTCAAAGATATACAGCACTCTGCCTTCGCTCATTTCCACAGAACGGGACATGAAGAATGTAGTCAGGGTAACAAGCGAATTGAATGACAATAGCAAGTCAATATTCAGTGACGACAGCCTGAACGTTGTACTCGTCATCGGAGAGTCATACATTAAATATCATGCCAAGCTATACGGCTACCCTCTCCCAACTACGCCGAATATGTCACGCGAACAGCAGAACGGCAACCTTTTCGCCTTTACTGACGTATGCTCTCCATATTCCCACACTACCGAGGCCATAAGGAACTTGCTTTGCACAAACAGTATTGGCAAGTGCGAAAGATGGTGCGACACTCCTTACTGGCCTGCTATAATGAAGCGGACTGGATTCAAGGTGCTTATGTGGGACAACCAGAAGATAAGCAGTACCGACGTCTACGAGTTCACGCTGAACAGCCTTCTATATGATTCTACATTAGTACGGCTATCGTACGACCAGGTAAACGACCGTGCTTTCACTTACGATGGCGAGATGCTCGACGCCTACAAGAAGAAGCACATTGCTTACGGCAACCACAACTTCATCATATTCCATCTGAAAGGCCAGCACTTCGAATGGGATAAGCGTTATCCTCACACCAAGGAGTTCAATCATTTCACCTACAAAGACATCAAGAGGAATGACCCTTGGCTTAACCAGTCGAAACGGCAATACATAGCCGAATACGACAATGCGACCCTATATAATGACCAGGTTATGGAGGATATGTTCAACATGTTCCGCAACACCAACACAGTCATCATCTATCTGTCCGACCACGGCGAGGAGGTATACGACTGGCGAGACTCACAGGCGAGGAACGAGCTCGACATGTGCGGAAATCTGCTGAAATACCAATACGACGTTCCTCTCATCGTTTGGTGTTCCGACAAATACAAGGCAGCACATCCTGACATAATCAAGGAAATGAAGTCAGGACTCAACCATGCGTTCGAAACCGACAACACATGCCAGCTTCTCTTCCATCTGGCGGGCATAAGCACACGATATTACAAGCCCGACCGTGACCTGATAAGCGATAAATACAGAAAGTCTATGCGACTTGTCGACGACTCTTTGCGCTACGATGTAATGAGATGGCAGAGTACGAGGTAATAGTTTATTGCTCTTTGTTCCGTCCCAACAAGCCACGAATAAAGAAGTATATCTTCTCCTGGACACGGAACAATCGCCAAGAGAATCGAAGTGGAAGGAATCCGAAACGATGGTAGTGGCTCCTGTCATCAAGCATCGACAGGTCTATCGACTTCCATGCTTTATGTATTACTTGCAATCCATGACGTGCGTCAGCGGATGGCAATTCTCCGTGATGCAGGTAATAGAACATGCACAAGGCGACAACGTTCTCCCACCGGCAATTCTCGTATGTCACAATCAAATCACGGTTGACTCCCATCCTCTCCAGACTATGTTTCATTATCGAGTTAGCCTTAAGGTAATCAAACCGGTATATGTTCACCTTATGCGTCACCGATGAAGCATGCTGGCGATAGTAATAAACACCACTGCAAAGACGAACTTCCTGAGACGCGATATAATGCAGCCGCGTGACATTGTCGTCGCCGTAAGCATGAAGTGTCTCGTCGTATGGATATTTGTCATGAATGCTTCGGCGGACGGCATAGATTCCATGTATCTCCCACGTAAGACTTTTCTCAAAAGCTTCTTCACCGCTCATTACGTTAAACTCAGCCATGGGATAATCTTCGTCATGGCCGGCATAATGCTTAACGCAATGAAACAGCACACAGCCTGTTCGTGGATTGGCGTCAAATGTCTCTACAGTTTTCTGCAAGGCATCATCCGACAGCCAATCATCACTATCCAGGAAAGCTATTATATCTCCTTCGGCTTTCCGCAATCCCACATTTCTTGCATGCGCCTGCCCGCCGTTCTTATCCAAATGCGTAACGACGAAACGGCTGTCCTTGGCAGCATATTCATTGAGAACAGCCAGAGAGCCGTCGCTAGAGCAGTCGTCAACGCACTCTGCCTGCCAGTCGGACATCGTCTGCGACAACAAAGAATCGAGGCATTGCCTGATGTATTCCTCTGTATTGTAAACAGCTATAAGGACGGTTACTCTTGTCATTTCCTATGAATTTTATTCATCATGGCTTTCCACAGATTAGTCTTCGACTTAAGAATCGTAATGCTTACCATTGCGCTGATAAAGAACAATGTGGAACCACCCAGCCAGTACATAACCGAGCCGCTGCCGAAAAGTGTTATGACGTATGCCAGCATACCTATCGGAAGCTGTATGGCTGCATACTGCAACACGCTCGCCGAGACTGTAAACTTATACTTCCAAGTACAATAACTGTAGACCAGCAGAAGGTCGAATATCGAAGCAAGCGTCAAGCCGATACCTGCGCCGAAGAGTCCCAGTTTGCTGAAGAAGAAAACGACAAGAAAGACTATGGCTATATCGTCGATAACCTCAAGCAGCATGTAGGACTTTGAGTCGCCTTTGGCAAGCGGGATATACGCTACCGGCAGTTTCAACGCACGGAAATACATTGCCAGCACAACTACTTGCATCATACCGATAACCGGCATGAACTTGCCACTGTAAAGCAAAGGGAGGAGTATCGGCAAGCCTATCATGAATGCCACCAGCATAGGGGCGGCTAGCAGAATCATGACTTCTATCTGACGGTTGACTGTCACGTTGAACGTAACGCCATAGTGGCATACTCCCGACAGCCGGGGAAAGTAGTCGGTCTCCATGGCTGAGAATACCATTCCGACGTATGTCATCGTCAACATTACTCCGGCATTATACAATCCGACGGTGTCAATATCGGCAACATTATTCAGATAGCTTCGGATAAGGAAGTCGGCACCGGAGCCGAACATTCCTGCAACGACAAAAGCCGTTCCAAGTTTCACCATGCTTATTCCGTCACGGAAGAGTCCCTCGACTTTCCTAATTCTCAACGGATACAGCTTATACGAGCAACCTATCGTAAGCAGCATTTGAGCCAATGCCATCAGCACAAGCGAAGGCACGATTCCCTTATCGCCGAAGAAGTAGTATATAGGCACGGATATAATCAACGCCGCTATGACATTGTATACGCTTATCGACGCTATATGCCGCAGTTGCCTTACGCCTTTGAGTATAGCTAGCTCGCCACCGGTGACAGCCATCAAGCCTACCATAGGTGACAAACAGATAAAATGCAGTACATGCGCATTCCACGAGAATGTAAACCAACTGAGCAACGGACTGAGTGCGACACAGAGAAGGGTTCCGAACAATGCTGTCAGAAAGCTCCAATAACGAACGACATCAATGGCATGCTCGACGGCTTGCTCATTGCCGCTGTCGAAATCTTCGGAGATGCGCTTAACGGCACTCATGGAAAGTCCGAAGTTGGTAGAGTCGCTGACAAGCTTGATGGTTGAATTGAACAGTGACACCAAGCCCATTCCCTGCGGTCCCAGAATGACGGCAACAAGCTTGTTGCGGATTATCCCCACAAGGATGCTTATACCCTGTACACCACCAAACAATCCGGTGTACTTCAGAATATGAGAATAACTGTCAGAACGTTCTTCTTTTAGCATAGCTAACATATAAAACGGACTTTAAACTTTTTTATTTTACATTTCAGTGGCTATTTTTGTGATTTAGACATAAATGTATTATCTTTGCATAGAATAAAAAACCGTTTCTCATTAACAAGAATGAATTCACAATCCCCTGACAATATACACTGGTCAGAAAACGTCATCATCGCTGATGGCGACTACATCGACAGCGTTGCTTTCAATCTCATCGTAAACTTTGAGCGTATGCTCGACCGCCGCATCCCGCCTGCTGACCTCAGCCGGTGGACTATGGACATTGCCCTCGACGGCGGACTGCGTGAGGGAAAGCACGAGACTCAACTGGTATTGCTGCACGACAAAGGCAAGCAGTCGCTTGATAATTTTGCGCCGAAGGCTTACGACAGCGAGCTGAACGGGAAGGCATTCCGTGACGACCGCCTTGGCGAGTTCATTGTCAACGCTATTGCAACAGGCGGCGAGGCAAATGACAAGGAGAGTGTCCTGCTGGATATTCTCGGAATAATCCTCAACCACAAGGAGGTAAAGCGAATAATGGTTATTCCTGATTCTGAGAATTCCGACATCTGGCGCACGCTGGTCTCTACTTTCAACCGTCTTGACGATGACGACAAGCACATCACGCTGTTTGCCATGCAACCGATGGAGGGTGGCAACTTCCGTCAGCAAATTCTCGGCTATTCTCTGATGAATGCCATGGGTATAACGCAGAAGGAAATAGACGAAAAAATGAAATAGGAATTAACAGGAAAAGCCAATTACTCTATCTACGGAGTAATCATAATCTTGAATTTATAATTTTGAATTAAACTAAATATGGGAAGAATATTAATGATTGGTGCCGGTGGCGTTGCCACGGTTGCCGCTTTCAAGATAGTCCAGAATCAGGACGTCTTCACTGAGTTTATGATTGCAAGCCATCACAAGGCTAAATGCGACAAGCTGGTAGATGCCATCCATGCCAAAGGCTATAAGATGGACATCAAGACCGCAGAAGTCGATGCCGACGATGTGGAACAGCTGAAGAAGCTCTTCAACGAGTTCAAGCCTGACCTGGTGCTCAATCTTGCATTGCCTTATCAGGACCTCACGATAATGGACGCATGTCTGGCTTGTGGCTGCAACTATGAGGACACTGCCAACTATGAGCCTAAGGACGAGGCCCACTTTGAATATTCATGGCAGTGGGCTTACAAGGACAAGTTCGAGAAGGCTGGGCTGACCGCTATTCTTGGTTGTGGATTCGACCCGGGAGTATCGCAGGCATACACTGCTTACGCTGCAAAGCATGAGTTCGACGAGATTCAAGACCTTGACATCGTTGACTGCAACGCCGGCAACCACCATCACGCATTTGCCACTAACTTCAATCCGGAGATAAACATCCGTGAGATTACTCAGAAAGGTCTGTATTACGAGAATGGCAAATGGATTGAGACCGAGCCACTGGAGATTCACAAGAGTCTCACCTACCCTAATATCGGTCCGCGCGAGAGCTATCTGATGCACCACGAGGAGCTTGAGTCTCTGGTAAAGAACTACCCGACCATCAGGCGTGCCCGCTTCTGGATGACTTTCGGTCAGCAGTACCTGACTTATCTGGATTGCATTCAGAACCTCGGCATGAGCCGCATTGACCCGGTAACTTACGAGGCACCGCTCCACGATGATCCTTCAAAGACAGTCAAGGTTGATATTGTTCCTCTGCAGTTCCTGAAAGCCGTACTGCCTAATCCGCAAGACCTCGGCGCCAACTACGACGGAGAGACCAGTATCGGTTGCCGTATCCGTGGTTTGAAGAATGGCAAGGAGCACACTTATTATATCTATAATAATTGTAAGCATCAGGATGCCTATAAGGAGACAGGCATGCAGGGAGTCAGCTACACAACAGGTGTTCCGGCAATGGCAGGAGCAATGATGTTCTTCAAGGGACTGTGGCGCAAGCCAGGTGTCTGGAACGTCGAGGATTTCGACCCGGATCCATTCCTGGATGTCCTCAACAAGCAGGGACTCCCTTGGCATGAGCTCCGCGACATTGACCTCGAGCTTTAATAATTAATGGGTAGTCGCCTATTATGCCTATTAAGCCTATAGTGCCTATTAAGCCTATAGTGCCTATCATGCCTATAGTGCCCATTAAGCCTATAGCGCCTATCATGCCTATAGTGCCCATTAAGCCTATCATGCCTATAGTGCCTATCATCCTTACCTAGGTCCACTAGGCTCCTACCCCCAACCAAATAACAACTCAAAACATATCAAATCATGGCAAAGAAAGAAGAAACCGACGAGATAAAGAAGCAGCAGGAAGGCAAGCTACAAGCCCTTCAGGCTGCAATGTCCAAGATAGAAAAAGACTTCGGAAAAGGCAGCATCATGCGCATGGGTGACGAGCAAGTCGAAGATGTCGACGTCATTCCTACAGGCAGTATCGGCCTTGACGCAGCCCTTGGCGTTGGTGGTTATCCTCGCGGACGTATAATAGAGATCTACGGTCCTGAGAGCTCAGGAAAGACCACACTGGCTATCCACGCCATTGCAGAGGCACAGAAACAAGGCGGCATCGCAGCATTTATTGACGCTGAGCACGCCTTCGACCGATTCTATGCACAGAAGCTCGGCGTTGATGTCGACAACCTGTGGATTTCACAGCCGGATAACGGTGAGCAGGCATTGGAGATTGCCGACCAGCTTATCCGTTCTAGTGCTATCGACATTCTTGTAGTCGACTCTGTAGCAGCTCTGACTCCAAAGAAAGAGATAGAAGGAGAAATGGGTGACTCAGCTGTAGGCTTGCAGGCAAGACTTATGTCGCAGGCTCTGAGAAAGCTGACATCAACAATTTCTAAGACCAATACTTGCTGCATATTCATCAACCAGCTTCGAGAGAAAATCGGTATAATGTTCGGCAATCCTGAAACAACTACTGGTGGTAACGCACTAAAATTCTATGCTTCTGTACGTCTTGATATTCGCAAGACAACACAGGTAAAGAATGGCGACCAAGTTCTCGGTAACAATGTACGAGTAAAGGTTGTAAAGAACAAGGTTGCTCCTCCATTCCGCAAGGCTGAATTCGAAATAACATTCGGTGAAGGCATCAACAAAGCGGGCGAAATAGTCGACCTTGGTGTAGAATACAATATCATTCAGAAGAGCGGCAGTTGGTTCTCATACAACGGCACAAAGCTTGCCCAAGGTAGAGAAGCTACCAAGGCTATGATTAAGGACAATCCTGAGCTCGCAGAAGAGCTTGAGGGACTTATTAAACAAGCCATAGCCGACAAGAAACAATAAGCAGTCGTTTGTCTTAACGACAAACAACACAAAAAAGAGGGTATTCCACAATTTCTTTCAGACTCTGATACACTAATAGCTTAAGCTTCACAGTGTAAAGAGACAGCAAAGAAATCTTGGAATACCCTCTTTCTGATATAAAAGATACACAGTTGAATTGTAAAAGGACAAAAATCAGAAATAAAAATAAATTAAAAAACAAAGAAAAACAATTTATTTTTTAAGAAAAATAAATTAAAAACACTTTTAAAAGAGACCCAATAACAATATTATAGACTATCTTTCACAATAAAAAAGATAGTAAACAATAACAAAGTAACGAACTAAAATAATCAAAAAAGGCTCCTATGGGAAACCATAGAAGCCTTTTCCTTAAGTTTTATATGATAAACTAAATAGTTTATACTGTACGTATTATTCAGCCTTTGGTGCCTCTTCAGCAGCTGCATCAGCCTTTGGAGCCTCCTCTGCAGATGCCTCAGTAGCTGTTTCCTCAGCTTTTGGAGCCTCTTCAGCAGCCTTCTTGCCACCACGACGGCTACGACGTGTCTTCTTCTCAGCCTTCGGAGCTTTAGCCATGTTCTCGTCATAGTCAACAAGCTCGATGAAAGCGATAGGAGCAGCATCGCCCTGACGTGTTCCAAGCTTGATTACACGAGTGTAGCCACCTGGACGGTCACCAACCTTAACAGTGATGTTAGTGAACAGTTCCTTAACGGCTTCCTTGTTCTGCAGATAACGGAAAACAACACGACGTGAGTTGGTTGTATCGTTCTTTGCCTTAGTAATCAGCGGCTCTACGAACTTCTTCAGAGCCTTGGCCTTTGCGAGGGTCGTAGTGATTCTTTTGTGCTCAATCAGCGAGCAAGCCAAGTTTGAAAGCAAGGCAGCACGGTGGTCAGCAGTACGACCCAGATGGTTGAATTTCTTGTTGTGTCTCATTTTTTGTTTTTAACAATTAGGAAGAGAATCACTTCTCGTCCAGTTTATACTTTGAAATGTCGGTTCCAAACGACAGATTCAGACTCTCGAGCAAATCATCAAGCTCAGAAAGCGATTTCTTACCAAAGTTGCGGAACTTCAAGAGGTCGGTCTTGTTATACTGTACGAGATCACCGAGGGTCTCAACATCAGCGGCCTTCAGACAGTTAAGAGCACGAACACTCAAGTTGAGGTCTGTAAGCTTAGTCTTAAGCAACTGACGCATGTGCAGTACCTCTTCATCAAACTCCTGGTTGGTGTCCTGATCAGGATTCTCAAGAGTAATCTTCTCATCAGAGAACAACATGAAGTGATAGATGAGGATCTTAGCTGCCTCTTTCAGTGCATCCTTCGGGTGGATGGAACCATCTGTAGTAACTTCGATAACGAGTTTGTCGTAGTCGGTCTTTTGCTCAACACGATACGGCTCAACACTGTAACGGACGTTACGGATAGGGGTGTAGATAGAATCGATTGGAAGTACGTTGACATCGGTGCAGAACTGACGATTCTCGTCAGCAGGAACGTAACCACGACCCTTATTGATGGTAAGGTCAATCTGCATCGAAGCCTTTGAATCTAAATGACAAATCACCAAATCAGGGTTTAACACTTCAAATCCAGTCAAATACTTGTTAAGATCACCAGCTTTGAACTCGGTTGTGTTCTCTACGGTGATACTAACTTTCTCATTCTCGAATTCTTCTACTACTTGCTTGAACCGAACTTGCTTGAGATTCAAGATGATGTTGGTAACATCTTCCTTTACACCGGGAACGGAAGAGAATTCGTGCTCAACACCAGCTATACGAATAGTGTTGATTGCGAAACCTTCAAGCGATGAAAGAAGGATGCGGCGAAGGGCGTTACCTATGGTAATACCGAAGCCAGGCTCGAGAGGGCGGAATTCAAACTTTCCGTAGTGGTCGTTAGCCTCCACCATCACTACTTTATCAGGTTTTTGAAATGCTAATATCGCCATTAATTTAATGATTTTTATTGTTTTGAGTACAACTCAACGATTAACTGCTCCTTAATGTTCTCAGGAATGTCAGCACGATCTGGCTTGTGAAGGAACTTACCACTCTTTGTGTTCTCGTCCCACTCCAGCCATGGATACTTGCTGTGATTAAAACCAGCGAGTGCTGCCTCAATAACCTCAAGCGACTTAGCCTTCTCACGAACGCCTACAACGTCACCTGGCTTTACCTGATATGAAGGAATATTTACTACATTGCCATTAACGACAATGTGCTTGTGGCTAACAAGCTGACGTGCAGCTGCACGAGTAGGAGCGATACCGAGACGATAAACAACGTTATCAAGACGGCTCTCCAAGCTCTGAAGGAGCACCTCACCGGTAATACCGTCTGCCTTTGCTGCTGCATCAAACAGATTGCGGAACTGACGCTCAAGTACACCGTAAGTATACTTTGCCTTCTGCTTTTCAGCCAACTGAGCACCATACTCAGACTGCTTGCGACGGCGATTGTTGCCCTGCTGCCCTGGAGGGAAATTACGCTTTGACAGTACCTTGTCAGGACCGAAGATGGGCTCGCCGAAACGGCGTGAGATTCTTGATTTTGGACCTATGTATCTTGCCATAATTTAATGTAATCTTTTAAAATGTTCTTAAGATGAAATTAAACGCGACGACGCTTTGGAGGACGGCAACCGTTATGTGGAAGCGGTGTGACGTCGACAATCTCAGTAACCTGAATGCCAGCGGCGTTGACGGCACGGATGGCGCTCTCACGACCGTTACCCGGACCCTTAACATAAGCCTTTACCTTGCGAAGACCAAGCTCGAAAGCTGTCTTTGCGCAATCCTCGGCAGCCATCTGGGCTGCGTAAGGAGTGTTCTTCTTAGAACCGCGGAATCCCATCTTACCAGCTGAAGACCAAGAAATAACCTGACCCTCGCTGTTAGCCAGAGATACGATAATATTATTGAAAGAGCTATGAACGTGCAGCTGACCTACAGCGTCAACTCTTACATTTCTCTTCTTATTAGATGCTGTTGTTTTCTTTGCCATTGTTAATTTCCTCCGAGATTACTTAGTAGCCTTCTTCTTATTAGCAACAGTCTTCTTCTTTCCCTTACGGGTACGAGCATTATTCTTAGTACTCTGACCGCGAACAGGAAGACCATTACGATGACGGATTCCACGGTAGCAACCGATATCCATCAGGCGCTTGATGTTCATTTGAACCTCTGAACGGAGGTCACCTTCTACTTTGTAATCAGCACCGATAATTTCACGGATCTTGGCTGCCTGGTCGTCCGACCACTCGCTAACCTTCAAGTCGCGGCTCACGCCGGCCTTGTCCAATATCTTTGCTGAACTACTTCGACCTATACCATAGATATAAGTCAATGCGATCTCGCCACGCTTATTCTGGGGCAAGTCTACTCCAACAATTCTTATTGCCATTGATTAATTTTGTAAAATAAAAATTACTTAAACGTTTAACTTTCGCTAAAAAGCATGCAAAGATAGGCATAATAATTGAATTACGCTAATCCTTTACATATTTTTAACGAATTTACCATTTAACCCTGACGCATCTTATACTTAGGGTTCTTCTTGTTGATAACGAACAGACGGCCCTTGCGACGAACAATCTTGCAGTCCGGTGTGCGTTTCTTTAATGATGCTCTTGTCTTCATTGTGAATAATATATTATTTGTATCTGAAAACTATTCTGCCTTTTGTCAAGTCGTACGGACTCATCTCGACTTTTACCTTGTCGCCGGGGAGAATCTTGATGTAGTGCATTCTCATCTTACCAGAGATATGGGCTGTAATATCAACGCCATTCTCAAGTTCAACACGGAACATTGCGTTGGAGAGAGCCTCCATAATTGTTCCATCCTGCTCTATAGCAGCTTGTTTTGCCATATATTAATATCTTCTTTATTTAAATGTTTTGTCCTTCTAATTTCTCTACTTCTTCAAACGAAGATAAGATGTCAGCCTTACCGTTACGGATAGCTATTGTATGCTCAAAGTGCGCAGCTGGTTTCATGTCACGGGTAATAATCTGCCAGTGGTCATGAAGCATCCAAACCTTTCGGTCGCCCATAGTTACCATTGGCTCTATTGCTATGCACATTCCTGCTTTCAGAAGCATGCCTTCACCTATGTTTCCATAGTTAAAGACAGGTGGATCCTCGTGCATAGCCCTGCCTATTCCATGTCCTGCAAGTTCCCTGACTATTCCATAGCCCTGAGCCTCACAATGGCTTTGAACTGCATTACCAATATCACCAAGATGATGACCGGCTTGAGCTGCTTCTATTCCCTTATATAATGCTTCCTTTGTGGTTCGAAGTAACTTCTTTACTTCGGGTTTTACCTCGCCTACGCAGAAAGTATAACAAGAGTCACCGTTAAACCCATCAAGGATAGTGCCACAATCAATGGAGATAATGTCACCATCCTTAAGTATGCATTTAGGATTAGGAATACCGTGAACTACTAAAGCATTTACAGATGTACAAATACTCCCGGGAAATGGTTTCCCGATAGGATTGGGGCAACCTTTAAAAGAAGGGATTGCACCATTGTCGCGGATAAACTCCTCGGCAATTTTGTCCAACTGTAGTGTCGAGACACCTGGCTTTATATGCCGGCCAACCTCAGCAAGGGTTTGACCTACTAGCAGGTTGGCCTTACGCATTAATTCAATCTCATCTTCTGTCTTAAGAAATACATTCATTCCAAAAGGAGAAGATTAATATGCTGCAACACCACCATTACCACGAGTGTGACCGGAATTCAGCAATCCATCGTAATGGCGCATCATCAGATGAGACTCGATCTGCTGGAGTGTATCGATAACAACACCAACGAGAATCAGAAGTGATGTACCACCGAAGAACTGACTGAAAGCATCCTGCACATTCAACAGTCCAGCTAAAGCCGGCATGATTGCAATGAATGCGATGAACAGAGAACCAGGGAAAGTGATGCGTGACATAACGGTGTCGATATAATCGGCTGTATCCTTACCAGGCTTAACACCCGGAATGAAACCGTTATTACGCTTCATATCTTCAGCCATCTGTGTCGGATTGATGGTAATTGCAGTATAGAAGTAGGTGAATGCAATCACGAGAATTACATAAACTACATTGTACAGCAGACTCTTGGTGTCCATGAGGCTCTGAAGTACCGGGCTGGCATTATCCGTAGAATACTGTACGATAGCCAACGGTATGAACATCAATGCCTGAGCAAAGATGATAGGCATCACATTGGCTGCGAAAAGCTTCAACGGAATGTACTGGCGCGCGCCACCATACTGTTTGTTACCTACAATACGCTTTGCATACTGAACTGGGACTTTGCGGGTACCCTGCACGAGAAGGATTGATGCACATACAACAGCATAAAGAATGACAAGCTCAACGATAAACATCACGAGACCACCACCGGTGATTGCAGTGAATCGACTGGAAACCTCCTGGATGAAGGCCTGCGGCAGACGTGCGATGATACCTATCATAATTATGAGCGAGATTCCATTTCCAACTCCTTTATCGGTAATACGCTCACCAAGCCACAAGATAAACATTGAACCGGCGGCAAGAATGAGTGTTGCAGGAATCATGAACACTGTCCAACTAATACCTGATGCCAGTGCCTGAGAGGCCTGCATCTTCAGGTTGATAAGATAAGACGGTGCCTGGAACAAAAGGATAGCAACCGTAAGGATACGGGTGTACCAGTTGATCTTCTTCCTGCCGCTCTCGCCCTCGCGCTGCATCTTCTGGAAGTAAGGTACAGCGACGGCGAGAAGCTGCATAACGATAGAAGCTGAGATGTATGGCATAATTCCAAGTGCGAAGATAGACGCATTGGAGAATGCACCACCGGAGAACATATCCAACAGTGACATAAGGCCGCCTGCGGTCTGTGACTGCAATTTGTCCAACATGGTCGGGTCAATACCTGGAAGTACGACGAACGACCCGAAACGGTAAATAGCCGTAAACAGAATGGTGATGAGAATCCGCTGACGCAGATCCTCAATCTTCCATATATTCTTCAGTGTCTCAATAAACTTTTTCATTAACTTAGATTATAGTTGTGTTACCACCTGCTGCCTCGATAGCCTTCTTGGCAGACTCTGAAAAGGCATTAGCCTCTACTTCAACTTTGGCTTTGAGTTCACCATTACCAAGAATCTTAACTAGCTTATTGCCCTTGACTACACCGTTCTCCTTGAGCTCGGCAAGTCCGATCTTAGTAAGGTTCTTCTCTTCAACAAGCTTCTGAAGTGTAGAAAGGTTTACAGGATAGAACTCCTTATGGTTGATGTTCTTGAATCCAGCCTTCGGAACACGACGCTGAAGTGGCATCTGACCACCCTCGAAACCAATCTTCTTCTTGTAACCAGAACGTGACTTGGCACCCTTATGACCACGGGTAGAAGTGCCGCCCAGTCCAGAACCTGGACCACGGCCAATACGACGGCGTGAATGAGTAGAGCCCTCAGCTGGTTTCAAATTATTTAATTTCATTTTCCTTCGTTGCTTAAAAGATTAATTACTTAACTTCTTCGACAAGGTGAAATACCTTACGAACCATTCCACGGTTGCTAGGAGTGTCCTCAAGCTCAACAACCTGGCCGATCTTGTGCAGACCCAGTGCAATGAGAGTTGCCTTCTGGTCCTTCGGAGCGTTAATGCGGCTCTTGACCTGCTTTACTTTAAATGTTGCCATAGTTTAGAATCTCCTATTTTTTAACCGTTAAATACTTTGTCCATGCTGATACCACGCTCACCTGCAACGCCATAAGCGTCACGCATCTGGCTCAGAGCTGCGATAGTAGCCTTTACCAGGTTGTGAGGGTTTGAAGAGCCCTTTGACTTTGCAATCACATCCTTGATGCCTGCGCTCTCCAGAACGGCACGCATAGCACCTCCGGCCTTCAGACCGGTACCGGCAGCAGCCGGCTTGATAAGAACCTGAGCGCCGCCGAAACGGACTTCCATCTCATGAGGAACAGTACCGTTGAGTACAGGAACCTTTACGAGGTTCTTCTTTGCAGCGTCGGTACCCTTCTGAATAGCAGCGGTAACTTCACCAGCCTTACCAAGGCCATAGCCGATAACGCCTTTGCCGTCACCAACAACGACGATGGCTGCGAATGTGAAAGTACGGCCACCCTTTGTAACCTTTGTTACGCGGTTGATAGCAACCAGACGGTCTTTCAGTT
Source organism: uncultured Prevotella sp. (assembly GCA_900315635.1). Lineage (GTDB taxonomy): Bacteria > Bacteroidota > Bacteroidia > Bacteroidales > Bacteroidaceae > Prevotella. The sequence goes on from OMZV01000008.1 coordinate 125,891, forward strand.
CTACGTCACTATTTACTTTTACTTTGTTCATTGCCATAATCGTTTAGAAATTAAGTCCTCCCTCACGGGCTGCATCAGCAAGTGCCTGAACACGTCCATGATAAAGGTATCCGTTACGGTCGAAGACGACCTTTTCAACACCGGCAGCCTTTGCCTTCTCGGCAACGAGTGCACCGACCTTCTTAGCCTGCTCAATCTTTGGCAACTTCTCAAGGCCAAGTGAAGAAGCTGATGCAAGAGTCTTGCCAGTCAAATCGTTGATGACCTGTGCATAAATCTGCTTATTACTGCGGAAAACGCTCAGACGTGGGCGCTCGGCAGTACCGCTCACATTCTTACGAATGCGGAACTTTATCTTAAGTCTTCTTTGTTCTTTCTTTGTTGACATAATCGTAATTAATTATAAAAGTTACTTAGCTGCAGCTGTCTTACCAGACTTTCTGCGGATAACCTCGCCCTGGAACAGGATACCCTTACCCTTATAAGGCTCAGGCATACGGAAAGAACGAATCTTTGCACAAATCATAACCAAGAGAGAACTCAATGAGGTTGCCCTGGTTACTTACACGATAACCAACACCTACGAGTTCCATGGTTTTCTTATAGCCTTCACTTACACCGACAACCATGTTGTTGACAAGTGCGCGATAAAGACCGTGGTATGACTGTTTCTGCTTATCATCGACAAGGCTATTCTCGTCAATGGCGAATGTAACCTCGTTATTCTCAACCTTAACAATGATTGAAGGGTCAACCTTCTGTGAGAGCTCACCCTTAGGGCCCTTAACGGTAACAACGTTATCCTTAAGCGTTACTGTAACGCCTGCAGGAATACTAATTGGCAATTTTCCTATTCTTGACATACTGTATTCCTCCATTAATAAACGTAGCAAAGAACCTCACCGCCTACCTTCTCGGCAGCAGCCTCTTTGTTTGTCATTACACCTTTAGATGTAGATATGATTGCAATACCTAATCCGTTAATTACTCTCGGCATGTCTTTGTAACCAGTATACTGGCGAAGACCAGGAGAAGAAACACGCTGCAATTTCTTGATTGCGTTCTTCTTGGTTACCGGGTCGTACTTCAGTGCGACCTTGATTGTACCCTGAGGTCCGTCCTCAATGAACTTGTAGTTCAGGATGTAACCCTTCTCGAAGAGAATCTTAGTAATAGACTTCTTCAAGTTAGACGCCGGAATCTCAACCACACGATGGTGAGCCATGATAGCATTCCGAAGTCTTGTCAGATAATCTGCTATTGGATCTGTCATAAAATATAAATGTTTAATTAATCGGGACTACCCCGACAATATTAAAAAAAAGTGTCTAAGTTATTGAGTTTGGAAGAATATAGTTTAAAGTTTTCAAGTTATAGCTCCCACTGCCAAAACTTAAAAACTTATAGACTAAATTACTTCTTCACTTCAACAAAACTACCAGCTTGCCTTCTTGACTCCCGGAATAAGACCCTGTGAAGCCATCTCACGGAACTGGATACGGGAAAGTCCGAACTGGCGGATATAGCCCTTTGGACGACCTGTAATCTTGCAGCGATTGTGAAGACGGATAGGATTAGCATTCTTTGGGATAGCCTGCAGTTTGCGGGCAGCCTCATAAGCCTCTGCCGGGTCATTAGTGGTAGCGATGGTCTTCTTCAGAGCCGCACGCTTTGCTGCGTAGCGAGCTACGAGCTTTGCACGCTTAACCTCGCGGGCTTTCATTGATTCTTTTGCCATATCACTTAATCGTTTTTAGCGTTCTTGAATGGAAGACCAAATGCTTTCAGAAGTGCGAAACCTTCTTCATCTGTCTTTGCAGAAGTAACGAAAGTGATGTTCATACCCTGAATGCGGTCTACCTGGTCAATGTTGATTTCCGGGAAAATGATCTGCTCAGTAATACCGAGAGTATAGTTTCCACGGCCATCGAACTTTGTATTGATACCCTTGAAGTCACGGATACGCGGAAGTGCAATGCGAACGAGTTTCTCAAGGAACTCATACATGCGCTCACGGCGAAGAGTTACCATGACGCCGATAGGCATCTTCTTACGAAGTTTGAAGTTTGCAATATCCTTCTTAGAATATGTAGCAACAGCCTTCTGACCTGTAATAGCGGTAAGCTCATTGATAGCTACTTCGATAATCTTCTTATCCTGAGTAGCGTCACCGAGACCCTGGTTGATGACAATCTTCTCCAGAACAGGAATCTGCATGGATGAAGTGTAGTTGAACTGCTTCTTCAGAGCCGGAGCAATCTGCTCGTTGTACTGTTTCTTTAACTCTGCTGTATCCATTACTTGATTTCCTCCCCTGACTTTTTAGCGATACGCTTTACGGTCTTGCCCTCACGCTCGATACGGATACGTGTAGCCTTTCCGCTCTTCGGATCGATAAGACTGACATTAGATATATGTATAGGAGCCTCCTGCTTAATGATGCCACCCTGAGGATTAGCAGCAGACGGCTTAGTGCTCTTTGAGACCATGTGAATGCCCTCAACGATGACACGCTCCTTATCACGCAGCACCTTGAGCACCTTTCCAGTCTTGCCCTTGTCAGCACCGGCAAGGACAATGACCTGGTCATCTTTCTTTATATGAAATTTTGCCATTTCTGTTTTTACTTTTATAAATTAAAGAACCTCTGGTGCCAAGGAAACGACTTTCATATTGACGGCGCGAAGCTCACGAGCGACAGGACCGAAGATACGGCTGCCACGAAGTTCACCAGCGTTGTTGAGCAATACGCAAGCATTATCGTCGAAACGGATGTACGAGCCATCAGCGCGACGGATTTCCTTCTTTGTGCGGACGATTAAAGCTTTTGAAACTGCACCCTTTTTCAATTCACTTGACGGGATGACGTTCTGTACAGCAACTACGATAACGTCACCTACGCTTGCATAACGGCGACCAGTGCCACCGAGTACGCGAATGCACTTAGCCTCGCGTGCGCCGCTGTTGTCAGCGACTGTAAGTTTTGATTCTACCTGTATCATAATTACTTAGCTTTTTCAACGATTTGAACTAATCTCCATCTCTTTGTCTTTGACAGAGGACGGGTCTCCATGATCTGAACAGTGTCGCCTACGTGAGCCTCATTGTTCTCGTCATGGGCATGGTACTTCTTCGTGTGCTGCACGAACTTACCATATATAGGGTGCTTCTCCTTGAACTTAGCTGCAATAACAATGGTTTTATCCATTTTGTCGCTTATTACAACACCCTGTCTAACTTTTCTTAAATTTCTTGTTTCCATCTGGACCACTATTATTTGTTAAGTTCTCTCTGGCGAAGTTCTGTCTTCATACGTGCGATGTCACGACGAGCAGCCTTAATCTGTGATGGATTCTCAAGCGGAGTAATCTGATGGTTAAGCTTCATCTTTGTGAGAGCCTCCTCAGCATTCTCTATCTTCTCAACCAAGTCCTTGGTCTCGAGTTCTCTTACTTCCTTAATTTTCATCTTACTTAAGCGTTTTTATCGTAATCACGACGTACTACAAACTTTGTCTTAACAGGCAATTTCTGCGCTGCGAGGCGAAGAGCCTCCTTAGCAACGTCAAAAGAAACACCTTCTACTTCAAAGAGGATACGACCCGGAGTGACAGGTGCAACCCATCCTGCTGGATCACCCTTACCTTTACCCATTCGGACATCGGCAGGCTTACGAGTGATAGGCTTATCCGGGAAGATACGAATCCAGACCTGACCCTGACGGTTCATGTAGCGGTTGACTGCCACACGAGCTGCCTCGATCTGACGGCTGTCGAGCCATTTAGCCTCAAGTGTCTTGATGCCGAATGAGCCGAAAGCCAGCTGTGTGCCTCTGTGGGCGTTGCCTTTGTTGCCACGTTCTACCTTGTGGTAAATCTCACCACGGCAGATCCAAACCTTGATACCGAGCAGTCCGACCTTTGTGAGTGCCTCAGTCTGACAGTAGTCGATGTCAGCACGGAATGTGTGCAATGGGGTACGACCCTCCTTGAACATTTCCTTACGTGCGATTTCGGCACCGTTAAGACGACCGGTAATTTGAACTTTGATACCCTCTGCTCCTGCACGCATTGTATTGGCGATAGCCATCTTGATGGCACGACGGTAAGCAACCTTACCTTCCACCTGGCGAGCGATGTTTTCACCTACGATTGTTGCGTCGAGCTCAGGTCTCTTAACCTCGAAGATATTGATCTGAATATCCTTCTTGAAGAGGTTCTTCAGTTCTTCCTTCAGTTTGTCAACATCCTGACCACCTTTACCAATGACGATACCCGGACGGGCAGTGCAAATAGTAATGGTGACAAGCTTCAATGTGCGTTCGATGACGATGCGGGATACCTGTGCCTTCTCAAGGCGCTTTCTCAGGTATGTGCGGATCTTCTGGTCCTCTACGAGGTTGTCACCGAAGTCCTTGCCACCGAACCAATTTGAGTCCCAACCGCGGATAATACCAAGACGGTTGCTGATTGGATTAACTTTCTGTCCCATTCTACTTATTTATTTTCATCATTGTTAGCGTCAGCCTCAGTAGCTGTCGGCTTTGTGTCGACGAAGAGAGTGACGTGGTTAGAACGTTTGCGAATTCTGTAACCGCGACCCTGTGGTGCAGGGCGCATGCGCTTCATAGTTACGCCTTCATCAACGAAGACTTGCGAAATGTACAGTTCTCCGTCCTCAGCCTTGCGGTCATTTTTAACCTCCCAGTTAGCGATGGCGGAACGCAGCAGCTTCTCAACATTCTGGGCAGCGGCCTTCTTAGAGAACCTCAGCACACCCAGCGCGCGATTAACCTCCATACCGCGTACCATGTCAACTACATAGCGCATTTTGCGGGGAGATGAAGGGCAATCCTTGAGCTTAGCGAAATACAGGCTTCTTTTTGCCTCTTTACGGGCTTCAGCCTTGATATGTTTTCTTGCTCCCATTATATTATTGTTCTTTTTGCTTAATGGATAAATGGCCTATTTACTTTTTGTTGTTGCCTGAGTGGCCACCGAAGCGGCGTGTAGGACTGAACTCTCCGAGCTTATGACCTACCATGTTCTCAGTAATGTAAACAGGGATAAATTTGTTTCCGTTGTGAACAGCAACAGTGTGACCCACGAAATCCGGGGAAATCATTGATGCTCTGGCCCATGTCTTAACGACACTCTTCTTGCCGCTCTCGTTCATGGCGAGAATCTTTTTCTCGAGCTTGACGTTAATATACGGACCTTTTTTTAATGAACGACTCATAATTTACTCTTCTGAATTAACTTGTTTACTTCTTGTTAGCGCGGTCGATTATGTACTTGTTCGACTGCTTCTTCGGTGCACGAGTCTTGAGACCCTTAGCGTACAAGCCCTTACGTGAACGTGGATGTCCACCAGACTGACGTCCTTCACCACCACCCATTGGGTGATCAACAGGGTTCATAACAACACCACGGTTGTGAGGACGACGTCCGAGCCAGCGAGAGCGACCGGCCTTACCGGACTGCTCAAGAGCGTGGTCAGAGTTACCTACGCTACCGATAGTAGCTTTACAAGCTGAGAGAATCTGACGTGTTTCGCCAGAAGGGAGCTTAATCACACAATAACTGCCTTCACGAGAAGTAAGCTGAGCAAAGTTACCAGCCGAACGAACGAGCAAGCCACCCTGACCCGGACGTAACTCAATGTTGTGAATTACGGTACCTACAGGAATGTTTGCAAGAGGAAGTGCATTACCAACCTCAGGAGCTGCCTCAGCGCCTGACATTACTGTTGCACCAACCTTCAGTCCGTTAGGAGCAATAATGTAACGTTTTTCACCATCAGCGTAGAACAGAAGCGCAATACGAGCTGACCTGTTAGGGTCATACTCGATTGTCTTCACTACAGCTGGAACACCATCTTTCTCTCGTTTGAAGTCGATCAGACGATACTTCTTCTTGTGACCACCGCCGATGTAGCGCATGGTCATCTTGCCGGTGTTGTTGCGGCCGCCGGTAGAACGTTTACCGTAAACGAGAGACTTCTCTGGCACGGATGCAGTAATAGCTGTAAAAATCGATTGTGTCACCATTCTTCAATGTGACGTATGCTTTCTTGTAGGCGTTGCGCTGGCCCTTCACAAGGCCTCTCTTAGTATACCGAGCCTGACGCTTACCGGCATAACGCATTGTATTGACGTCTACAACCTTCACGTTGTACCGCTCTTCAACCTCCTTCTGAATCTGGAGCTTGTTGGCCTCAGGCTTTACGATGAAGCCATACTTAGGCTGAGCCGGTATGGTCTTCTTCTCGCCCTTAACCTTAACGGTCTTGTCGACAGAAGACTTGTCTGTCATCTTGGTCATCTTCTCAGTGACCAGAGGTTTTATAATGAATGTCATAACTTAGTGTCTCCTACTTAATTACTTGTTCAAAATTTGGTCAATAACCTTCAGAGAATTCTCAGTCACGACGACAACATCAGCATTCAAAACTTTGTACGTATTGAGCTGTGCTGCGGGCATTACTTCAGCCTCTTGCAGGTTTCGAGCCGACAAATATACATTATTATTTGCTTCTGGCAAAAGAAGGAGTACTTTCTTGCCGTCGACTTTAAGATTTTTAGTAATATTTACGAAATCTTTTGTCTTTGGAGCGTAAAGATTGAAATCTTCAACGACAACGATAGCATTGTCCTTTGCCTTGTAAGACAGTGCAGATTTACGAGCAAGAAGTTTTACTTTTTTGTTCAGTTTGAAACGATAGTCACGAGGCTTTGGACCAAATACGCGACCACCACCAACGAGAACTGGTGAGTTGATGTCACCACGACGAGCGCCGCCGCCACCCTTCTGGCGTCCGAGCTTACGTGTAGAGCCAGCGTGCTCACTTCTTTCCTTTGACTTTGCTGTGCCCTGGCGCTGGTCAGCGAGGTACTGCTTCACATCGAGATAAACGACGTGATCGTTTGGCTCAATACCGAAGATATTCTCGTTAAGAGTTACCTTGCGGCCGGTCTCCTGACCTTTGATATCTAATACGTTAATATCCATTACTTGTTAATTATTACGGTTGAACCATTGCATCCAGCGACTGAACCCTTAACGATAAGGAGGTTCTGCTCTGGAATTACCTTTAACACTTGAAGGTTCTGAGTAGTTACTCTGTCGCCTCCCATCTGGCCGCCCATGCGCATGCCTTTGAAGACCTTTGCCCCTGGAAACCTTTACCCTTAGATGTACCAACGACATCTACGAACTGGGCATCGTTGAAGATTTCAACAGTAATAGTGTCACCGAGGTTATGCTCCTCGTCAAACTTGAACTCGGCCAAGTGCTTCTTTGGTGTTGTGCCTGCCTTCTTGAAGTGTCCCTGCAGAGGCTTAGAGGTTCTCTTCTCCTTTGCCTCGCCGAAACCTAACTGAAGAGCCTTGTAACCATCTTTCTCAACGGTCTTAACCTGGGTTACAACACAAGGACCAGCTTCGATAACAGTGCACGGCACATTCTTACCGTCGGCACTGAATACGGATGTCATTCCGATTTTCTTTCCTAATAATCCTGGCATTTCAATTAAATGTTTTAATGTTTTCTATATTGATATTATAGACTTCTGTAGACTTTATAGATGTGATATACCACAAACTAAATAATTAGACCTTAATCTCAACCTCAACACCTGAAGGGAGCTCGAGCTTCATAAGAGCATCAACAGTCTTTGGTGAAGCGCTGTAGATGTCAATAAGACGCTTGAAGTCTGAGAGCTGGAACTGCTCACGGCTCTTCTTGTTGACGAATGTAGAACGGTTGACGGTGTAAATACGCTTGTGGGTAGGCAGTGGAATAGGACCACTAACAATAGCGCCGGTAGCCTTTACAGCCTTCACAATCTTCTCGGCTGACTTGTCGACCAGCTGGTGGTCGTAACTCTTCAGCTTGATACGAATCTTCTGACTCATTTTTAATTATTGATTTGTAATTTATAATTTGAAATTAGCTAAGAGGTACGTCCTCATAAGAGTCATTCGCTATAAGGACGCCCCTCAGCCATTATTGTTTACTTGAGCAACTCTGGGTGACCGCCAACCTCAGTCAGGATTTCCTTAGCGAGGTTGTTGCTTACAGGTGCGTGGTGGTCATACTCCATAGAAGAAGTAGCACGACCTGAAGTAATGGTACGCAGAGCGGTTACATAACCGAACATCTCAGCCAGTGGAACCATTGCCTTAACGATACGTGCACCGCTACGAGCCTCATCCATACCCTGAACAAGACCACGACGCTTGTTAAGGTCGCCGATGACATCACCCATGCTCTCCTCAGGAGTAACAACCTCTACCTTCATGATAGGCTCCATGAGAACCGGCTGTGCCTTCGGGCAGAGAACCTTGAATGCCTGATGGGCAACGAGTTCGAATGAAAGCTGGTCAGAGTCAACCGGGTGGAAGCTACCATCGTTCAGTGTAACCTTCAGACCAGTCATTGGGTAACCACCGAGGACACCGTTAGACAGGCAATCCTGGAATCCCTTCTGTACAGACGGGATGAACTCCTTAGGAATGTTACCACCCTTGACGTTGTTGATGAACTGCAGATCGCCCTCAGTGTAATCCTCGTCCTTAGGACCGATAGTTACATCGATACAAGCGAACTTACCACGACCACCAGTCTGCTTCTTATAAGTCTCACGGCTCTGAGCAGTGCCAAGGATAGCCTCCTTATAGTTAACCTGTGGCTTACCCTCTGTGCACTCAACCTTGAACTCACGCTTCAGACGGTCGATAATGATGTCGAGGTGGAGCTCACCCATACCAGAGATAATGGTCTGACCACTCTGCTCGTCGGTATGTACTGTGAATGTCGGGTCCTCCTCTGCAAGCTTAGCAAGACCGTTATCCATCTTTGCAACATCAGCCTGGCTCTTCGGCTCAACAGCGACAGAGATCACAGGATCCGGGAATGTCATAGACTCCAGTACGATTGGATGCTGCTCGTCACAGAGTGTATCACCGGTACGGATGTCCTTGAAACCAACACCTGCGCCAATGTCGCCGGCATCGATAGAATCCATTGGAATCTCCTTGTTAGAGTTCATCTGGAACAGACGGCTGATACGCTCGCGCTTGCCAGAGCGTGGGTTGTAGATGTAAGAGCCAGCCTCAACCTTACCAGAATAAACGCGGAAGAATACCAGACGGCCCATGAACGGATCAGTTGCAATCTTGAATGCAAGAGCAGCTGTCGGCTCGCTCTCAAGAGGCTTACGGTCTTCCTCTTCGCCGGTGTCAGGGTTAGTACCCTTGATAGCTTCTGTATCCTCAGGTGAAGGCAGGAATGCGCAAGTATAGTCAAGCAGAGGCTGAACACCCTTGTTCTTGTATGAAGAACCGAGGGTCATTGGGGTAATCTCCATAGCACAAGTACCCTTACGGAGAGCAGCGATAATCTGATCCTCAGGAATATCCTTGCCGTCGAGATACTTCTCCATGATATCGTCATCGAAGTCAGCGGCAGCCTCAATCATCTTGTCGCGCCACTCATTAGCCTCGTCAACGAGATCAGCCGGAATATCGTCTACCTCGAACTCTGCACCGAGAGTCTCGTCGTGCCAGAGAATAGCCTTCATCTTGATAAGGTCAACAACACCCTTGAAGTTTTCCTCTGCACCGATAGGAATCTCTACTGGCACTGGGTGAGCGCCCAGAATATCCTTCATCTGCTGTACAGTCTCAAAGAAGTCAGCACCAGAACGGTCCATCTTGTTAACATAACCGATACGTGGTACATTATACTTGTCGGCCTGGCGCCAAACAGTCTCAGACTGAGGCTGCACACCGTCTGCAGCAGAATAAGTAGCGATAGCACCATCGAGGACGCGGAGAGAACGCTCAACCTCAGCAGTGAAGTCAACGTGTCCCGGGGTATCAATGAGGTTTATCTTATAGGTCTTGCCATTGTATGTCCAGTTACATGTTGTAGCAGCAGATGTGATAGTGATACCACGCTCCTGCTCCTGGGCCATCCAGTCCATTGTGGCTGCTCCATCGTGTACCTCACCAATCTTGTGAGTCTTACCTGTGTAGTACAGGATACGCTCAGATGTGGTAGTTTTACCGGCATCGATATGCGCCATGATACCGATGTTGCGAGTCAAATGTAAATCGCGGTTTGCCATTTTCTTTTTACCTTATTATAATATGTGTTAACCTTATTAGAATCTGAAGTGAGCGAAAGCACGGTTAGCCTCAGCCATACGGTGCATATCTTCCTTACGCTTGTAAGCACCGCCCTGGTTGTTGAATGCATCCTGAATCTCAGCGGCAAGTTTCTCAGCCATGCTCTTTCCGCCACGCTTACGAGCGAAAGAGATCATGTTCTTCATTGCGACGCTCACTTTACGGTCGGCGCGAATCTCAGTAGGAACCTGGAAAGTAGCACCACCGATACGGCGGCTCTTTACCTCAACCTGCGGAGTAATGTTGTCGAGAGCCTGCTTCCAAATCTCAAGCGGAGACTTCTCATTGTCCTTCATACGCTCGCCGACAAGGTCAAGTGCCTTGTAGAAGATTTCGTAAGATACGCTCTTCTTTCCGTCGTACATCAGGTGATTAACAAACTTTGAGACCTTTTGGTCGTTGAACTTCGGATCCGGCAGGATCACGTGCTTCTTTGGTTTTGCTTTTCTCATTTTAACCTTAAAATAAATTTTTGCGGAGGCTGTCGTCTGATTCGTTCTTCAACGCCCGCACCCGGGCATTTACTCAACCTTGTCTTTTAACAATTCTCCAGCAAAACTTGTTTTTAGTTGAATTTTCTTTTTGTGCCTTAGGCCATCAGCCATCTCCGACTGTTGACCTTTGGCCATTGTGTGGGGTGCTAGCCTTACTTCTTCTTAGGCTTCTTAGCTCCGTACTTAGAACGACGCTGTGTGCGGCTGCTGACACCTGCGGTATCGAGTGCACCACGAACGATGTGGTAACGTACACCTGGAAGATCCTTTACACGACCACCACGAACGAGTACGATACTGTGCTCCTGCAGGTTGTGACCCTCTCCCGGGATGTAGGAGTTGACTTCCTTCTGGTTTGTCAGACGGACACGTGCGACTTTACGCATTGCTGAGTTAGGCTTCTTAGGGGTTGTCGTGTACACACGAACGCAAACTCCACGGCGCTGAGGGCAATTCTCCAGTGCTGGGCTGGCGCTCTTGCTGGCAACAGCCTTTCTGCCTTTTCTTACTAACTGTGAAATAGTAGGCATGATGTTTTACTTTTTATTTATATATTTATTTTGTTTATTATCAACTTGTTACACCGCTTTTTGGCATGTACACAATACACTGGGCGGTTTCGGGCTGCAAAGGTACAAAGATTTCCCCAAATCACCTAAATATAAGAAGAATAAAACGTTGGGGAAAATTAGAATTAATAAAATATAACTATTCGAATAGTTGTTTAACAGAAATTAGAGAGAGGAAGGATGGGAAGAGTAGGCTCAGTAGGCACTATGGGCATAGTAGGCTTAATAGGCACAGTAGGCTTAATAGGCATAGTAGGCTTAATAGGCATAGTAGGCTTAATAGGCACAATAGGCTACCGCTAATAGCCGCGATGCTTCTTTCGCTCATTGAACATCTGCTCCTTGATGCCACCATTCTCCTTGAAATGACGTTTCTGCCACTCGATAAGACCCTTAAGGAGGACATCCTCCTGCATGATTAAAGTGATGGCGATATTGCAGATAGTCTCGACGGAACGGGAAGGCAGGCGGTCGGTATAGTCCTTAGGATCGTTGTGCTTGCAACAGAAGCGACGAGTCTGGATAGCCTGTGGCGAGTCGACAGACCACTGAACAAGGTCGTTATTACGAAGATAATCCTTATAGTCCTCCAAGAGTTCATGAAGAGAGGCACGGTCGACATTGGTCAGCTTAATCTCCATCTCGGTAGATGTCACCCCATCGATGTTTCCCTCTACGATGTTCTGCTTGCCACTGCGGGCGGCTTGTATCATCTGGTCGAAGGTGCGGTCGGAAGGCTGAAGGTAGTGGTGGGTGAAATAGTAGGTGATGTCATAGATGCACTTGGCCTTCTGATAACAGATTAGGGTGTTATAGTCCTTGCCTTGGCGGAGGAAGGAGTTGTCTTTAGGATGTGGCATAGTAATGGAGGGTTAAAGGGTGAGGGGATGGGGGAAGAGATGATATATAGGCGAGGTAGGCATAATAGGCACAATATGCCTAATATGCCCATTAGCCTAAGCCTAAGCCTAAGCCTAGGCCAAAGCCTAGATTCTGCTTACGCATCACCCTTCGGGGTACCGAACGGAGCGATGGTGCGGGGACCACGGTTGCCGCCAGGCTCTGTGATGCGTCCGAACTCATTCTCATAGCGCTGGATGTTCTCGTTGAGAGCACCAAGGAGGCGCTTAGCAACCTGTGGAGTCATGATGATACGAGAGTTGACCTGTGCCTGAGGCTGACCAGGAAGAATGTTTGCGAAGTCGACAACAAACTCTGTTGCAGCGTGAGAAACGATTTGGAAATTAGAGTAGACGCCCTTTGCAACGTCCGGCGACAGAGAGATCTGCATCTGCTGTCCTTGATTGTTTTCTTTTGCCATAATTATATAATTTAGTTTGGTTTAATTTTTGCGACTACAAAAATAATGCTTTTTGCGAAAAAAAACAAGGAAGGAAACTAAATATTGAAGAAAATTGTATACATTTGCAAATGAGAAATAAATCCATAACAATTATATCCAAACAATTAATGAAAAAAGTTCTCTGGACCATTCTGCTATTATTCAGTGCCTTGACGAGCGCCGTCGCTCAGACTAACGCCATCACAAGCGACGAAGACTCAACGATTGCCGTCATTGCGTTTTTCAACAAGAACGACTCAATAGAATACAGCTACAGCAAGACTGAGACGAAAATCTCCGATTCCGACACTACCCGCACCAGCGGAGTGGAAGCGAAGTTCAGAATAGTAGTCCTCGACTCGACCTCAAAAGGCTACCGTCTGGAGTACACACCATTGTCGTGGAAAGCCGACAACGAGACCGACTCAGTAAAAAGCGGAATAAAGTTGGAAGCCAAAAGTCAGACTCCGGCAATCTTCACCACCGACGAGTTTGGAGAAATACAGCACCTGGAGAACTGGCGCACCATCCGCGACAAGGCATTGCCGGTTATAACGAAGTTCCTTGATGACCAATATGAGAAGAATCCTGGCATAGACTCGATTATGCCTAAAAAGAACCTCGCCAGTCTGTTAAAGCTCGGATTCATCACGGAAGATGCTGCGAAAGGACTCTACGGGGACTTCACCACCATGTTTACTCTCAACGGCAGCGCATATAATATAGGTATAACGAACACTACTGATTCATCGGCAGGCTATCCGGTGAACATTTCGCTTCTGGCAACTTACGAGGAACCGGACACCGCCGACGAGAACTCATACCCAGGCGACTACAACATCCGATACAATGCATTGGTGACAATACCGGCAAGCGAGGTGCAAGAGTTGACCAGTTCTCTGCTCGGGGCTTTGCTCTCAAAGGAACTCTCCGATAAAGCAGACGAAGTCATCGACGACAGTCTGGATGTCCCAATGGAAGTAAGGGAGCTCACCGATTACCATTTCTTCCTCAACGGATGGCCTAAGCTGGTACGCAAGCAGACCATCATCAGTCTTGGAAAGGAGACGGGAAAGGTGACAACGGAGACTATTGAATGGAACCGATACCGATGGAACGAGCCACAAGACGCTATCGACGACACGAACAATAGCGCTGTATCGCTCTGACAAACAGCACCAGTTGCAATGCAGGATGCCGTCTTTCTTCTTGCGGGACGGCATCTTTTATCTTGTAAAACGGTATCTTTTTAAACAGAAAATAAATTATTTTTAGGAAATTATTAATTTATTTTTAAACAAAAATAAATTATTTTTTAATCAATAATAAATTAAAAATTATCGTAAAACATACCCGTTTACGACGCAAAAGGACATTAACGGCAACGTAAAAGGGTAATAACAGCATCGCAGGAAGCCATTGACAGCAATTCAAGCAGGCGTTAGCAACGGCTCAACGGGCAAATATACAAATAAAGATTAAACAGCGGATAAAAATTGTTCCTGCAGAAAAGAAATTGTAACTTTGCACTAAGGAGCAAAACAAATTACAATGGAATCAATAAAAGAGATATATAGAATAGGTAAAGGACCGTCGAGCAGCCACACTATGGGACCGGAGCATGCAGCGAAGATTTTCGCCAAGCGTCATCCAGAAGCAAACCACTTCAAGGTGACTCTCTATGGCAGTCTCGCCGCAACCGGCAAGGGGCACATGACCGATGTGGCAATAAAAGACATCCTCGGGAAGACCGCACCGGTAAACATCGACTGGGAACCTGAGATATTCCTGCCATTCCACCCCAACGGAATGAAGTTCGCCTCAGTCGACGGGAAAGGCATGACCACCGACGAATGGACGGTCTACAGCATCGGCGGAGGCGCATTGTCGGAAGGCAAAGGCAAGGACGACTACTTCTATGAGAAGTCCATCTACCCCCTGACAAAGCTCACCGACATACAGCACTGGTGCGAGGAGAACGGACGCGGCTACTGGGAATATGTCGAGCAACATGAAGACGATGGACTTTGGGATTACCTCCGTGAGGTGTGGCTCACCATGACAAATGCCGTAGCCCGTGGTATCAACCACGAGGGAGCTCTGCCAGGTCCGCTTAATCTAGCCCGCAAAGCCCCCACATATTATATAAAGGCACGCGCATACAAGCCGGAACTTCGTAGCCGCGCTATGGTTTATGCCTACGCGCTGGCCGTCAGTGAGGAGAACGCCGCCGGCGGAACCATCGTCACAGCACCGACATGCGGAGCCTGCGGAGTGATGCCCGGAGTGCTCGTCCACCTTGCCCAAGCCCACGACTTCAACGAGGAGCGAATCCTCCATGCGCTGGCTACAGCCGGGCTCATAGGCAACCTTATCAAAGAGAACGCCTCAATATCAGGAGCCGAAGTAGGCTGTCAGGGCGAGGTAGGCACAGCCTGCGCCATGGCTTCAGCCGCTGCATGCCAGATATTCGGCGGTACACCGTCGCAGATTGAGTATGCCGCCGAGATGGGACTTGAACACCACCTCGGCATGACATGCGACCCCGTTTGCGGACTGGTACAGATTCCGTGTATCGAACGGAATGCTTTCGCAGCGTGCCGAGCCCTCGACTCACAACTCTATGCCATTATCAGCGACGGTAACCACCGTGTGTCATTCGACCGTGTGGTCAGTGTCATGAACCAGACCGGTCACGACCTGCCGTCACTCTACAAGGAAACGAGTGAGGGAGGACTGGCAAAGGGGTTTTCGACAAACCAGTGACAAAAGGCTTTGGCACTAAGAGCTGTCATTCTACAGCCATTTATTCAGGAAAGCCAAAGCCTTAGCCTGGACTTCAGAACCGCACCAGTGTCCCATATCCATTATCTCAGTATAGAGCCGGTCGCCGGCACCCTGACTGTCCCAAACGTCATGCATAGTCTTGTAGGCACTGGTCACGGATATTGGCGGGAAGAGCTTGTCGTCCCTACCGTTTATGAACATCATCGGCTTAGGGCAAGCTATCGACGCAATGTGCGGGTAATCGAGGTAACGGCGGATGCCCGGAATAAGGTTAGCCCACTCCTCATGCTTTTTCAGTCCGTACTCCTTATTGAGCTGGTACTTGGCGGTATGCATCCAGCAAATAGCCACGCCGACCTTTATCTTGTCACTCAACGCCGAAAGCATCCATGCTCGATAAGCTCCCATCGAATGTCCCATGCATCCCAGCCTGTTGGCATCGACCTCAGGAAGCTGTGCCATGAAGTCGGCAGCATAGACATCCTCGAAGTTCATCCACGCACTGAGATTCCTGCCGATAAGCATGAAGTTGCCTGCTACATATTTATACATATCACCAGTAGAGCCTCCTTTCACTCCACGGTCGCCCCAGAAAGGAGCATCGGTGCATAAGACGACATAGCCGTTGCTGGCAAGATAGTCGCCGACAAATTGCTTGCCATAGCACACGCCCGACCAATTGTCGGCATCCTTCATGACAGAATCAGGAACGCCAAACGGGCGAATCATCTTCTCCTTTCCTATGCTAAAGTGTCCGCCGTGGTCATGGAGCAGCAGCACAGCAGGGTGCGGTCCTTTCCCATCAGGAATCAGTTCGTATGCCAGCACACGGGAATAGCGGGTGAGGTTGAACTCAATTTTCCTAGCCGTATAGCCTTTCCGCTTTTCCGTTGCCACAACCTTCATGTCATAGCTGCGGGCAGGCAGCGGCGGCGTCAGCATTTCCTCATTGAGTTTGGCACGGGCGGTGCTCCGCCATAATCCGAACTCCTTTATGTCACTGTTGCCCCAAGCCAAGGGATAAGTCATCTCAGCCTGAAGGGAATCGAGCATCACAGGGAAAGCTCCGTCGAACATATACTTCTCGGCAGAGGTCTGTCCCTTACCGCTAATGACCATTAAAGCCATAGAGAAAATCAACAAGGTCTTTTTAATCATATTATTAAGTTTTTAGCCCCTATCCGTTAGTTGGCCGGGGATTGGTTCTGTATTCACTAGGAGTCATATTGAAGTATTGCCTGAAGCACTTGCTGAAATAATGCGAGTCGGGTATGCCGACGCAGAAAGCTATATCAGACACCGGTTTGTCACTGTTCCTGAGCAGTTCAGCCGACCGCCTCATCCTCAACGATTTCAGGTAGTCGCTCTCCATTGCGTTGCCATCGCCGGGGCGTGCCTTGAAGTTATAGAACTGGTATCCGTCGAAACTATAAAGACCATTATAGGTTGCCAGCCACATCAAACCATCATTCCCCTCAAGAAGGCTTCTCACACGCTGAGGAGCCAACTCCGTATGGTCGGTGTAGTTGGTAAAAGTGAACTGAGCTTTAACAGCAATAGTAGTCAGCAGTAAAAATAAAAGGCTCAGACTAGTTTGCTTCATTATTAAATGATTCGTTTACACCGGACAAAGTTAATACTTTTATTCCTTATAAACAAATATTTCATCTCCTTAAACAAGAATGTGGAGAAAACGGCGATATTGCTGTAACACTAGCTAAACAAGCACTTAACGGCGCTACTAAAGAGGTCAGAAAGAACATTTTGACCGAAAAATCAACACTAAAAACCGATTTTTCCACCTGATGAAAACATAAAAATTCTAAATTTGCAACCGTTAAACCAAAAACGAAATTCTTTTTAATAACCAAATATTGAACCTAAATCCAAGCGTATGGAAATGAAAACTTCAAAAGCCTTCCGGTTTATTGTTCTGTTAGTGATGGTATTCATCGTGCAGGGACTGAAGGCTCAAGTACGTACAATTACGGGTACTGTCGGCGATGGAAGTGAACCGCTGATAGGTGCTACCGTACAGGTTAAGGGCAACTCGAAAGTCGGTACTGTCACTGACGTCGATGGCCATTACAGTATTAATGTAGAATCTCCGGGCACAATCCTCGTATTCTCTTATGTAGGTTATGAGACCACTGAGCGAATGGTAGGCTCAAAGAACAAAATTGATGTTGTCATGTCGGCATCAACTGGTAGCCTTGACGAGGTCGTTGTCGTCGGTTACGGTCAGATGCGCAAGAGCGACCTCACCGGTTCTGTCTCACAGCTGAAGTCTGAGGACTTTAAGACCGGTAACAACCTCTCGGCACAGCAGCTCATGCAGGGTGCATTTGCAGGTGTCAACGTCGCACAGAACTCAGGTAAGCCAGGTGGCGCAACGACAATTCGTGTTCGTGGTGGTACGTCAGTCAACGCAAGCAATGACCCGCTCTATGTCATTGACGGTGTGCCAATTGACGCTAATGCAGGTGTCGGTCATGCAAACATCGGCACTTACAGCAATGACTACTTCGACCAGGAGACTGCCAATCCACTGTCAATGCTCAACCCTAACGATATTGAGTCCATTCAAAGACTGCTGCCGAGAACAACGAGGGTTATCGCGTGCTTAAGTACTCTCCTGTCGGAGCTAAATTCTCAGGTTCGAATGCCGACAACGATTACATTGCCGAGCGCTATTCCAACGTACTCCTAATGAAGGCAGAAGCCCTCTACCGTCTCGGTCAGAACACCGACGAGGCTCTCCGTCTTGTCAATCTGGTACGCACCCGTTCCAACTGCGCTCCGTTCACAGAGCTCTCACTCGACAAGATCGAGAAGGAACGTGCCCGCGAGTTCATTTGGGAGAACCAGCGCCGCAAGGACATGATCCGCTTCGGTTCATTCTTCACAGAGAAGACATTCTATGCTGATGGCAATACCGATAAGACCAAAGCTATCTATCCTATTCCGGCCCAGCAGATAAATGCGAACCCGAACCTGAAACAGAACCCTGGTTATTAAAATTAGACGATTTTTTTGGTTTACATAGACGTTGTTTTATTTAATGTGACACACCGTTAAACTACGGCCATAAGCTGACGAAGCTTGTGGCCGTTTTTAGTAAACAAAACTCAGTCTTTCTTTTGTGTTTTATACAGTTTACAGTAACTTTGCACGCAAAAGTAGCTAAACAATAGCCACCATCGCCGCATTCGAGAATGGTGAGGAATGGCGTAAGCAGATGCTCGCCTACGTTGAGGACAATGTCCGCTTCGTCGAGGATTACTGCCGTGAGAGCATTCCGGGCATCCGGCCTTGGCGTCCGCAGGCCTCATTCCTTGTATGGCTCGACTGCCGCGCGCTGAACCTTACCCACGAACAACTCCTCGACCTCTTCATCGACAAGGCTCATCTTGCACTCAACGACGGCGAGATGTTCGGCAAGAAGGAAGGTCACGGATTTATGCGGCTGAATGTTGCCACACCACGTGCAATACTCAAGCAAGCCCTCGACCAACTTGCAAACGCAGTAAAAGGACTTAAATAGAAAATATGGAAAAGAATAAAGGCGTAGGACGCCAGCTCACTCTGTGGATAGGCGCACTCATCGTCGGCGGCATACTCGGACTGCTCGGACTGGGCTGGCTCGACCAGCTAATGACGTTCATTGCCACTGTCTATACCCGTCTGTTCCAGTTGGTTGCTGTACCTACTATAGTGCTGGCGGTCATTACCACACTGGCAAAGTTCGGCGAACAGAAGGACACTGGGCGCATATTCGGACACGCCGTGACCTACACCCTGCTGACGACAATCACCGCGGCGGCTGTCGGACTGATACTCTACAACATTTTCCAGCCGGGCAACCTCCCTGCGTCGATGGTCAATCAGGGCAACAGCGCCATCCCAAAGGACTTGGGCAACGAGTCCTACTATGACCACATACTGGACGTTATACCGAACAACATACTGAAACCGCTGCTCGACGGCAACGTCCTCTCCCTGCTTATCCTCGCCTTTGCAGTAGGCATAGCACTGGCGAAGATGCCAAAGTCCGATCGCAAGGACGTTCTCATGAAGGGTATTCTGGGTCTTCAGGACTTGCTGTTCCTGCTCATCCACGCCCTTATTTGGTCGTTGCCGCTCGGCATTCTCGCCTTCTCGGCACAGCTGACGGCACAGGTATCGGCAGGTATCGCCGCCGAATCGCTTGGCAAGTACATCGCCGTCATAGTCAGCGGAAACCTCATACAGATATTCATCATCCTGCCGTTATTCCTCTTGGCACGCGGCCTGAACCCACTGCATGTCTTCGCCCGCATGTCACCGGCGGTGCTGATGGCGTTCTTCACCAAGAGTTCGGCAGCCACACTGCCTGTTACAATGGCGTCGGCAGAGAACCGGCTGGGTGTTTCGGAGAAGGTTTCACGCTTCGTCCTGCCTATCTGTACGACCATCAACATGAACGGCTGTGCGGCATTCATCCTAGTCACGTCACTATTTGTCATGCAGAATGGCGGCGAGGTATTCTCCATCGGACAGATGATTCTGTGGCTTTTCATAGCCGTCATTGCGGCAATAGGCAATGCAGGAGTACCGATGGGCTGCTATTTCCTCACTTTGTCGCTGATGACCGGTACCGGCGCGCCTGTCGGAATAATGGGAATCATCCTTCCCGCCTACACCATCTTCGACATGATCGAGACCGCCGAGAATGTCTGGTCAGACTCCTGCGTCTGCGCAATGACCGACCACGACATAAAAAAGCAATAAAAGAATACTGCCATACGCTCAATAAACCTAAAAGAGCCATACGCTTAAGGCGTGTGGCTCTTTTTTTGTTAGTAAGATAATGAACCTTACTTTACGATGTACTTCTTATCATTGATAATGTAGAATCCGGACTCGTTGCGATTGCCTGCCTTGTCCTGATAGACAACCGTTATATTGCAGATGTGGTTGCCCTCATCGGCAGCATCATCGGTATAACCGGCGCTGTTTTATGTTGTAAAAGGTATCGTTTTCCGATTAAAAATAAATTATTTTTGACTAGTTTTCAATTTATTTTCAAATTGTTTTTAATTTATTTTTAAATCAATATTAATTTATTTTCTATCGTAAAAGATGCCGTTTTACAACATAAGACATTGTCCATTGAAACGTAAGACATAATCGATAACATTGTTGGACACGGTCGGTTACAGTTTGAGACAAGTTCGGCTGTATTGCCGGACATTACTTCTTGGCTACAGAGAAGCCGTAAGGAACAGCACCTGAGAGGTAAGAAGTGCGGACACCATCGCTGTAGATGTCGGCTGCGATAATCTGCATAACGATCCGACCGTTGGTACGCTGTCCGAACGAATAGTAGTTGTTGACGTAGAACGGAACCTGAATCTTGTGGTCCTTGCCGCCGTAATTGGCTGTGAACTCAACAGAGATTGGGTTGATGAGGAATGTTACCGGCGACATGTTGATGAAGCCGATGTAGCATTTCAGGTTCTGAGGCTTAGCCGTTGCGATTGCCTTGCTGACGGTAGAATCGGTGACATTCTTGGCGAGTGAGGCTACAGGGAAGTTGTAAATGGTCATGACACTGTCGGTCTGGATGCTCCAGGCGATGTTAGTACTGTCGTTGACCTGCTTGCCATTGCTGTCCTTGTGGGCATAGAGCATAATACCGTTGTAATCGCCACGGACTGCGTTGAAAGCAGTTTCAACCTGTTCCGGAGTCAGACCTTTGTTGTCGTCATCGTCGTCGTTACAAGAAGTGAATGTCAGGCACACAGCTGCAAGGCAGCCCATCATCAATGAAATGAATTTTAAATTACGCATTTTGTTTGTTTTGTTTATAATTTAATTGTTGTTATTATTATCTGTTTATCGTCATGAAGGACTATTTTCAAATCCTTTTTCATTGTGTTTCTTTTTTGTTTTCACTCGTAAAATGCAGTCTTTCCTGATATATTGCCTAAGATTGTCGTTAAAGAACGTTAATAACAAAATTATCAGGCAATGTCCGCTTATCTTTGCATTTAAATAGGTGAAGATTAAGATGAATATTCTGGGTTCGGACAAAGAGCAGCGATTGCTTAAACTCTTCGACAGGGGCGATGCCACTGCCATGGACAAGCTATATGCTGAGTATGCCGACTATCTGACGGGCGTCTGCTACCGATACATTGGCAATGCCGACGACCTGAAGGACGTGCTGCAGGAAGCTTTCATCAAGATATTCACGCAGATAGGTACATTCAAATACCGTGGCAAAGGGTCGCTGAAGGCATGGGTGACACGTATTGTCATCAACGAGGCGCTGACATTCCTGAGAAACAAGAAGCGCGAGAACATTGTCGACATAGACGTTGGAGCAACTGTTTCAGAGCCGACGGACGATGATACGGACTTGACTTCTGGTAGCGACCGGCTGACTCTTCTACAGGAAGACGACGGCAACGGCTCGGACGAAGTGCCGATATTCGACCTGATAGCGAAGCTGCCGACGGGCTACCGAATGGTTTTCAACATGTTCGTCATCGACGGAATGAGCCACAAGGAGATAGCCGAACAGCTGGGAATAACGCCGGGCACATCGGCTTCGCAGTTCCACAAGGCACGCCATCTGCTGGCAAGAATGATTAAAGAGTACAGGAGGCAAAATGAATAGTGACCAGAAATGGATAGAAGACATCCGCAGGCAGGCGGGCTCTTACAAGCGTAAGGCTCCGGAAGGCTTGCTCGACGACATCAAACGGGAGATGTCGCAGAGGGGTGTCATGCCTCCGAAGCAGCGCCGACAGCCACGGCTCGCCATTGTGTGGGCACGCCGCATATCCGTTGCAGCCGCCATTGCACTTGCCGTTGTTATGGTTGTCAGGAATGTGCCGGGCGACGGAAGTCAGTCTATTGTCGCCGACAGCAACCGCACAGAAGCCGAGACGCTAACCAAACAGCCGGCAAATGGCAGTCTGCCAGCCGGCAATGGCGCTACAAGCGGAGAAGGATTGTCCGGCGGAGGCATTGGCCAGATTGTAGAACACATTGTTAACAAGGCAAAGGATGAGGGTAATCTGTTCCTAGCCCGATTGACCGGAAATGGTCAAGTAACACCGGTAGGCACTGAGTGTGTAGCCGACAATATGTCAACAGACGGCAGCAATGAGCCTGAAATGCTGTCGGCTGCGCCAAACAATGTACAAAGTGAATCCGTCGATGAGCATAGGTCGATTGCCAATGAGCCTCAGCATTCGGCACAAAGGCAGAACAAGATGGTCCGCAACTGGTATGGCAAGCAGACTAATATGGGGCTATCGACAAACGAAAGGAGCAACAACTTTTCTATAGCCATGAACTATTCGGGCATGGGCAGCTCGTCGTCGACGTCGGGCTTTGGCTTCAACTCATTGAATTCCATGAGCATGCCAATAAAGAACGATATGCCTGAGGGCGACTATGTGGTTCTGGCAAAGGGTGTGTCGGAGACAACAACTACCGCTCATCACGACATGCCTGTGAAACTGGGAATAAGTCTTCGGTATAATGTCGGCAAGAGGCTGAGCTTCCAGACGGGACTGAATTACAGTTATTTGTCGTCCGACATTACCCGAGAAAACAATATGGAGGAGTATTCGTCACGGCAGAAGCTGCAGTATCTGAGCGTTCCTGTGACGGCTAGCTACAGTGTCTGGCAGAACAAGAACTTCAATGTTTATCTGTCGGCGGGTGCCGAGGCTGGCAAACTTGTCAAGGGAAAGGCTGACGTGGAGCATGTCGTTTACAATGGAAACGGCGACGTGACCAACTCATCGGAGAATATCAGTGAGCACAGGTTGCAGTATTCCGTCAGCGGAGCGGCTGGCATTGAGTACAAGGCTGGCAACAGGATAAGCCTTTATGCTGAGCCGGGCGTGACGAGATACTTCAACAACCATAGCTCGGTGGTGAACATCTACAAGGACAAACAGACACAGTTCACCATTAATGTCGGTTTGCGCATAAATCTGAACAAGAAATAATTATTCCTTCCGACGGGTTAGTCAGAAGGCGTAGGGCATCGGGATTTCTTCTCTTTAGTTTGCTTATAGTTCACTAAAGGAATGGCTATTGTATCTTAATATTGTATTAAAAACCAATACTTTTCTTTGAAAATCCATCACTTTACACTACCTTTGCAAATCAAAAGTGAAGAATATAAAGATAATAAGAACAATGAAGAAATTCCTTCTTTCACTCGCTATCATGGTGGCAGGGGTAAGCTCCGTTGCCTATGCGCAAAGCGATTCAGCCGTCAGCGAGCATAACTTCGATGTGTCGAAGAATATAGAGACGTTCAACGCTATCTATAAAACTCTCGACATGATGTATGTTGATACGCTCAATGCCGACGAGGTTGTGGGCAACGGAATCAACTACATGCTGCATTCCCTCGACCCATACACGGTTTATTATCCCGAAGACAAGTCGAAGGATTTTACCATGATGCTCTCTGGAAAGTATGCCGGCATAGGAGCGCTCATCCGCTATAATCTAGCCATTGGCAATGTAGTAATCGATGAGCCTTACGAAGGCATGCCCGCAGCGGAAGCCGGATTGCGAAAGGGCGACATCATACTTGCCATCGACGACACGACGACGGTGGGCAAGGACGTCAGCTTCGTTAGCAGCCATCTGCGTGGTGAGGCTGGAACAACATTCGTTCTGACTTTCAAGCGACCGGCTACCGGCAAAACAATAAAGCGGAAAATCACCCGCCGGGCTATCCAGTTGCCTGACATTCCATACTATGGCCTGCAGCCAAACGGTATAGGCTATCTCGACCTTAACTCCTTCACGAGTGAGAACTGCGCACGCGATGTCCGCCGGGACTTCCTCGAGATGAAGCAGAAGGGCATGAAGGCATTCGTCCTGGACCTCCGGAACAATGGCGGCGGACTGCTCAACCAGGCTGTCGAAATAGTCAACATGTTTGTTCCGAAGGGCATTTCCATTGTCAAGACTAAGGGAAAGGTTAAGCAGGTTAATCACGATTACCGCACCACTGTGGAGCCTATCGACACGGTAATGCCTATCGTCGTGCTTGTAAACGGCGAGTCGGCATCGGCAAGTGAGATTACTAGCGGAAGCCTTCAGGATCTCGACCGTGCTGTAATACTCGGCACACGAACCTACGGAAAGGGTCTTGTTCAAGCAACACTGGACATGCCTTACAACGGACAGCTTAAGCTTACGACCTCGAAATACTACATCCCCAGCGGCCGTTGCATCCAGGCTATAAACTACAAGCATGCCAATGGCGGTTACACTGAGCATGTTCCGGACTCTCTGACACACTTGTTCCACACCATTGGAGGCAGGGAAGTCCGTGACGGTGGCGGCATAAAGCCGGATGTTGAGGTAAAGTCTGACTCTCTGCCGAACATCGCTTTCTATCTTGCAGGTACAGGACGCGACTCTTCGGAGGTAATGCTCAACTGGGAATTGAAGTACATGAAGAGTCATCCTACTATCGCCCCGGCAAACGAATTCCATATTACCGATGCCGATTATGACGACTTCAAGAAGGATGTTCTTGCCAGCAAATTCAAGTATGACGGCGAAACGGAGAAGTACTTGCAGCAGCTTGTGAAGCTTGCTAAGTTTGAAGGATACTATGACGACGCCAAACCGGAGTTTGATGCCATAGAGAAGAAGCTCAAGCACAACGTTGCCAAAGACCTAGACTATAACTCAAAGCTCATTCGTCAGCTCATAGAGTCCGACTTGGTGGCTGTCTACTATTATCAGCGTGGCACCGTCGAGAATGGTCTCAGGAATGATAAGCAATACAAGGCTGCCGTCGATTTGCTTCTTGACCCGCAGAAATACAACGATATTCTTCATCCCGCAAACACAGCAAAGGAATAATAGAATTCTTCTTTAAA
The DNA here is from genome assembly GCA_900315635.1 of uncultured Prevotella sp. Lineage (GTDB taxonomy): Bacteria > Bacteroidota > Bacteroidia > Bacteroidales > Bacteroidaceae > Prevotella. The sequence goes on from OMZV01000008.1 coordinate 151,191, forward strand.
CATACTACTGAACCGGATTCACCATCTTTCGTGGGTCCGGTTTTATTGTTTCCATAAGTTAAGTCCTTGTATTCGACTAAATAAAGAGTAACCGTCAAAGAGTTGACATATTATGCACAAATGAAGAAATAATGAGCAATTTACTTGGCAACTTTAAACATTCTTTGTACCTTTGCACCCGTTTTTGAGATATTTTAAGGAATTATGACAAAGAAATCGACAGCAGTGATGCTGCTATTCGCAACGTTGGCAAGCACAGCCCAAGCAGGCGGCTTACTCACCAACACCAATCAGAACATCAGTTTCAACCGCAACTTCGCCCGTGAGGGTACGATAGGCATCGACGGTGTTTACTCCAATCCTGCCGGCGTAGCATTCATGCCGAAGGGTTTCCATCTCTCACTTAACGTTCAAAACGTTTACCAAACACGTGACATCACATCCGGAATAACAGTTCCGTCACTACAAGGCACGCCCTTCTATCAGCCATTCAAGTTGAATGGAGGTGATGAAAATGGCGAGAAATTCTTCCGTGGCAAGGCATCAGTGCCAGTCTTGCCGTCTTTTCAGGCTGCCCTTGTCTATGACAAATGGACCTTCCAGGCAGGCTTCGCACTTGCTGGCGGCGGTGGAAAGTCAACCTTCAACAACGGTCTTCCATCATTCGAACGACAGATAGCATTGGTCCCGGCACTCCTCTACAAACAGGGACTGACCACTCAGACACCATCTTACGGTGTAAACAGCAACATCAAGGGACAGCAATACGATTACGGATTCCAACTCGGTATCTCATATAAGATAAACGACCACTTTGCCGTTTATGGTGGCGCAAGGTTCAACTACATCTACAACCACTATGAAGGCAACATAACAAACATAACCGCCAACATCGGCGGCGACAACGTAAACCTGCACGATTACTTCGATACTCAGGCACAAACCTACGAGCGGATGGCTTTCTACTACCACATGCGCTCAAGCGAAATGCAGGACGAAGCATCAAAGGCAAAGTTCGACGCTGCTTCACAACAGGCACAGGAAGGAGCCAACAGGATGAACCAGACGAAGGAACTCTTCGCCGACAAACACCTTGACTGTGTACAGCACGGATGGGGAATAACCGCCATCATCGGTGCAGACTACAAGACAGGACGGTGGAACTTCGGCGCACGCTATGAATTCCCGACAAAGTTCAACATCGAGAATGACACCAAGGTCGACAACACCGGGCTCTATGCCGACGGCGTGAACACCCACAACGACCTTCCGGCAATACTCGCTTTCGGTGCACAATATGAGATATTGAAGAACCTCCGTGCCATGGTTTCCTACCATTACTACTTCGACAAGGACGCTAGAATGGACCACGACAAGCAGAAGGCACTGTCGAGCAACTCTCAGGAATACCTCGCCGGAATGGAATGGGACGTAACCAAGCACCTTACAGTCAGTGCCGGCGGACAGCGCACGAAGTACGGACTGGGCAATGGCGACTACCTTTCCGACATGAGCTTCGTTACCAGCAGCTACAGCGTAGGCTTTGGAGCAAAGCTCAAGATAGCCAAGAACATGAGCCTCAACGTGGCTTACTTCTGGACCGACTATGAGCACTTCCACAAGAGTTACGACCAGACTATAACGGCTGCAGGTCATTCGGTAGACGTCCACAACACCGATGTATTCACAAGATCGAACAAGGTTCTCGGTGTCGGACTGGACATTGATCTCTAAAAACAATGAAACGGCATATCTTTTTCAGCCATAAAGAAGAATTATGGAACGCCTGGAGCCACGCCGCCGGCATAGTCATCGGAGCTATAGTAGGCGTGGTTCTGCTCAATCTGGCATCCAAGACTGGTGACAGACTGAATGTTTTCGCCGTGGCACTATATATCTTCGGAATGCTGTCGTCATACATATCATCGACAACATACCACTCCCTTTCTGCATGGTCGGAATGGAAAGAACGACTGAGAAAGATGGACCATGCCGCTATCTACTGGCACATAGCCGGAAGCTACTCGCCAATAACACTGATAGCACTGCGCCATCAAGGCTATTGGGGATGGGGATTGTTCATATTCGTTTGGCTATGCGCTATTATTGGAACAGCCACAAGCTTTCACAAGTTGAAAGCCCACAGCAACCTCGAGACACTGACTTTCCTCGGCATGGGGTTCAGCGTGCTTATAGCTATAAAGCCACTCTTCGACTCCACCGGCACAGCCGCCTTCTCATGGATAATAGCCGAAGGAGTCAGCTACATCGCCGGAGCACTTTTCTACACCCTTCACAAGCGCAGATACAACCACACAGTGTTCCATTTCTTTGTACTCCTAGGAACACTGTGTCACATTTTCGCGGTGTGGAATATCCTCACCGATGTACTCAAATAAAACTTATTGGCAACAGCTTGGGCGTGTACCAAGCTTCTCACGGCAAGCAGCTATCGAGTCTTCGATACTGCTTACGTCAGCCTTAGCGTCCTTGGCTAAGGTTGCTTCCTTGGCTTTCGTATAGGCAGTAAGCGCATCAGCATACTTTCCTGCCTTCAAGAATTTATCACCCTGCTTAATCTTCTTTGCAATGTAGCCCTTGGTATAAGAAGCCACAACAGCTGAGCAGTGTGATAAACAACTTTTTTATTTTTCCTCCTTTTCTTTATAAATAATTTTATTGGCACCACTTGTAAGATGCAGTGCCTCAGGATGTTGCTTTACGAACGACTCGATGTGGCGGATTCGCTTCTCCTCGAAGATCTCATCGACAGCAATCAGGATGCCAGTCTCCTCGACATCACCAAATCCATAGTTAATGGCTGTACCGAAAAGCTTCATTGTCGGCGAGAGGTTCATGTACGCATTGATGAGTGGCGGTATATTATATCCGAGCTCACGGATATTGTGGTTGAGGATCCGGTAGTCATCCTTGAACGTCTTTCCAGTGAAAATCTTGGCAAGCTCAGCCTCCGGTGTCTCAATCTTCAGCGGCTTAATAGGCACGATGAGATTCTCCTTGTCGTCGAAATGCTTCTTCAGGAAATACAGAATCATGTCACGGCCACGGCGGATGTACGACGGATACATTGTCATCTTACCGAAGAAATACTTGCAGTGCGGGTTGATGACAGTCAGCGCTCCCAGTCCGTCCCACAGGTTGTCTAGAGCGAAAATGGACTTAGTATTCTTGCGAACATTCTGGTATTCCAGAGAGACGAACGAGCGTCCGAGTTCCACCGTGTAAGGAGCATACTCCTTCAGGAACTTGTCCGAGAAGTGGAACATGTGGCTGGTAGCCAGTATTGGCTGTCCATTGTCGTCATATTTCCAGTCGTCGCCGAAGAGATAGCGGTATCCGCCGATGATCTCCTCGTCCTCAGGATTCCACACGATAAGCTGTCGGCACGGGTCGTCCATAGTATCGAACTCGTCGATGTCCATAGCCTTGCCTGTTCCGCCGCCTGCCGTCCGGAACGCTATCTCACGCAGACGACCTATCTCCTTCATCACGTTTGGCGCGTTGTGTGCCGTGACGACATAAATCTCATTGTGGCTCTTGTTCGTTGTACGGAGCAGGCGTTCTGGCGTCAGCTCTTTTTTGAGAATTTCCTTTGGAATCGGTTTGATTATCTCTTCTTCCATTTTTTATTTGTATCTCTTTTTTTTATAATTCGTAAACTTTATCCTCGACCCATTTAGCCCATTCGGCCGGCTTGCGGCTCTTGTCGAATGTCTGCCATGGTATCGGCTTGCCTATTTTCACAGTGAAAGTCTTGCCTACATTGCGGTACATCTCGTCGACGAGGAACAGCATGGCAATGTTCACCTTCAGATGGAGCTTATGCTGCCAGTTGGCTATCCGGTAGAACCGCTCGGAGTTGCGACCGCTGAAGAAGATAGGCACAACGTCACGGTGATATTCCACGCTCTTCGATATGAACGTCTTCTTCCACGGCAGGTCGTGAATCTTTCCGTTAATCTTCCTCGAGTTCAGACCGGCAGGGAACATCAGCATGTGGTTGTCGCTCCGGAATCCAGCCTCAACCATCCGTGGGAAATCGCGGCTCTGCTTGCCTGTCTTGTTTATGCCAATCGACACTGGGCGGAGTCCCGGCAGGTTCAGCAGCAAGTCGTTGACCAAATAACGGAAACGACCGTCGTAATGCCGTCCGATAATAGAGCCCAGCGCAACGCCGTCCTCGCCGCCCAGCGGGTGGTTGCTGACGAAGGTGTAAAGCTTGCCGTCGTTCTTGTCAGGCAGGTTTTCCTTGCCTTCAATCTTCAGAGTCATGTCGAGATACTTCACGCATTCGGTGAGCCACTCCGTACCCGAGAGGTTACGGCTGTCCCACAGGAATGCGTTTACCTGGTCCTCGTGGATAATCTTCCGAAGCCAACGCACGACAAAGCCGGGCACGAGTTTAGCCTTCGAACCCATCTTGCCCTCCAAGACCTTTTCAACGTCTATCGTTTTCTCCATATATCGTTATTAGCTGTCTTCTATGCTTTCAGTTTGCAAAAATACACAATAGTTTTCAGAAAACGTTATTTTTTCTAAAAAATAGCACAAATTTTGGTTTTCGTGCAACAAACATAGCCATTTTGAAGACAAATAAGCCACATTTTAAGCAACATGGGATTGAAAACCTACTGGCTTACAGTAAGTTTTCTACAGCGGCCACACATCTGTAGTCATCTTATTCTTACTGTTGATAATCGGTTACAATTCATGCAATATGATTTGCCCGAAAAACAGTCTAAACGGACTTTTGAATATGTAAATAATATTCTTTTTGCTGTAAACAAAATATCAAACTTGTAATCGACTGATATTCAACATGTTTCAAAACGGTGCCAAAATTCATCGTAAAACGGTATCTTTCACACTCTAATCGGGTATCTTTCACGACGTAAAACGGTATCTTTTAGAGCATGATTTGGCACCAACTATTTTCTGTAAGATAATTTCGCATAAAACAGACCATCTAATATATGACCTCAGACGGGCGAAGTTTTCATGTTAAAAATAGCAAAAAAGAAGTTTTTTATTAAATTTGTGGAGAAACGTGGGGAAATGTGGGGAATTTTAAGTAACTTTGAACCCAAATAACCGAAGTAGGAAACAAACTGTTGAGATTTATCGGAAACATAGAGGCAAAGATAGACGCTAAGGGACGTGCGTTCCTTCCCGCCACATTCCGCAAGACGCTGCAAACGTCGGGCGAGGAGACCCTTATCATGCGTAAGGATGTTTTCCAGCATTGCCTTGTGCTCTACCCGATGTCGACATGGGACGCAATGGTCGACAACCTGCACTCCCGGCTGAGCCGATGGAACAAGCGCGACCAGATGATTTTCCGCCAGTTTGTAAGCAATTTGGTTAGCATCACCCTCGATGGCAACGGTCGTTTCCTCATTCCACGCCAGTATCTCGAATGGGCGGGAATCAACGACCAGCAAGTGCGTTTCATCGGTATGGATGACTGCGTCGAGATATGGAGCGCCGGAAATGATGAAGCAGAAATGTCACCCGAGGAATTCTCCAAAGCACTCGAAGAGGTGATGGAGAAAAATGAAGAGTGAAAAACGAAGAGTGAAGAATCAAAATGACTGACGCTGAGAAATTACCGTATCATGTTCCCGTCCTGCTAAAGGAAAGCGTCGACGGACTGAATATTCATGAAGGTGGCATCTACGTTGATGTCACCTTTGGCGGCGGTGGCCATTCACGTGAGATTCTGTCACGGCTTAACGGCACCGGTCATCTGTACAGTTTCGACCAGGATGCCGACGCGGCCAAGCGTGTCTTCGGAGGAAGCGCACTGGGCGACAGCAATGGCGAGCCCGACAACTTCACTTTCGTGCTGAGCAACTTCCGCTATCTGAAGAACTGGATGCGTTATTACGGCGTCGACCATATCGACGGACTGCTTGCCGACCTGGGAGTGTCGAGCCATCAGTTCGACGTCGGAGGCAGAGGATTCTCATTCCGGTTCGACGATGCCCCGCTCGACATGCGAATGAACAGCAGTGCGGGCAAGACAGCTGCCGACGTGCTGAACAGCTATGACGAGGAACGGCTCGCCAACGTGTTCTACCTCTATGGTGAGCTTCGCAACTCGCGGCGGTTAGCATCTGCCATCGTCAAGGCACGGCAGAAGAAAGCTCTCGCCACGTCGAGTGACCTGATAAGTGCCGTGAGCCCGCTAGTGAAACGGGAACGCGAGAAGAAAGACATGGCTCGGCTGTTCCAGTCGCTGAGAATAGAAGTCAACCAGGAGATGACGGCTCTTCGTGAGATGCTCCTTGCAGCGACAGAGCTGCTTGCCGCCGACGGACGGCTGAGTGTCATTACTTACCACTCGCTCGAAGACAGAATAGTCAAGAACGTCATCCGCAGCGGCAATACCGAGGGCAAGATAAGCCAAGACCTCTACGGTCGCGTCGACACGCCTTTCCGTGCCGTCAACAACAAAGTCATTACTCCGGACGCTGACGAGCAGGAACGCAATCCGCGAAGCCGCAGCGCAAAACTAAGAATTGCAGTGAAGATATAAAACTATGGACAACGACAATAATAACAAACTTACAGAAAGCTCCGAGGCAACAAATGCTTTGGACGACTCCGTTGTTGTCCGACCGATACCCGAAGAAGAACTGAAAGATACAACACCAAAGGCTATCAATCCCGAGGAAGCCGAAACAGAAAAGAATTCTGACAAGGATATTGATGCCGGTAATGCCGAAGAGGAAGAAGCACAGAAGGCTGCCGAGGCAGAGAAGATTGCCGAAGCAGAGGAAGCTGCAAAGGCTGAAGCCGAATCCGACCGCCATCTGAAAGAGGCCATTGCCGAGCAGGCACGTGAGGACGAGCGCCCCCACTCCACCAGTTTTACACTTGGCAAGATTCTCGGCGGCGATATTCTGACAGCCCAGACCATCCGAAACAACATCTGGCTCTTTGTGCTTATCGTCGGGTTCGTTGTTCTGTACATCACCAACAGATACAAGGTTCAAAGGGACTTGCTGGAAATCGACAAGCTGAACACACAACTGGAAGATGCCAAGTACCGTGCCCTGTCGAGCAGTAGCAATCTGACTGAGAAGAGCCGTGAGAGCCATGTCATCGAGTCACTGCAAAACAGCCCGGACAGTTCTCTACATCAGTCCGACCGTCCACCTTATATAATAGAGGTGCCGGAGAAGTGAACGAGAAATGAGGAATGTTGAGTGAGGAGTGAGAATTGATGAGTGAGGAATGTTTGGTGATGAATGATGAAGTTTTATAAATGAGTAGTAAATTCAACGATAAAAAGATACTTCCGCGGTTCAGTTGTTTGGCTGTCTGTTTGACCGTTTGCGCCTTTGCCGTACTGATAAAGGCGTTCTGCACTATGACCATCGACCGTGACTACTGGATGCAGGTGGCGTCGAAGCAGAAGAAGGACAGCGTGGAGGTGAAACCTGTTCGTGGCAATATTCTCAGTTGCGACGGACAGCTTATGGCGTCCTCGTTGCCGGAGTTCAAGATATACATGGACTTTAACACGCTGAAGACGGCCGGTAACGACTCGCTGTGGAACGTCAAAATTGACTCCATCGCGCAGGGACTGAACCATATATTCCCTACGAAGTCGGCTGCGGCTTTCAAGGCTGACCTCGAAGAGGGACACAGGAAGGTGAGCAAGCACTGGCCTATTTGGGACGACCGCATCGACTATAGTACATTCACCGAGGTGAAGGCTCTGCCTGTGTTCAATCTGTCGAAGTTCAAGAGCGGATTCCACTGGGAGGAGTTCAACGCCCGTCGGCGTCCGTTCGGCTCTCTGGCTCAGCGCACCGTCGGCGACATGTATGGCGCTAAGGACACGGCACGGTGCGGACTGGAGCTCAACTATGACTCCATTCTCCGTGGTACCAACGGAATAATCCACCGACGGAAGGTGCTCAACAAGTATCTGAACATAACCGATACTCAGCCTGTCAACGGTGCTGACATAGTAACGACCATCGACGTGCAGATGCAGGATATTGCCGAGCGAGCAGTTGTCGATGAGCTTCGTGAGATCGACGGACGTGTCGGTGTTGCCATTGTCATGGATGTCAAGACGGGCGACATTAAGGCTATCGTCAACATGGAGAAATGCTTCGACGGCGAGTACCGTGAGATTAGGAACCACGCCGTCAGCGACTTGATGGAGCCGGGGTCGGTGTTCAAGACCGCAAGTATCATGGCTGTACTTAACGACGGCTATTGCGATACCACGGAATATGTGGAAACCGGTGGAGGCGTGTGGAATATGTACGGACGCGACATGAAGGACCACAACTGGCGCCGTGGCGGCTATGGCGGTATGTATTTGCCTAAGACACTGATGGTCAGCTCGAATATCGGTGTGAGCCGAATCATCGACAAGTACTATCACAACCAGCCGGAGAAGTTCGTTCAGGACATGTACGACTTCGGACTGACAGCCGACTTGCACGTTCCTATACCTGGCTATTCGCCTGCAAGGATCCGATTCCCTCACAAAAACAAGCACGGGCAGTATACTAACTGGTCGCAGACGACTCTGCCGTGGATGAGCATTGGATATGAAACTCAGTGTCCGCCAATATCTATCCTGACATTCTACAATGCCATTGCCAACAATGGTTGTATGGTTCAGCCTAGATTTGTCAAGGAGATTGTCAAGGACGGACAGGTTCTTAAGGACTTCCCTACGGTTGTCATCAACAAGCAGATAGCCAAGCCGGAAGTCATAAAGAAGATGCAGGTCATTCTGGAGCATGTCGTCAGTCAGGGACTTGGACGCAAAGCCGGGTCGGACAAGTTCCTTGTCGCCGGTAAGACCGGTACGGCACAGATGTCGAAAGGCGCGCTGGGATACAAGAACGGTGGTACTGACTACTATCTGAGTTTCGCTGGATACTTCCCTGCCAATGAGCCGCGGTACAGCTGTATCGTCTGCATTCAGAAACACGGACTGCCTGCATCGGGTGGCGGAATGAGTGGTGTAGTATTCCACAATATCGCCGAAGGCATTATGGCTCAGAGCCTTAAGCTAGAAGCTGTCGACGCCCGTGACACGACAGGCAATATGATGCCGGATGTCCTCAACGGTAACTTGCATGCTGCCGACTATGTTCTGAGTCTTCTTGGATTCAGTGTCGACAATGGCTGGGGCGGTGCTTTCCCATCGGGCGACCCTATCTGGGGATTCGTCGATGAGACTACCGGCAAACTGAACTTGCGTCGTGACAACACGACTCCGTCCAACCAGGTGCCTGATGTTCATGGTATGGGAGCCCGCGACGCTGTCTATCTCATGGAGACCCGTGGCATAAAGGTGGTGCTCGACGGCACCGGAAAGGTGTTGCAGCAGAGCATCGGAGCTGGCGAGACCATCCGGCCTGACATGGTCTGCCATCTTAAGTTGGGCTAGTGCCTACTAGGCCTATTAAGCCTATAATGCCTACTATGCCTACTAGGCCTATTAAGCCTATAATGCCTACTATGCCTATTAGGCCTAATAAGCCTAATAAGCCCACTATGCCTAATACGCCTACAAAAAGACAACAATAACAAAATATAAAGAAGACTATGAAACTATCAGAATTGCTCAAAAACATCAAGCCCCTGCAAATCATCGGTTCTGCAGAGACCGAAGTAACTGGAGTGAATATTGACTCACGAAAGGTTGCTCCAGGCAACTTGTTCGTAGCAATGAAGGGCACACAGGTCGATGGACACAAGTTCATACCTAAGGCTCTGGAACAGGGCGCAACATCCATACTCTGTGAGGATGTTCCCGAGGATAGGAAAGAAGGAGTCACCTACGTACAGGTGGAATCAACGGAGAAGGCTGTAGGACCGGTGGCTACACTGTTCTATGGCGATCCGTCACGCAAGCTTAAGCTCGTTGGCGTGACAGGAACTAACGGAAAGACAACTATCGCCACATTATTATATAATATGTTCCGCAAGTTCGGCTATAAGGTTGGACTGATGTCTACTGTCTGCAACTATATCGATGGACAGCCTATACCTGCCGATCATACAACTCCAGACCCAATCGAGTTGAACGAGCTGCTGTCAAAGATGGTTGACGCAGGTTGCGAGTATGCCTTCATGGAGTGCTCAAGCCACGCTATCCATCAGCACCGCATAGGCGGACTGCGCTATGTCGGCGGTATCTTCACCAACCTTACACGCGACCATCTCGACTATCACAAGACTTTCGAGAACTACCGCAACGCCAAGAAAATGTTCTTCGACGACCTGCCTAAGGATGCTTTCGCCATCACCAATGCCGACGATAAGAACGGAATGATTATGGTTCAGAACACCAAGGCTAACATCAAGACATACAGTACACAGCGTGCTGCCGACTTCACGGCGAAGATTCTTGAGGAGCACTTCGACGGAATGCTGCTTCAGATTGACGGTCGTGAGGTATTCGTGCAGTTCATTGGTCGCTTCAATGTCAGTAACCTGCTTGCCGTCTATGGTGCTGCAGTAATGCTTGGCAAGAAGCCAGAGGATATTCTCGTCGTTATGAGCACACTGAAGAGTGTCAATGGAAGACTTGAGCCTATCCAGTCGCCTGACGGATATACAGCCATTGTCGACTATGCCCACACTCCTGATGCTCTGGAGAATGTACTGAAAGCAATCCACGATGTGCTCGACTCTAAGGGCGGACACGTCATCACTGTCTGCGGAGCCGGTGGTCATCGTGACAAGGGTAAGCGCCCGCTGATGGCTCAGGAGGCTGTAAAGCAGAGTGATAAGGTTATCCTCACCAGCGATAACCCTCGTGATGAGGAGCCTCAGGCCATCATTGACGACATGATGGCTGGCCTCAACGCCACTCAAAAGAAGAAAGTTCTCACTATCGTCGACCGCAAGGAGGCTATCCGCACAGCCTGCATGATGGCCCAGAAGGGCGATGTAGTCCTCGTCGCCGGTAAGGGTCACGAGACTTATCAGGAGATTAATGGCGTGAAACACCACTTCGATGACCACGAGGTGCTGCACGAAATCTTTGACCAAAAATAAAAATAAAAATGCTATACTATATCTTCCGATGGCTCGACCAGTTTGGTATCAGTGGCTCGCACATGTGGAGCTACATATCTTTCCGTGCCATCCTCGCCATGGTGCTGGCCCTGATTATCTCGGCTTGGTTTGGCGAATACTTCATCAAACTCCTCAAACGCAAGCAGATTACAGAGACTCAGCGCGACGCAAAGATTGACCCGTTCGGAGTAAACAAAGTTGGAGTTCCGTCGATGGGAGGAATCATCATCATCACGGCATTGCTCATTCCGGTCATTCTTCTTGGCCGACTGCGCAATATCTATCTTATCCTGATGATTATCACCACCGTCTGGCTTGGTTTCCTCGGTGGACTCGACGACTATATCAAGGACTTCCGCCACAACAAGGAAGGACTGAAAGGAAAGTACAAAATTGTCGGGCAGGTCACGATAGGATTCATCGTTGGCCTTGTCCTTTGGGCTTCGCCTGATGTGAAGGCTAATCTGAACCTTGAAGTTCAGCAGCAGAACGGTCAGGAAGTAGTCATTAAGCACGAGAAGAAGGCTGAGAAAACTCTGAAGACAACCATTCCGTTTGTGAAGAACCATAACCTCGATTACTCCAAGATCATGGGCTTCTGCGGCAAGTATAAGGTTGCAGCCGGATGGATTCTGTTTGTCATCATGACTATATTTGTCGTTACGGCAGTATCCAATGGAGCCAATCTTAACGATGGAATGGACGGTATGTGCGCTGGCAACTCGGCTATAATAGGTGTGGCGTTGGGCATTCTGGCTTATGTGAGCAGTCATATCCAGTTTGCCGCTTACCTTAATATAATGTATATTCCGGGCTCCGAGGAACTGGTGGTGTTCTTCTGCGCTTTCGTCGGAGCACTCATCGGATTCCTCTGGTACAACGCTTATCCGGCACAAGTCTTCATGGGCGACACCGGTAGTCTTACCATCGGAGGTATCATAGCAGTAGGTGCAATCATCATCCATAAGGAACTTCTGCTCCCGATTCTCTGCGGAATATTCTTCGTCGAGAGTCTGAGTGTAATCTTCCAAGTGTGGTACTATAAGCTGGGAAAGCGTCACGGAGTAAAGCAGCGTATCTTCAAGCGCACTCCAATCCACGACAACTTCCGGGTTCTTGACAGCCAGCTCGACACTGACTGCAAGTATCTTATCAAAGTTCCGCACTCTGCAATCCATGAGAGTAAGATCACTGTCCGATTCTGGATTATAACAATCATCCTCGCGGCACTGACGATTATAACATTGAAGATGCGGTAATCATAATTTTGAATTTAGCATTTTGAATTTTGAATTAACGTCTTATGAAAAGAATAGTAGTTTTAGGAGCTGGTGAAAGCGGCGCAGGAGCTGCTGTACTGGCAAAGAAAGAAGGATTCGACGTATTCGTTTCTGATACATCAAAGATAAAGGACAAATATAAGAAACTGCTCGACAGCCACCACATTGAGTGGGAGGAAGGTCATCACACAGAGGAGAAAATCCTCAATGCCGATGAGGTTATCAAGAGCCCGGGCATACCAAAGGAAGCTCCGATGATTCAGAAGCTGATGAAGCAAGGCACCCATATCATCAGTGAGATTGAGTTTGCCGGTCGCTACACCAACTCGAAGATGATTTGCATCACAGGCTCTAACGGTAAGACAACTACCACCAGCCTCATCTATCACATCTTCAAGAGTGCAGGCTATGATGCCGGACTGGCTGGTAATATCGGTCGCAGTCTCGCCCTTCAGGTGGCTGAGGATCCGCACGAATATTACATCATTGAGTTGAGCTCGTTCCAACTTGACAACATGTATGACTTCCGTGCTAACATCGCCATCCTGCTGAACATCACGCCGGACCACCTCGACCGTTACGACTTCAAGTTCGAGAACTATGCCGACGCGAAGATGCGCATCACTCAGAATCAGACTCCTGACGATGCTTTCATCTACTGGAACGACGATCCTGTGATAAAGAAGGAACTTGAGAAGTTCGACATTCATGCCACAATTTATCCGTTCTCTGAACTCAAGGAGGCTGGAAGCATTGCCTACATCGAGGAAGGACAGTACAAGATTGAGAAGCCAACACCGTTCAACATGGAGCAGGAAGAGCTCAGCCTGACCGGTAAACACAACCTCTACAACAGTCTCGCAGCCGGTATCGCATCGAATATCGCAGGCATAAAGAAGGAAAGTATCCGCAAGAGCCTCAGCGACTTCCCCGGCGTTGAGCACCGTCTTGAGAAGGTTTGCAAGGTTCGTGGCGTACAATATATCAACGACTCAAAGGCTACCAACGTCGATGCTTGCTGGTATGCACTCGAGAGCATGAAGACTCCTACTATCCTTATCCTCGGCGGAAAGGACAAAGGCAACGACTATCACCACATCTTCGACCTCGTAAAGCAGAAGTGTAAGGCTATCGTTTACCTTGGTGCTGATAACAAGAAGCTGCACGACAACTTCGACCAGTTCGGTCTGCCGGTTCGCGATACACACAATATGAAGGACTGCGTGAAAGCTTGCTACGAACTTGCTGAGCCAGGCGACACCGTTCTCTTGAGTCCGTGCTGCGCTAGTTTCGACCTCTTCAAGAATATGGAGGATCGTGGAACTCAGTTCAAGGAGTGCGTTCGTGCTTTGTAATCTATCGTCAAACAGCTTGTAAACAGCCGTCAAACGGAATGCATTTTGCCGTCAAACGGAATGCATTTTGCCGTCAAACGGAATGCATTTTGTCGTTAATTACGACGTAATTTGACGTCAAACGGAATGCATCCAGCCGTCAGATGGAGCGCAAACAGGCATAAAATAGAAAATGAACAACAAGAAACTTGCAAACCTATTCAAGGGAGACAAGGTCATTTGGATGGTCTTCTTCTTCCTTTGCATGATAAGCATCGTGGAGGTTTATTCGGCTTCCAGTTCGCTGTCGTACAAAGGAGGAAACTTCTGGAGTCCTATCATATACCACGTTTCCATACTTCTCGTCGGTACACTGGCAATGCTTTGTGTCCTGAATATTCAGTGCAAGTATTTCAAACTGGCAACGCCAATACTGATATTCATATCATTCCTGACGCTGATACTCGTACTCTTTGCGGGACAATCGACCAACGGAGCCAGCCGGTGGTTGTCGTTCCTGGGCATACAGTTTCAGCCTTCGGAGATAGCCAAAGGCACGGTTATACTGTCTGTGGCGCAGATTCTTAGTGCCATGCAGACACCGAACGGAGCCGACAAGAAAGCCTTTCAGTACATAATGCTTATCAGTCTGGCACTCGTCGGACCGATAGCTGTCGAGAACTTGTCGACGGCTGTACTGATATTTGCCGTGGTTATAATGATGATGTTCATCGGACTTGTGCCTAAACGGCAACTTCTCCGACTGTTAGGAATCATCGGAGCAATAGCCGTCCTTGGTCTGGCAATGATTCTTTTGTTCGGAGATGCCGACAAAGCTAACACTGCCAACAGCAAGACCAACCTCACGGAACAGACCGCTCAGGAGAAGAAGGAAGAACCGGGAGTCATTGAAAAGGTATTCCACCGTGCCGACACATGGAAGGCCCGAATCGAGAAATTCGTCTCGACAGAGAAGATTCCGCCTGAGCAGTACGACCTCGATAAGGACGCCCAGGTAGCTCATGCCAACATTGCCATAGCCTCGTCGAACATCATCGGCAAGGGACCGGGCAACTCTGAAGAGCGCGACTTCCTGTCGCAGGCTTTCTCCGACTTCATCTATGCCATCATCATAGAGGAGATGGGCATTGAAGGCGCTGCAGTAGTGGCATTCCTCTACATCGTACTTCTCTTCCGAGCCGGACGAATAGCACGGCGATGTGAGAACGCTTTCCCCGCATTCCTGATAATGGGACTGGGATTGCTGCTTGTTACTCAGGCATTGTTCAACATGGCAGTAGCCGTAGGTCTGGCTCCTGTCACCGGACAACCGCTGCCTCTCATCAGTAAGGGAGGAACATCGAGTATTATCAACTGTATTTACATCGGTGCCATGCTTAGCGTGAGCCGGTCGGCAAAGAAAAAGACAAACAGTCAGAAAGTCGTTGCCGAGCCACAGCCACAAGTAGCCTGAAGCATTGATTATAAATAAATTGTCTGTAAAATTATCACAAGACAGAAAATATTATTATCTTTGCCGTTAAATAAGAAAACAACAAAGAAATGGACAAGGAACTGAGAATCATAGTAAGTGGCGGAGGTACGGGAGGACACATTTTCCCCGCCGTATCAATAGCCAATGCCATCAAGGCTAAGCACCCTGAGGCAAAGATTCTTTTTGTAGGTGCCGAAGGGCGAATGGAGATGCAGCGCGTGCCTGCCGCAGGCTACGAGATCAAAGGTCTCCCGATCAAGGGCTTCAACCGTGCTCACTTGCTGAAGAACATCAGCGTACTGTTGGATTTGGTGAAGAGCCTTCGCCTTGCACGCAAGATTATCAAGGAGTTCAAGCCACAAGTGGCTGTCGGAGTTGGCGGCTATGCCAGTGGCGCAACCCTTTACGAGTGCTCGAAGATGGGCATTCCGTGCCTTATTCAGGAGCAGAACTCCTACGCCGGAGTCACCAATAAGATTCTCAGGAATCGTGTTCAGAAGATTTGCGTTGCCTACGATGGCATGGATAGGTTCTTCCCTGCCGACAAAATAATCAAGACAGGCAACCCGGTTCGCCAGAACGTGCTCAACTCTCCGCTGTCAAAGGAAGAGGCTCGCAAGCAGTTCGGACTGGAGCCTGACAAGAAGACAATCCTCATCGTTGGCGGAAGCCTTGGTGCCCGCACAATGAACGAGAGTGTTCAACAGCATCTCGACCTCGTGAAGGAAAGCGGAATCCAGTTCATTTGGCAAACAGGCAAGTATTATAACGCCAAAATAATGGATTTCATGAAGGGCAAGGAACTTCCTAACTTGAAGATTCTCGACTTCGTCAGCGATATGGGTGCAGCCTATAAAGCCGCCGATTTGGTTATCAGCCGTGCCGGAGCAAGCTCCATCAGTGAGTTCCAGCTTATCGGCAAGCCGGTCATCCTTGTTCCGAGTCCAAACGTTGCCGAGGACCACCAGCGCAAGAACGCTATGGCTCTCGTCAACCGTCATGCTGCCCTCTATGTGGAAGATGCCGAGGCTCCGGACAAGCTTTTGAAGCTCGCTATCGAAACAGTTAACAACGACGATGAGCTCAAGGCTCTCAGCGAGAACGTCAAGAAGATGGGACTTAAGAATTCTGCCGACGTCATTGCCGACGAGGTATTAAAGTTGATTAAGAAATAAATAACAAAAATGGAACTTCAAGATATTAAATCAGTATATTTCATTGGAATCGGCGGTATCGGCATGAGCGCTATCGCCCGTTACTTCAATCATCGTGGATTGATAGTTGCCGGATACGACAAGACAACAACAGTGCTGACACGCAAGCTGGAGGAAGAAGGCATGATTCTCCACTACAAGGACGACGTTGAGCAGATTCCTAACGCCTGCCGCGACCCGAAGTCAACACTCGTTGTGTTCACTCCTGCCATTCCAAAGGACCACAAGGAGCTGAACTACTTCCGCAACAACGGATTCGAAGTACAGAAGCGTGCACAGGTTCTCGGCATTCTCACACGTGCTCACAAAGGCTTGTGTGTTGCCGGAACTCACGGTAAGACCACCACGTCTACCATGTGCGCACATATCATGCATCAAAGCCACGTCGACTGTAACGCATTCCTCGGCGGTATCTCAAAGAACTACGGAACCAACTATATCCTCTCCGACAAGAGCGACTACGTTGTTATCGAGGCAGATGAGTTCGACCGTTCGTTCCATTGGCTCCGTCCGTGGATGAGCGTTATCACAGCTACCGACCCTGACCACCTCGATATTTACGGTACGAAAGAGGCTTATCTTGAAAGTTTCCGCCATTACTCAGAGCTTATTCAGCCGGGTGGCGCACTCATCATCCACACTAATCTGGAGATGAAGCCAAACGTTCAGCCGGGCGTCAGGACATACACCTACAGCCGTGACGAGGGCGACTTCCATGCCGAGAATATCCGCATTGCCAACGGTGAGATTATCTTCGACTTCGTTTCACCAGTGGAGAACATCAAGGACATTCAGCTCGGACAGCCTATTCCAATCAATATAGAGAACGGTGTAGCCGCTATGGCACTTGCCCAGCTCAATGGTTGCACTGCAGATGAGATTCGCAACGGAATGAAGACATACGAAGGCGTTGACCGCCGCTTCGACTTCAAGATTCGCAACGGCCGTCACGTGCTTCTCTCCGACTATGGCCATCACCCGAAGGAGATACTCATGAGTGCGAAGAGTCTGCGTGAGATCTACCCTAACCGCAAGATTACGGTTATGTTCCAGCCGCACCTCTACACCCGCACCCGCGACTTCTACAAGGACTTCGCAGCATCGTTGAGCAACTTCGACGAGGTTATCCTCACCGATATTTACCCAGCCCGTGAGCAGCCGATACCAGGAGTAACGAGCAAGCTCATCTACGACAACATCAAGCCGGGCGTCGAGAAGACCCTTATCAAGAAGGACGATGTCCTCGACTATGTTAAGAGCCGTGACTTCGATGTTCTCGAAATCCTTGGTGCCGGCAACCTCGACGACCTCGTGCCGCAGATTGCTGAGATAATTAAGGGTAAAGAATAGGCATAATATATTTCCACCAAGCCTCCCCCAAAGGGAGGTGTCTGGTTACCTGATAAAGGATAAGGGATAAGTAATATAAAAGGAACGGACCTACTCCACAAGAAATAACCACACTGAAACACCAATGTGATTAAACATCCTCCCCTTGAGGGAGGCTTGGTGGGGATTAACAACAAATAATGCATCCACGCGCAAAGAAAATAATAATCGGCACACTCGACGTCCTGCTTGGCGTCTATCTTCTGCTTGCAGTGACATCGTTCAACAAGCCGAAGACGGTTGACCGTGTATGCTCTAAAGTCGAGATCACCGTCGCCGACTCGTCAGATGCCGGATTCCTCAGCGCCGCCGAGATAAAGCAGCTCCTGCAAAACAAGAACCTCTACCCCCTCGGCAAGAAGATGAGCACCATCAACCCGCGCAGCCTCGAAGAGGCAATGGCACCACGTGGAGGCGGAGGCGGCATACCATTCGTCAAGACGGCAGAATGCTACAAGACCGAAGACGGTCATGTTTGCATACTCATCACACAACGGACACCGCTCATCAGGGTCAAGAGTCTAAATGGCGATGACTACTATCTCGACGACCAGGGCGGCACAATGCCAAACTCAAAGTACACAAGCGACCTAATAGTCGTCACCGGAGCCGTAACAAAGTCATACGCCCGCTACTACATCACGCCTCTGGCACAGGCTATAATGGCAAGCGAATTCTGGAAGAACCAGATAGAGCAGATAAACATCACAAAGGATTTGGGCGTCGAACTCGTTCCCCGCGTCGGCAACCACATTATCTATATAGGGCAATTGCCGTGGGGAAAGTACAAGGGACAGATAGACAACAGCGTCACAGCCTACGTCAACAGCAAACTCGACCGCACGTTGAACTTCTACAAATACGGTCTCAACAAAGTCGGTTGGAACAAATACGACTACATCGATGTCGAGCTCGACAACCAGATAGTCTGCCGCAAGAACAGTCACGAGACAACTCAACAGACAGAACAGACACAACCGGAACAGCCCAAGACAGAAGCTAAGCCCGATACTGAGAAGAACGAAAAGCGTAGCAAAGACACGCTCTCACATCACGATATATAATAAAAAAACTCATCAACATATATGGCAAACGAATTCATTGTAGCCATCGAATTAGGCTCATCCAATATCCGTGGTATTGCCGGGAGGAAGAACCCCGACGGCAGTATCAATGTCCTTGCCGTGGTCACCGAAGACTCCTCACAGTGCATCCGCAAGGGAGTCGTCTACAACATTGCCAAGACAGGACAGTGCATAACCAACATCATAAACAAGCTTAAGGCACAGCTTAAGCGTGAGATAACACAGGTTTATGTCGGAGTAGGCGGACAGTCCATCCGCAGCGTCCGCAACGTCATCGTAAAGGAATTCCCTGAGGAGACGATGATTACCAGCGAGATGATCAACGAACTGATGGACGCCAACCGCAGCATGAGCTACCCTGACCAGGAGATCCTCGACGCAGCCACACAGGAATACAAGGTCGACAAGCAGTTCCAGATCGACCCTGTAGGCATAAAGGCTACCCGTCTTGAGGGCAACTTCCTGAACATTCTGTGGCGCAAGCAATTCTACGACGACCTCAACACCTGCTTCGACAAGGCAGGCATTGCCATTGCTGAGTTGTATCTCGCCCCACTGGCACTTGCCGACAGCGTGCTCAGCGAAGCCGAGAAGCGTGGCGGATGCGTACTCGTCGACCTCGGAGCCGACACGACAACGGTTTCCGTCTACCACAAGAACATTCTCCGCCATCTGGCTGTTATACCACTCGGCGGCAGCAATATAACAAAGGACATCGCCTCTCTGCAAATCGAAGAGGCTGATGCCGAGAAGATGAAACTGCAGTATGGCAGTGCCTACACCGACAACTCCGACATCGACAACTCGCTCAACTACCCTATCGACGAGGAACGCCACGTCGAGAGCCGCAAGTTTGTAGATATTGTCGAGGCACGCCTCAACGAGATAATAGAGAACGTCTGGTATCAGGTTCCGTCTGAATATGCCGACAAACTCCTTGGCGGTATCATCCTTACCGGTGGCGGGTCGAACATGAAGAATATCAAGAAAGCATTCCAGACCCACACTCATATCGACAAGATACGCATTGCCAAGTTTGTAACTCCGACTATCACGTCGAGCAACAAGCTCGTCAACGCCCACGACGGACGTATGAACACTGTTCTTGGACTGCTTGTCAAGGGCGACATGAACTGTGCAGGCGGTGAGCTCAACTCCAACGGTGACCTCTTCGGAGCCGGAAAGAAGCCGGGCGTAACCACAGCCGATGTCCATCGCACGCCACGCAACCCCGACGAGATCGGTCAGGGCGTAGTCCTCACCGCTGCAGAGAAGGCTAAGAAAGAGGAGGAAGCCCGTCGCAAGCGTGAGGAAGAGGAGCGCCGCAAACGTGAGGAAGAGGAGCGCCGCAAGCGTGAGGAAGAGGAAGAGCGCAAGCGTAATAGCCCTCTCCACAAGTTCGGACGTAAGCTCAAAAACTTCTTCGGTACAATGATGGAGCCGGAGGACGAGTAATAGACAATGACAAAACTCTGAAATTTGAATATTATGGCAGACAATAATAAAAATAATATAGATGCACTTGACTTCGAGAGCAACAACGACGTCCTTGACTTCGGTGGCGACGACGAGAAAGCCAACAGCATCATCAAGGTCATAGGAGTCGGTGGCGGCGGTGGCAATGCCGTCAACCACATGTACAAGGAGGGTATCCACGACGTTAGCTTCGTACTCTGCAATACCGACGCTCAGGCACTCAACGACAGTCCTGTTCCTGTTCACTTGCAGTTAGGTAAAGAAGGACTCGGAGCCGGCAATAAGCCGGAGCGTGCCCGTCAGGCTGCCGAGGAGACTCTCGACGAGATAAAGCACATGCTCTCCGACGGCACAAAGATGGCATTCATAACAGCCGGAATGGGTGGTGGTACCGGTACCGGTGCAGCTCCTGTCATTGCCCGTGTGAGCAAGGATATGGGCATCCTGACTGTAGGTATCGTTACAATCCCGTTCAAGTTCGAGGGCAATAAGAAGATTGACCAGGCTCTCGATGGTGTCGAGGAAATGGCAAAGCATGTCGACGCCCTGCTCGTTATCAACAACGAGCGCCTTCGTGAGATCTATCCGGAGCTGACTCTCGTCGACGCTTTCGGTAAGGCGGATGACACCTTGAGTGTAGCCGCAAAGAGCATTGCCGAGATTATTACCGTCCACGGACTGATAAACCTCGACTTCAACGACGTTAAGACCGTTCTGAAGGACGGTGGAGTAGCTATCATGTCTACTGGCTATGGCGAAGGCGAAGGCCGTGTAAAGCAGGCTATCGACAACGCACTAAACTCGCCGTTGCTCAACGACAACGACATATACAACGCCAAGAAGATTCTGCTCTCAATAAACTTCTGCAACGAGAAGAATGCCGACAGCTCATCACTGACAATGGACGAGATGAACGATGTCAACGACTTCATGAGCCGGTTCGGCGACGGATTCGAGTTGAAATGGGGTGTTGCCCTCGACCCGGACCTCGGCAAGAAAGTCAAAGTCACCATCCTTGCTACCGGTTTCGGTATCGAGAATGTCGACGGAATGGGACAGCACATCAAGCACCAGAAGCAGGAAGACATCGAGCGCATACGCAAGGAAGAGGAAGAGGCAGCCGACAAGCGCGACCGCCGCGATCGTTACTACAAGGACAGCAACAACACTCAGTACAAGCGCCGTCCGCACACTTACATCTTCTCCAGCGACGATCTCGACAACGACGATGTAATCCTCGCCGTCGAGAACACGCCTACCTACAAGCGCACAAAGCAGATGCTTGCCGAGATAAAGAACACCGGTTCAAACATGGCTCAGGTCGATGAGAAACCTAAGAACGACGAACCGGTAAAGAGTGTAATAGACTTTAGCGAAGACTAATAGAATTATGGCATTATACGATACAATTAATAAGGACATACCCGCAGCCATGAAGGCTCGCGACAAAGTCCGCTTGGAGACCCTCCGCAACATCAAGAAGGTTTTCCTTGAGGCAAAGACGGCACCGGGTTCGGATGGTGAACTCAGCGATGCCGCAGCATTGAAGATTTTACAGAAGCTTGCAAAGCAGGGCAAGGAGAGTGCCGACACCTATACAAAGGCTAACCGCCAAGACCTCGCCGACGCCGAGCTTGCTCAGGTAAAGGTCATAGAGGAGTATCTCCCGAAGCCTCTCACCGAGGAAGAAATTACCGCAAAGGTAAAGGAGATCATCGCACAGACCGGTGCCACATCTATGAAGGACATGGGCAAGGTAATGGGCATCGCCTCAAAGCAGATGACCGGTCAGGCTGACGGTGGCGCAATCTCAAAGATTGTACGCTCTATACTGGCATAGTCCAATACTCTTATCTATAGAAAAAACGGGAATAACGCTTATCAAAAACGTTATTCCCGTTTTTCATTTTATTGTCGTCTCGATTTATCGTCGAAAATCCACTGATAATTATAATTATTTACAAAACATCGTCTGAGAATCGAATAGAATCCTCCAAGCAGTATTTTAGTGTGAAATACGGGATTTTTAAACTTTCGGCTATTATCTGTTAATCAATCACTTGTATTTTCTTAACAAACAATTTTAGACCGTTTTAAACCAAAAACTTCACTTTTTCTGTTTGTAATAAGGACTCAATCGCATTCTAAACGGGTATCTCTTACAATGCAAACGGGTATCTTTTACGATGCAACAGATACCCGTTTACGTTTTGTCCTAGTGTAAATCATGTTCTTGAGACTACATAGTCTTCTTTTTTCTCCTAGAACACCTAGAAAACTGAACAGAAAAACACGCAAAATTTTATTACTTCTGCTTTGACTATATGTGAAGTGATTGACGAAGTTCATCCTCACTAATGCCAACGAGACCAGCCACCTGCGCCGGTGACATTCCTTTGTCCAGCAAAGCTTTTGCCATAGATATGATTTTATTGTTCTTCTCCGCAAGTGACTTTTCTTTCTCCACTAACATCTTATTTTGCTCCGCCAAAGACTTCTTATGCTCCGCCAAAGACTTCTCTTGCTCCGCCAACAACTTATCTTGCTCCGCCAAAGACTTCTCATTCTCCGACAATAATTTTGCATTCTCCGCCAATAATTTTGCATTCTCCGCCAACAACTTATCCTGTTCTTTGATCTTCTTGTCACGGTTCATGATTGCGGTGTCGCGGTTCTCTATTGCCGAATAGTATTCGTCCTCGACATTCATATTCTGCCGCATGTCAGCATCAGCGGCAGCCTGCGTCAATCTATGGACAATGTATTCCATACTGTCGTCGCCCTCGTAGTTCTTTTCGTCAAGACTGAGAACGTGCGGGTCGTTGCTGTCGGCTTTGGTCTGGTCGAAGACACTCAGGACCTTATCCAGTCTATTATTAATCTGACCATGAAGTAGCGGTATTTGGACAATAATACTGTTATGGACAAGGCTTTCAATGAACGGGTCAGGCATACCCTTCGTAACCACATTACCGTCATAGTCGTACGATTTGTGGTTCACATAGACAACCGGTACATCTATATCGCCAACACGATGCCCAAGCAGATAGATAGTCACCATAGGGATAGCGTATCCCTCA
Source organism: uncultured Prevotella sp. (assembly GCA_900315635.1). Taxonomy (GTDB): domain Bacteria; phylum Bacteroidota; class Bacteroidia; order Bacteroidales; family Bacteroidaceae; genus Prevotella. The sequence continues at coordinate 174,629 of OMZV01000008.1, forward strand.
TGGCTGTTCTTGTTGATATTGCGTTTGTTGCTGTATTGCGCACCGAGATACTGGCGGAAACGAAGAGTCTCCGTTTCGAGCCATGTTTTCTGCAGTTCTACGAGAATAAGATGCTCCTTGCCGTCGTCTTCACGAACATTGGCAGCAAAGTCTATACGGAACATGGAAATCTTGTCCCTAGTCTCATTTGCATATTCATGAGGACGTGCCGCAATGCTCACTACTTCTTTCTTCAGCAATGCTGAAAGGATAGTCTTGGCTATACGTTCATCCTCCATGAGATACTTGAATACGGAGTCGTAAATCGGGTTGGCAATATGAACTATCATCTTCTGTTCCTCCTTTGTCATTTATGTTTCGTGGACAAAAATACAATAAATTTTTGTATTCTTCAAACAAAAAACGAGTAATATTATTATTACAAAGACAATAATTCAAATATATTGTCCGATACTTCCGGCAAACAAAGTGAGGAAATGGAAAGCACACGAAAAAAGCCGTGAACCAAATGCTGGCTCACGGCTTTTTTATGTGATTTAAATTAAGTTCCCTTTCAGATGTGAAATGTTACTTCTGCTCCCGCGGAACGTCTGTAACCTCCTGACTAGCGAAGTCGAGGACGTTCTTCTTGTTGGCTTCCATGCGCTCGTAGTCTTCCTTAGAACCTACGATAAGCTTCTGCCACTTCTTCAGACCTGTACCTGCAGGGATGAGGTGACCGCAGATAACGTTCTCCTTCATGCCCTCGAGGTAATCCGTCTTTCCACGGATAGCAGCCTCGTTAAGTACCTTGGTTGTCTCCTGGAATGATGCGGCACTCATGAAGCTCTTAGTACCAAGAGCGGCACGGGTGATACCCTGCAGAATCTGAGTAGCGGTTGCTGTACGTGCATCGCGAACCTGAACGGTCTTCTGATCACGGCGCTTGAGGGCTGAGTTCTCCTCACGAAGCTTGCGGACTGAGAGAATCTGGCCCTTGTAGCAGTTATCGCTGTCGCCCGGATCGGTAACAACCTTCTTACCCCAGATACGGTCGTTCTCTGCTGCGAAGTCGAGCTTGTCAACAAGTTCCTGCTCAAGGAATGTAGTGTCGCCCGGATCGTTTATCTGAACCTTACGCATCATCTGGCGTACGATAATCTCGAAGTGCTTATCGTTGATGGCTACACCCTGCAGACGATAGACATCTTGAACCTCGTTGACGATGTACTCCTGAACAGCGGTAGGACCCTTGATGGCAAGAATGTCGGAAGGTGTAATCTCACCGTCACAAAGTGGCGTTCCGGCACGAACAGCATCACGCTCCTGGACAAGGATCTGTCGTGACAGTGGAACGAGGTACTTACGCTGGTCGCCTGTCTTAGAGGTAACGATAATCTCCTGATTACCACGCTTTACCTTACCCATTGAGATCTCACCGTCAATTTCTGATACAACGGCTGGGTTCGACGGGTTACGAGCCTCGAAGAGCTCGGTGACACGTGGCAGACCACCGGTGATGTCACCAGCGCCGCTCGACATGTTACGCGGTATGCGGACGAGGATTGCACCGGTAGAGATGGTCTGACCATCCTCGACTGCGATGTGTCCCTTTACCGGGAAGTTATATGTTCCGAGTACCTGACCGTTCTTGTCATGAATCTCAACCTGAGGAACCATTGTACGGTCCTTAGGCTCGATGATGATGCGCTCGGTCATACCGGTTGTTTCATCGGTTTCACTGTGGAAGGTAACACCCTCGACAACGTTCTTAAATTTAAGTGTACCGGCATATTCGCTGACGATGACACCATTGAATGGGTCCCACTTAGCGATTGTGTCGTTCTTCTTGACGAGGTCGCCATCACCGAAGTACAGTATACTACCATAAGGAACGTTAAGAGTAGACAGGACAATGTCGGTCTTTGGATCGCGGAAACGGACCTCGGTCAAGTGGCTGACAACCATCTGGCACTTCTTGTCGTCATCATCGGTGAACGGTACGGCACGGAGCTCATCGAACTCCAGTTTTGCGTCGTACTTAGAAACGATTGAAGAGTTGGCTCCGGCACCGCCGGCGATACCACCGGCGTGGAACGTACGGAGGGTAAGCTGTGTACCCGGCTCACCAATAGCCTGTGCGGCTATGACACCGACAGCCTCACCAATCTGTACCATGCGGGCTGTAGCGAGGTTACGACCATAGCACTTGCGGCAGACTCCCTTCTTGCTCTCACAGGTGAGAACTGAACGGATTTCAACCATCTCGATACCTGCGTCCTCAATAGCCTTAGCCTTGTCCTCGACAATCTCGTCACCGGCTGCAACGATAAGTTCGCCGGTATGAGGATTTACAACGTCGTGTACTGACACACGACCAAGGATACGCTCATAGAGAGTTGAGATAACCTCATCGCCATTCTTAAGTGCTGTGCACTCAAGTCCACGGAGTGTTCCGCAGTCTTCCTCGGTAATGATGACATCGTGAGATACATCGACGAGTCGGCGGGTAAGGTATCCTGCATCGGCAGTCTTCATGGCGGTGTCGGCAAGTCCCTTACGTGCACCGTGTGAAGAGATGAAGTACTCCAGCACTGACATACCTTCCTTGAAGTTCGACAGGATAGGGTTCTCAATGGTACCACGGCCTTCGGCACCTGCCTTCTGAGGCTTTGCCATAAGTCCACGCATACCTGCAAGCTGAGCAATCTGGTCGGCAGAACCACGGGCTCCGGAATCAAGCATCATATATACTGCATTGAATCCCTGGTCGGCCTCAGTCATGTGCTTCATGACGGCTGCCTTAAGATTATTGTTTACGTGAGTCCATGTATCGATAACCTGGTTGTAACGCTCATTATCGGTGATGAAACCCATATCGTAGTTGTTCGTAATCTCATCGACCTCAGCCTGACCCTTATTGACAATCTCTTCCTTCTCTGGCGGAACGATAATGTCGTCAAGGTTGAATGACAGACCTGCGAGGTAAGACATACGGTAACCGAGGTTCTTAATACCGTCAAGGAATGAGCATGCGCGTGACATACCTACTGACTTGATTACGTCGGCAATAAGTCCACGGAGTGACTTCTTTGATATAATACCGTTGAAGTAACCTATCTCGTCAGGAATAATCTGGTTGACGATGACACGTCCTACAGATGTCTCAACGAGATGCTTCTGGATCTTTCCATCGATAAGGTCCTTGACAATTACCTTCACTGCTGCGTGCAGGTCACAACGGCGTTCGTTGAAAGCGATAATTGCTTCCTCCGGTCCGTAGAAAGTCAGACCCTCACCCTTTGCTCCCGGACGGAGCTTTGTTATATAGTAAAGTCCGAGCACCATATCCTGTGACGGTACGGTGATTGGAGCACCATTAGCCGGGTTAAGGATGTTGTGGCTCTGAAGCATAAGGATCTGTGACTCGAGTACAGCCTCGTTGCTCAGTGGAAGGTGAACAGCCATCTGGTCACCATCGAAGTCGGCATTGAACGGGGTACATGCCAGTGGGTGCAGCTGAATTGCCTTACCCTCGATAAGCTTTGGCTGGAATGCCATCACTGACAGACGGTGAAGCGTCGGGGCACGGTTCAGAAGAACTGGATGTCCCTTCATTACGTTCTCAAGGATGTCCCAGATAACTGGCTCGCGGCGATCGACAATCTTCTTAGCGCTCTTTACAGTCTTCACGATACCGCGCTCTATAAGCTTACGGATGATGAATGGCTTGTAAAGTTCGGCAGCCATCAACTTAGGAAGACCGCACTCACCCATATTCAGCTCAGGACCGACGACGATAACTGAACGTGCTGAATAGTCAACACGCTTACCGAGGAGGTTCTGACGGAAACGTCCCTGCTTGCCTTTCAGTGAATCTGACAGTGACTTCAACGGGCGGTTGCTCTCGCTCTTGACAGCTGTTGCCTTACGGCTATTATCGAAGAGTGAGTCAACTGCTTCCTGAAGCATACGTTTCTCATTACGAAGAATAACCTCAGGAGCCTTTATCTCAATAAGTCTCTTAAGACGGTTGTTACGAATGATGACACGACGATAGAGGTCGTTAAGGTCGGATGTGGCAAAACGACCACCATCCAATGGAACCAACGGGCGAAGCTCTGGCGGGATGACAGGGATAATCTTCATAATCATCCACTCCGGACGGTTCACACCCTTAGACTGACGGAATGCCTCGACAACCTGAAGGCGCTTCAAAGCCTCGGTCTTACGCATCTGTGAAGAGTCTGTGGTAGCACGGTCGCGTAGTTCGCCGGCAAGACGGTCAAGGTCAAGGTCCTTAAGCAAATCATAAATTGCCTCTGCACCCATCTTGGCAATGAACTTCTTCGGGTCGTTATCGTCGAGTTTGTCATTGCTCTCCGGCAGACGGTTGTCGACAATGTCTATATATTCATCCTCGCTAAGAAGGTCGAGCTTATGTGAGCCGTTAAGGTCATCGCCATTCTCGTCCTTCATGCCTTCTACAACACCCGGATTAATTACGATGTACTTCTCGTAATAAATAACAGAATCGAGCTTCTTTGTAGGAAGACCGAGCAGGTATCCAATCTTGTTTGGCAGGCTGCGGAAGTACCAGATATGAGCTACCGGAACGACGAGCTCAATATGTCCGGCACGCTCACGGCGAACTTTCTTCTCAGTAACCTCAACACCGCAACGGTCGCAGACAATGCCCTTGTAACGGATGCGCTTGTACTTTCCGCAGGCGCACTCATAGTCCTTTGTCGGACCGAAGATACGCTCACAGAACAGACCGTCGCGCTCCGGCTTGTAAGTACGGTAGTTGATGGTCTCTGGCTTGGTCACCTCACCGTAGGAATTCTCAAGAATCTCCTCAGGTGATGCCAGTCCAATAGTAATCTTGCTGAAATTACTCTTTACTTTATTATCTCTTTTGAAAGCCATATTTTTCTTTTTTTGTTTGTTAGTTTATGAGTCTTTATAGGTCTAATAGGCATGATATGCATAAGAGACCATTGGGAAACTCAAAACTTACTCAAGCTTGATGCTCAGTCCGAGTCCACGAAGCTCATGAAGCAATACGTTCAACGACTCAGGAATACCCGGCGTTGGCATTGGCTCGCCCTTGACGATAGCTTCGTAAGCCTTGGAACGTCCGTTGACATCATCTGACTTAATGGTAAGCATCTCCTGAAGTACATGAGCGGCACCGAAACCTTCGAGTGCCCATACCTCCATTTCTCCGAAACGCTGTCCACCGAACTGTGCCTTTCCACCAAGTGGCTGCTGTGTGATTAGACTGTACGGACCGATAGAACGTGCGTGCATCTTATCTTCAACCATGTGACCGAGTTTCAGGAAGTATGTGATACCTACGGTTGCCTGCTGGTCGAAGCGCTCACCAGTCTCTCCATCATAAAGATAAGTAGAGCAGAGGTTTGGCAGTCCGGCCTTATCAGTCCACTTCTTAAGGTCATCAAGCTTTGCACCATCGAAGATTGGAGTAGCAAACTTAACGCCCAGGCGCTTACCTGCTGCACCAAGAATAGCCTCGAATATCTGACCGAGGTTCATACGAGACGGCACACCCATAGGGTTAAGTACAAGGTCGACAGGACGACCGTCAGCAAGGAACGGCATATCCTCGGTACGTACAATCTTTGAGACAATACCCTTATTGCCGTGACGACCGGCAAGTTTATCACCAACCTGAATCTTACGCTTCTTTGCGATGTAAACCTTAGCCATCTGAAGGATACCTGAAGGAAGTTCATCACCAATAGTGATAGCGAACTTGCGACGCTTCAGCTCGGCATCCATCTTCTTGTACTTACGAATATAGTTCATTATCAGGCGCTGAATGAGGCTATTGGTATGCTCATCCTCAGTCCATCCACTGCTCTGAATACCTTCGTAATCGAGGTTCTTCAGTGCGGCTACAGTGAACTTAGAGCCCTTTGTGATAATTTCAGCATCAGAATAATCCTTGATACCCTGTGAGGTCTTGTCCTTTGTAAGAGTCATCAGACGATCGACAAGCATATCCTTAAGGTCGTTTGCCTTTGCCTCATACTCTTCGTCAATCTTCTCAAGGGTAATCTTATCCTGTTTCTTGCTCTCACGTGTCTTGATAGCACGAGAGAAGAGTTTCTTGTCGATAACCACACCACTCAGTGATGGATTTGCCTTCAGTGAAGAATCCTTCACATCACCAGCCTTGTCACCGAAGATAGCGCGCAGGAGTTTCTCCTCAGGTGAAGGATCACTCTCACCCTTAGGTGAAATCTTACCAATAAGAATATCACCAGGCTCTACGCGAGCACCGACACGAATGATACCATTGTCATCGAGGTCCTTAGTTGCCTCTTCGCTGACATTTGGAATATCAGATGTGAACTCCTCGACACCACGCTTTGTCTCACGGACATCAAGAGAATATTCATCAACGTGGACAGATGTCAGGACATCCTCACGTACCATACGCTCAGAAATAACGACGGCATCCTCGTAGTTATAACCCTTCCAAGGCATGTAAGCTACAAGAAGGTTACGTCCCAGGGCAAGCTCACCATTCTCAGTTGCATAACCCTCAGTAAGAATATCGCCCTTCTTTACGCGCTGTCCCTTGTTACAAATAGGACGAAGGTCTACGACCATGTTCTGGTTTGTACGGCGGAACTTAGGAATTCTATATTCCTTTGTTGCTGGCTCGAAGCTTACGAACTCATCTTCCTCGCTGCGGTCGTAAAGGATACGTATTGTTGTAGCGTCAACATATTCGATTACACCATCACCCTCTGCAGTAATCTGAGTACGGCTATCCTCGCAGACCTGCTTCTCAAGACCAGTACCGACGATAGGAGCGTCATTATGAAGCAATGGCACAGCCTGACGCATCATGTTACATCCCATCAGTGCACGGTGACCATCATCATGCTCCAAGAATGGAATAAGTCCTGCCGATACAGAAGCGATCTGCTGCGGCGAAACATCCATGAGGTCAACACTTGTTGGCGGTACTACTGGGTAATCGGCATCCTGACGGCACTTGACAGTCTTGCGGATGAAGGTACCATCATCGTTAAGCGGTGCATTACCCTGACCGATAATCTTGTCTTCCTCTTCCTCAGCTGTAAGATAGATAACATCCTTGTTATCCATATCAACCTTGGCGTCCTCAACCTTACGGTACGGAGTAACGATGAATCCAAGGTCATTGATCTTAGCATACAAGCAGAGAGACGAGATAAGTCCGATGTTAGGACCCTCAGGTGACTCAATAGGACACAGACGACCATAGTGTGTATAGTGAACGTCACGAACTTCGAATCCGGCACGCTCACGAGACAGACCACCAGGACCAAGTGCTGACAAACGGCGCTTGTGTGTAACCTCAGCCAGAGGGTTGGTCTGATCCATGAACTGACTCAGAGGGTTAGTTCCGAAGAAACTGTTAATAACGCTTGAAATAGTCTTAGCGTTAATAAGGTCAGTTGGCTGGAACACCTCATTGTCGCGTACGTTCATACGCTCACGAATTGTACGAGCCATACGGGCAAGACCAATAGAGAACTGGTTGCTCAACTGCTCGCCTACTGTACGTACACGACGGTTTGACAGGTGGTCAATATCATCAACCGTAGCGTTGGAGTTGACCAGCTGAATCAAATATTTGATAATCTCGATAATATCTTCCTTAGTAAGGACACGGGTGTCCATGCTAATATCGAGACCTAACTTCTTGTTGATACGATAACGTCCAACCTCACCAAGGTCATAACGCTTGTCCGAGAAGAACAAGTTCTGGAATACCTCACGAGCACTTGCATCATCGGCAGGGTCAGCATTACGAAGCTGACGATAGATGTAAAGCACAGCCTCTTTCTCAGAGTGGCTCGGATCCTTGGCAAGAGTATTGAAAATAATGGCGTACTTGTTAGCAGCCTCTTCATCCTTATGTACAAGAATAGAAGTAGCACCACTATCGATAATATCATCAATGTTGTCCTTGGTGATTTCTGTCTCACGCTCAACGACAACCTCGTTACGCTCAATTGAAACAACCTCACCGGTATCCTCATCAACGAAGTCCTCGTTCCAAGTCTTCATCACATTACCAGCGAGCTTGCTACCAATAGCTTCCTTAAGGTTCTTCTTGTTTACCTTAATCTCCTTACAAAGGTCAAAGATCTGAAGAATATCCTTATCACTCTCGAAGCCGATGGCACGGAGCAATGTTGTTACAGGCAACTTCTTCTTACGGTCGATGTAAGCGTACATGACATTGTTAATGTCGGTAGCGAACTCAATCCATGAACCTTTGAACGGAATGATACGAGCACTGTAAAGAACAGTACCGTTAGCATGAACTCCCTGACCGAAGAATACGCCTGGAGAACGGTGCAACTGAGAAACAACTACACGCTCAGCGCCATTGATTACGAAGGTTCCGTTCTTGGTCATATACGGTATTGTACCGAGGAAAACATCCTGAATGAAGGTACCAAAATCTTCATGATCCGGGTCAGTACAATAGAGCTTCATCTTAGCCTTCAATGGAACACTATAGGTCAGACCACGCTCAAGACACTCGTCGATGGAGTAACGCGGCGGGTCGATATAATAGTCAAGGAACTCGAGAACGAAATTGTTTCGTGTATCAGTAATAGGGAAATTCTCAGAGAACACCTTATACAGACCATCATTCTTTCGTTCCTCAGGAGGAGTGTCCAACTGAAGGAAATCGCGGAAAGACTTCAACTGCACGTCAAGGAAATCCGGATATGGGTACGGATTCTTCACGCTTGCGAAGTTAATTCGTTCGTTATTTGTCTTTGTTGCCATTTATAAAGTTTTACTATTGGATTTTCTATAGGAATGGATTTTCAGCACAGAGGCTGTAAAGAACATAGTGTCAAAAGACACTAAAAGGCTGGGACTCACCTACTTGGCAAATCCCAACCGAATTATAGTTTTCAAGCAGTCCGACAGCAAATATCAAACTGCCGAACAGCGTCATAAAGAGTCAGATTACTTAAGGGTAACCTTAGCGCCCTCAGCCTCGATAGCCTTCTTCAGGTTCTCAGCCTCTTCCTTAGACATACCCTCCTTGATGATAGAAGGTGCCTTGTCAACGAGATCCTTAGCTTCCTTCAGGCCGAGACCGCAAGCTTCCTTGACAGCCTTAACAACCTTCAGCTTAGCTGCACCAACCTCAGTGAGCTCAACATCGAACTCAGTCTTCTCCTCAGCTGCTGGAGCTGCGCCACCAGCAGCAGGACCTGCAACAGCAACAGCTGCAGCAGCCGGCTCAATTCCGTACTCGTCCTTCAGGACCTGTGCCAACTCATTAACTTCCTTAACAGTAAGATTTACTAACTCTTCTGCAATAGCTTTTACGTCTGCCATTTTATTCTTAAATTTTATTTATTCGTTTATTGTTAATTATCTGTAACCTTATAGATAATAGATAAAAGGAACCTAAATTTAAATCTTTTATCAATACCCTATTATTCTGGACGCTCGCCTAAGGTCTTAAGCACACCGTGAATAGTGTTTGCGCCAGACTGCAGAGCAGAAACAACGTTCTTTGCAGGCGACTGCAGCAGAGCCACAACGTCGGCAATAAGTTCGTTCTTGCTCTTGAGAGCTGCGAGTTCCTCGAGCTTATCAGCACCGATGAAAATAGACTCCTCAGCGTAAGCAGCCTTCAAAGCTGGAATACCCTGCTTAGTATAGTCCTTCAGGAGCTTAGCAGGCTTGTTTGCAACCTGAGTTAACAGGACTGCAGTGTTGCCCTTGAGGCTCTCGTATAATGGTTCGTAGTCAACCTCAGCTGCATCAAGTGCCTTGCGGAGAAGCTTGTTCTTCACAACGATCATCTTGATTTCGCTCTTAAAGCACTTACGACGAAGAGCACTAGTAGCAGCAGCATCGAGACCGGTAACGTCTACCAGATAGAAATGCGGAAACTCCTTGAGTTTCTCTCCGAGTTCAGCTATAATAGTATCTTTTACTTCTTTCTTCATCTTTACTAAAAATTTTAGAGTTATGCGTCAATGGATTTAGGATCGATCTTGATACCCTTACTCATTGTACTTGAAATAAAGATACTCTTAATATATGTGCCCTTGGCAGCAGCCGGCTTCAAGCGGACGATAGTAGCAAGGAACTCCTTAGCGTTGCCATAGATCTGATCAGCGGTCATGCTAACCTTACCGATAGAAGTATGAATAATACCAGCCTTGTCGACCTTGAAATCTATCTTACCCTGCTTGACTTCCTTAACAGCCTTAGCAACGTCCATAGTTACAGTACCGCTCTTTGGGTTTGGCATCAATCCACGAGGACCGAGTACACGGCCTAAAGGACCGACCTTACCCATGCAAGACGGCATGGTGATGATGACATCAACATCTGTCCATCCACCCTTGATCTTTTCGATATATTCATCGAGACCAACATAATCAGCACCAGCTGCCTTGGCAGCCTCTTCCTGATCAGGTGTGCAGAGGCAGAGTACGCGTGTGACCTTTCCAGTACCATTAGGCAGTGACACAACGCCACGGACCATCTGGTTAGCCTTACGAGGATCTACGCCTAGACGTACATCAATGTCGAGAGATGCATCGAACTTGGTAGTGGTAATTTCCTTTACCAGAGCCGAAGCCTCTTTCAAAGTGTATGCCTTCCCTGCTTCAACCTTATCAGCTACTGATTTTTGATTTTTTGTCAGCTTACTCATTTTCGAAATTGAAGTTTTAAATTATTTACCAGGGAAGTCCCCTTTTACAGTAATACCCATGCTACGTGCAGTACCAGCAATCAGCTTCATAGCCGACTCCACGGTAAAGCAGTTCAAGTCAGCCATCTTGTCCTCGGCAATTGCCTTAACCTGATCCCAAGTTACACTTGCGACCTTGTTACGGTTAGGCTCACCAGAGCCCTTCTTCGCCTTAGAAGCCTCAAGGAGCTGTACAGCAGCTGGAGGAGTCTTGACGACAAAGCTGAAAGACTTGTCGGTATAGTAAGTTATTACGACTGGTAATATCTTACCTGCCTTATTCTGGGTGCGGGCGTTGAACTCCTTGCAGAATCCCATGATGTTAATACCCTTAGAACCCAGAGCCGGGCCTACTGGAGGGGAAGGATTTGCAGCGCCACCTTTAATCTGTAATTTGATTAATCCAGCAACTTCTTTAGCCAAAAGTATGGAAGCCTCACGTATCCGTAACATTATACGTTACTCCTCCTTAGAGACTTGTCCGAAGTTCAACTCCAGCGGATTCTCACGACCGAATATCATCACCATAACCTTAACCTTGTGCTTCTCGGTATTAACCTCCTGGATAACACCATGAAAACCACTGAAAGGTCCGTCGCTAACCTTAACTGTCTCACCGACTGTGTAAGGTATTTCCTGAACCTCTTCAAGTTCAGACTCCTCAACATTGCCGAGAAGACGATTAATGTCAGAATTACGAACGGGAGACGGATGATCAGTACCGCCGAGGAAGCCTAGCACGTTAGGCATGAATCGCAACACAGAAGCGATGTCGCCACTCAAGTCGGCCTCAACAAGAACATAGCCAGGGAGACTTAATTTCTCCTTTACAACACGCTTTCCATTACGTACAGAAGCAGTTTTCTCAGTTGGCAAAAGCACCTGAGCGACATGCGCCTTCAGTTTTGGATTGTGACCCATTTCAGCCTCGATGTATTCTTTCACCTTAGCCTCTTTGCCACTAATAGCGCGGAGTACGTACCATTTCATATTAGTATCAGCCATAACTTCCTAACAGCTTAAACAGAGTAAACAAATGCCATAATATTCTTGAACACGATGTCCATTACCCAAACAACGAGCGCAATGATAAGGGAAGCAGATAATACAACCATTGCACTATGGGTAAGTTCGGCACCTGTAGGCCAAGTAGTCTTATGGGCTAGTTCATCGTAGCAAGCCTTGCAATAATTTACGAACTTCTTAAACATAATAACTTCTGTTGAGCACGGGTTGAAGGACTTGAACCCTCGACACCTGGTTTTGGAGACCAGTGCTCTACCAACTGAGCTAAACCCGTAGATAAGTCTCCGCTCCACAAGAAGCGGAGACTATACTATATTGCAATCTTACTGATTACTTCTTCTCGTTCTGCCAGCCCTCTGGGAGATCCTCAAGGATCTTTGTGATCTGACCAGAACCGACTGTACGACCACCCTCACGGATAGCGAAACGCAGACCCTCGTTCAGAGCAACCTTGTAGATAAGGTTGACCTCGATCTCAACGTTATCACCTGGCATTACCATCTCAACTCCCTCTGGAAGCTTGATTTCACCGGTGCAGTCCATTGTACGGAGGTAGAACTGTGGACGATACTTGTTACCGAATGGAGTGTGACGACCACCCTCTTCCTTCTTCAGCACATAGATAGATGCCTTAAAGTGATCATGCGGTGTGATAGCACCCGGGTGTACGACAACCATACCACGCTTAACCTCGTCCTTATCGATACCACGGAGGAGCAGACCTACGTTATCACCTGCCTCACCCTCGGGGAGAGTCTTACGGAACATCTCAACACCAGTGATGACAGACTTCTTATTCTCACCAAGACCAAGGAGCTGAACCTCATCACCGATCTTACACTTACCGGTCTCAATACGACCTGTAGCAACTGTACCACGACCTGTGATAGAGAATACATCCTCAACTGGCATAAGGAATGGCTTATCAACCTCACGAACTGGCTCCTGAATCCACTCATCGACAGTGTCCATAAGCTTCTTAACAGAGTCAACCCACTTTGGAACGCCGTTCAGAGCACCGAGTGCAGAACCGCGGATGATAGGAGTATCCTCCTCATATCCGTACTGCTCGAGAAGCTCACGGACTTCCATTTCAACGAGCTCAAGCATTTCCTCATCGTCAACCATATCGCACTTGTTCAGGAAGACAACGATACGAGGTACATTTACCTGACGAGCGAGCAGAACGTGCTCACGTGTCTGAGGCATAGGACCATCAGTTGCAGCAACAACGAGGATAGCACCGTCCATCTGAGCGGCACCTGTTACCATGTTCTTGACATAGTCAGCGTGACCCGGGCAGTCGACGTGAGCGTAGTGGCGCTTCTTTGTCTCATACTCAATGTGTGCGGTGTTGATGGTGATACCACGCTCCTTCTCCTCAGGTGCGTTATCGATCTCATCGAAAGACTTAACATCCTCAGATGTGCCGAGCTCATCATGCAGAACCTTAGAGATAGCTGCAGTCAGGGTAGTCTTACCATGGTCGACGTGACCAATAGTACCAATGTTTACGTGCGGTTTGGTGCGCACGAATTCTTCTTTAGCCATAGCTTTCTTTTTATTTTAAATTTTAAAAAATAATCTGTGCTTTGTTTCTGCTTCACTCACACAAGACAAAAAAGTGAGCTGTAACTGAGAGTTGAACTCAGGACCTCTTCCTTACCAAGGAAGTGCTCTACCACTGAGCTATTACAGCAAAACTTTTAGAGCGGAAAACGGGGCTCAAACCCGCGACCCCCAGCTTGGAAGGCTAGTGCTCTATCAACTGAGCTATTTCCGCAAATGCATTCTCCGAAGAGAATGACGGGCATCTTCCTGGGAAGATACTTGTGGGTGGTGATGGATTCGAACCACCGAAGCTAGAAGCAGCAGATTTACAGTCTGCCCCATTTGGCCACTCTGGAAACCACCCTAATGAATTTAGAATTATGAATTAAAAGTGAAGAATTAATTTCTCATTCTTAATTTTTAATCTTTCATTCATCTTTGAGCCTCTTGTCGGATTCGAACCAACGACCCCGAGATTACAAATCACGTGCTCTGGCCAACTGAGCTAAAGAGGCGATATTTGCAGCCGCTTGCGCCCGATGAACGAACGTCGTTTGCGGTAAGCGGCTGCAAAGATAGACATTATTTTTGATTCACCCAAATTTTTGGGCATTTTTTTTAATGTTTGCGAAGTTTTTCCTTGAACTTGGTGAGTTGAACCTTCATTGCGTCCAGACACAAGTCCACTCCTTCCTCGAAAGAGTCGGCTGTTTTCTCCACGTGGAGAGTGTTGCCGGGAACGACGACGTTGAGACTGGTTGTCTTATTAAGAGCCGTAGCAGGTTTCTCTACCTTTAATTGCACCTCTACTTTCTGAATGTCCTCGAAGGACTTTTCAAGTTTTGCGACTTTCTTGTTAATAAACGCTTGTAGCTTCTCGGTAGCATCGAAGTGGATCGACTGAATTTTAATTTCCATAGTTACCTCCAGTTTTTAAAGGTTTATAAGGTTTATGCCCTTGGGTGGGCAGATTGATATTCCTTTTTAAGCTGTTCGAATGTGGTATGGGTGTAAATCTCCGTTGTTGCTATGCTGGCGTGTCCGAGCAGTCGGCTTACGCTTTCCAGTCCGGCGCGGTTGTTCAGCATTGCTGTGGCGAAGGTGTGACGAAGTACATGCGGCGAGCGTTTCTTCATTGTCGTAACAAGAGAAAGCTTATCCTCAACGATTTTCCTCACCTGCGGGTTGCTTATCCGCCGTCCCTTTGGATTGAGGAACAATCCGTCTTCTAGCCTTGTCACCTCTTTGTCGCGCACATCCATGTATTTTCTCAGTGCGTTCTCGAGTTCCTCGCCGAAGGGGATGATTCGTTGCTTATTTCGCTTGCCGGTAACCTTGAGCTCGTGATTGATGAAATTCACATCACCGTCATTGAGTCCCGTCAGTTCCGACAATCGGATGCCTGTTTCGTAGAACGTAATTATTAATGTACGTGCGAGGACATCCTTGTAGTCGTCTTTCCACATTCTAGGATCCAGCAGCCTGTCCATTTCCTTCTCCCTAAGGAAGTAAGGCAGCGGCTTGTCGGCTTTTGGTCCTTTTACCAGATGAGCCGGGTCTCGTGAAACGAGCTTGTGACTTAATGCGAAGCGGTACAATGAGCGCAGCGCGCTAAGTCTCCGGTTGACCGACCTTGCAGAGTTTCCTCTGTCCATCATACTTTCCATCCAGTCGCGGATAACATCAGTATCGACAGTCTGCCAAGTGAGATGACCTTCAAGATTTTCGAAGAACTGTCCGAATTCCACCAAGTCGGCCTCGTAGCTTTCAATGGTACGCGGCGAGTAGTTTCGCTCGAACTTCAAGTAGTCCAAAAATTCTTTTATCATCGGTCAAACACCTCTCATCAGTATTTCGAGAGCGAATTTACGGAATAAAATTCAAACTACCAAATTTTTGGGGAGATTTTTTACTCCTCAGCGTCACGAAGCTTCTGGACGTAGATGGCGTGCTCCATCTTGAGACGCTTCTTCACAGAAGGCTTCTCATACTGCTGGCGAGCGCGAAGCTCACGTACGACACCTGTGCGTTCAAACTTTCTCTTGAACTTCTTGAGAGCTCTTTCGATGTTCTCACCGTTCTTTACTGGTACAATAATCATTCTTTTTGTTTTTGATATTTAATGAGTTAAACTATTGCTCATCATGGGGTTGCCCACAATAAGCGGGTGCAAAATTACATCATTATTATGACATGAGCAAACTTTTAGCCCAACTTTTTTATTTAGACGTTATTTTTGTATATCATTGAATGATAAACAGTTCGTCTTATAATGTTCGAGCGGAGCACAATTCATATACATTATTTATATAGTCACCAATCCAATTGTAACATACACTTTGCAATCATTCAGCGTTTTAGTTTTTATAACTTATTTAATATGATATTAATGTGAAATGTACGCGTTTTTTTCTTACCTTTGCGGGTGCAAAAATGATTGAATACTAACATATTAAAATACAATCAGAAGTTATGGAATTTTTAACTAACGAGAAATTGACTATTGTCGGCGCAGCCGGAATGATTGGTTCTAACATGGCTCAGACCGCAGCTATCCTGCGTCTGACCCCGAACATCTGCCTCTATGATGTTTACGAGCCCGGACTTGAGGGCGTAACAGAGGAGATGCGCCACAGTGGTTACAAAGGTATCAACTTCACCTATACTACCGACGTCAAGGTTGCGTTCAAGGACGCTAAGTACATCATTTCTTCAGGTGGTGCACCACGTAAGGCAGGCATGACCCGTGAGGATCTTCTGAAGGGCAACGCTGGTGTAGCCGAGGAGCTCGGTAAGAACATCAAGCAGTACTGCCCGGACGTTAAGCACGTCGTTGTCATCTTCAACCCAGCAGATATTACCGGACTTATCACCCTTATCTGGTCTGGTCTTCGTCCATCACAGGTTACCACACTCGCAGCCCTCGACTCTATCCGTCTGCAGAGCGAGCTGACCAAGCACTTCCGCGTAAAGCAGGATGAAGTTACCGGTTGCCGCACATACGGTGGCCACGGCGAGGCTATGGCAGTATTCGCAAGTGGTGCTAAGGTCAAGGGCGTTCCATTGACTGACCTCATCGGTACCGACAAGCTTTCTACAGAGCACTGGGAGGACATCAAGAAGGCTACCGTACAGGGTGGAAGCCACATCATCAAGCTCCGTGGCCGTTCTTCATTCCAGAGCCCGGCTTACGTAGCTGTCAAGATGATCGAGGGTGCTATGGGCGGCGAGCCATTCACATGGCCTGCAGGCCGCTATTGCAGCTTCAAGGGCATGGATCACGTCATGATGGCGCTTGACACTCGTATCACTGAGGAAGGCGCTTACTATGAGGAGCCTCTGGGCACTGACGAGGAGATGGCTGCTCTGAAGAAGAGCTACGACCACCTTGTAGAGATGCGTCAGGAGGTTATCGACCTCGGTGTTCTGCCTCCGGTAGAGAAGTGGAGCGAACTCAACCCAAATCTCCGTTAATCGGATTGACTTATCATACAGTAAATCGAGTCGGGACTGAATGCGAATTCAGCCCCGATTTTTTTTGTATACCTCATCTATGGAAACAAAAAAGTGCCGTAGCTCGAGGGTCACGGCACTCTTAATGCTTTCTCTTTTAAAAAATTGTCGATTACTTGTTCTTCTTCTTTGCGGCAGATGCCAGAATTTCATGACGGCTGGCAATCATGCGAGCGATGCGTGCGTCAGTCTCACTGCGCTGTGCAACGTTGTAAATGATAAGTTTGTTGTTCGTCATAACAGGTAAAAATTTATAATGTTATCCTTAAGCTCGCCACTTGTGTGGTTTGCGTTGGCAAATTTACGAACGGAATTCGTTTCCAACAAAAAAAACGGGGTCGGAAAAACGGCAAATCCACGCTTTATTGAGATAAATCAATAAATTACGAATATTTATGACAAACGTTTGCCGCGACTGCTTTGTAAATATAATTCAGCAAGTCACTTTTCTTTAATCATAAGTTTATACGGCTTTGTAACTCATTGATAATCAAAACATAAATAAAAGCATGCCAAATTGCGTTGTAAAACGGTATTTTTTACTCGCCAATCGGGTATCTTCCACGAGCTAAACGGGTATCTTTTACAGCGTAAAAGGGCATCAATTATTATTCAGCTTGGCTTTTGTCAGGAAAGATCTTATTATACATCATCGTGACCTTATCGCCGATATATTTTATGAACGAGTCATCGCCCAGTACTTCGACATCCTCAAACAATCCCATGACAAACCGCCCAATGCCACGATAATCGCATACATCCAGCTTCAGAATCCAGTGATCAGCATCGTCACCGTCCTGCTGAACGCATTTGGAAGCTTGCGGATATTCCTCCAGGAACAAGTTACGTGACAGCAGACCGAGCCGCACCGTCACGGTGTGGCGTTTCTCACCGCTGAACATAAAGATGTCGGTGAACACCTGACGGTGCAAATCCTCATGAATCCACGGCGTATCGAGAATCTCTACCCCACTCATACGGGCAATCTTGAATGTCTTGTTAATGCCCGACGAAATCTCATGGCAACGCACATCACGGTCGTTGTTCATCAGCAGATAAGGCTCTACTATACGGTCGCGGACTGAATGGCTGTGAGGCGACGAGTAGTCGAGCAGGCGCACCATGCGCTTCCGGTCGATAGCCGCCGACAGCTTCTTGACGCTGTTTGCCATACGTCTGGACTGCGGATTATCAGTCACACGGGAGAAATCGTAAGCTACATCCAGCTTGTGGCGGAGCTTGTTTACTGTGTCGTTGCCCGTGCCGACCATCCCGAGAAGGTTCCAGATAGTCAGCAGCTCGTTATTGGAAAATTGTATGGAGTTGGTTATCTTACTGATAAACGGCGACCGGCGGTCGATGTGGTAGTATCCGCCCGACTTGAAGATTATGAACTCGCGGCTCCGGAGGAATTCCATCAGATAATAGAATGTACGGCGGGAAATGCCTGCCTCGCTGCACAACTCGTCAACCGAACGGTTGGTCGTGTCGAGCAATAATATAATAAGGTTGAATATCTTCTCTGTTGAGTCGTTACGCATAGCTTGTCTTGATTTATTGTGGATTAAAGCCTTTTTCGATTGAATAACAACACAAAGATAATGGAATTTTCGACTAATATGTGCACAAGAGAATATTAGTTTGTGAACAAATGTTAATATTTAACACAATATAACTAATAAAATTTTTGGAGTGAACATATTGTGCACGTATCCCATTTAACTTTGCACTCAGAAATAAAAATAAAAGAAAAAGGAGAAAATTATGAAGAAAGAAATGACTTTAGGATATGCCCACATTGATAATCCTGACGAGCGTGAGATAGTAGAAATGGTAGCCGACGCAGTAAGAATGCCCCAGCAGTGGCTCCGCAAATACTATTCGGCTATCATAGGACGGAACATCAGCAACCGTCTTGCATGGCTCATAACCCGCTCTCAGCTGGCTTTAATTGCCGTAATCCTGCTGGCTCCACAATCGACAGTGCTGGGGCTTGCTGCCGCCGGATGGTTTGCCCTGTCGATTGTGAAGTGCAAGAAGGAACTGTAATCGATGTACTACATATTATTTTATATGGATATAGACATAATCTAAACGACGGTGTCGTTTATATAATTGTATAAGAAATCATTCAACACAATCGTCCATTTGGACGATTGTGGATAATCATTTTACTTTAACAACGATTTAAGGGTTCCTGCAATCCGGCGAAGACCCTCTTTCAGAGTCGATTGCGGACAGGCAATGTTGATTCTGATAAAGTCACGACCGTCTTTCTGTCCGTAGGTTGTTCCGGCACTCACCAGCACGTGACCGTCATGGAGCAGTTTGTCGGCAACGACATCCGACGAAAGGCCGGTGGCTGATATGTCGACCCATACAAGGTATGTGCCTTCAAGACGCGTAACGCCTAGCTGGGGAACCTGCCCGTGGAAATAGTCCCGAAGGTAGTTGTAGTTAGCCCAGATGTAATTGTTCAGCGAGTCGAGCCAGTCCTCACTGTCGTTATATGCCGCCTGAAGGGCTACAGGTCCGAAAGGATTGACATCGCAAACCTCGAAGATATTTATCATCCGGTCGATTCTCCGGCGCCATTCATCGTTCTTACATATTATATTAGCTATCTGCAAGCCTGCAATATTAAAACTCTTCGACGGAGAATTCAATGTAACAGAATTGTCGCGGCACTCGTCGCTGACTGAAGCGAACGGTGTGAACGTATATCCCGGCATGACCAGTTCGCAGTGAATCTCGTCACTGATGACCTTGACTCCGTGACGCATGCAAATGTCATTCATCTGTCGCAGTTCGTCGGGAGTCCACACACGGCTTGTCGGATTGTGAGGGTTGCAGAGCAGGAAGACGGTTGTCTTCTCCTCGGCGCACTTTGCCTCGAAGTCGTCCCAGTCCATAACGAAAGAGTCGCCGTCACGTTTCAACGATGTCTCAAGTATCTGGCAGCCCTGATTCCTTATCGACGAAAAGAAGCAATTGTACGCCGGGCTCTGTATGAGGACATTCTCTCCCGGCATGGTCAGTGCCTTTATTGCTGCCGATGTGGCTGGCACGACACCGCTGGTGTAGATTATCCAACGGCGGTCGATGTCCCAATTATGTCGGCGATGGAACCAGTTGATTATGGCGTCATAATAGCTGTCGGGTACAAGTTCATAACCGAAGACTCCGTGCGCTACCCTCTCCTGCAGCGCTTTCTGTATAGCCGGAGCTGCCGGAAAGTCCATGTCGGCAACCCACATTGGGATAACGTCGCCGTCCTTGGCTATGTCCCATTTAAGACTGCCGCTGCCCCGTCTGTTTGTTACCTCGTCAAAGGCAAAACCATTTGCGATAGTAATCATAATTTTGAATTATGAATTTTGAATTATCTCAGTGTCATGTCCCTTAGCATACTCATCGTATGTAACGGAGCCAATCTTGTCGGCAACAATGCGACCGGAGACAGGGTTCTTGATGTTTGTGATAGTGCCTTTGATACGGGCGTTGATATTGGTGCAGTCCTCGAAGACACGGTCACAAGCCGGGTCGAAGGTGCAATCCTCAAGAGTCACGTTGTCGGAATAGCAGAGCAACTGCTCGCCGCTGAAGTGGCAGCGGACGAACTTGACGTTCTTTGAATGCCAGGCAAGGTACTCGCCATGTATCTCCGAGTCGTAAACGGTGACGTTGTCGCACTCCCAGAACGAGTCCTTTGTCGTTATCTTGGCATTGTGAACCTCTACGTTCTGGCAGTACTGGAATACATACTTGGCATCGGAAACGAGTCCATCGACATATATATTCTTCGAAAACATGAACGGGTATGTACCCTGGTGGAGCTCAACGTTCTTAATCTTGAGTCCGTCAATGCGCCAGAATGTCTCATCGGCATCATTAATCTTCACGTTCTCCAGGGTCAGGTTCTTCATCTCACGGAAGAGTTTCGGAGCATCGATTACGGTATCCTTCATGACCATATTATTGCTGTACCATATTGCCGAGCGTGAGTTCGTGTCGAAATAGCAGTTGGTTATAAGGCTGTTGTCGACGTGCCACCAAGGATATTTGCCATAGAACTTTGAGTTGTGACATTCTATGTCGTGGCACATCTTGATGGCTGATTCACCGTCAGTGATGGTAATGTTGTCGAGAATTGTATCGTGAATTCCAAAAAGCGGACGCTCGCCGCCGAACTGTTTGTCCTTTATGAGTTCCATAATAATTACCTATAAGTGTTTGATTTGCTATCAGCTGCAAAAGTACAAACATTGTGCCAAAATCCGCTTATCCATTTCTATGATTTATTTACCATTAATGCAGATTATGATTTATTATTATATATAAGGTGGAATGCTCGGGAAAAATGAGTAATTTTGCACTCGATTATTTGAAGGCGAATCGATGAAGATACCACAGGATATATTGCAGAAGG
This sequence comes from uncultured Prevotella sp., assembly GCA_900315635.1. Taxonomy (GTDB): domain Bacteria; phylum Bacteroidota; class Bacteroidia; order Bacteroidales; family Bacteroidaceae; genus Prevotella. The sequence goes on from OMZV01000008.1 coordinate 195,895, forward strand.
AGCCAGAACAGGTCAAGGAGTTGTTCGTCCATTGGGACGGGATAATGGAGAGTGATGTCGAGTTTTGGCCGTTGCCGGGCGATTTTGATGTTCACACACAGGGTCATTGCGAACGGGTACTGCTCCTTGCATTGAAGATTGGCGCTATGAGGCATCTCAGTGTCAGGCTTATGACTGCGCTTTGCCATGCCGGTATTTTCCATGATTCACGACGGAAGGACAACTATATGGACACGGGACATGGCGACCGGGCTGCCAAATACTACAAGGATTATTGCAGTAAGGGCAACATTGAGTTCATGCCGGAGGCTTATTCTGCCATAAAATTCCATGACCGTGACGACCGACTGGGTGAGGAATTCATCAGGACTGAGGCGCCGAAGTATGCAGGGAAGGAGTCGGATGCTGCGCAAGCCGTTAATGACTGGACTGAGGTTTATCACGATTTCAAGGATGCCGACGCTCTCGACAGACTTCGGCTGGGACCTTGGGCGCTGGATCCCAAGTTTCTCAGGTGTCCGGAGGCAAAGGGACTTATGGACTTCGCGCAGAATCTTGTCAACGTGACCATTGACCCGGCGGAGCTTAAGAAGGTTATGGACGCTACCCGACCGTTCGCCAAGAAATTCTCAAATTAGTTCGAAAATGTTAAACGGAGTATATACAATTCTGTTGCTTTGCATAAGCAACATATTCATGACATTGGCGTGGTACGGTCATCTTCGACTGCAACAGACCGGAGTAAGCAGCAACTGGCCGCTGATAGGAGTCATTGCGTTCTCGTGGGGTATAGCGTTCTTTGAATATTGTTTTCAGGTTCCAGCCAACAGGTTGGGATTCAACGGGAACGGCGGTCCATTCTCATTGGTACAGCTAAAGGTGATTCAGGAGTGCGTGTCTCTGATTGTTTTCACCATAATTGCCAACGTGCTGTTCCAAGGGCAGGCTCTGCATTGGAATCATGCCGCTGCTTTTCTCTGCCTTGTCGCAGCTGTGTACTTTGTGTTTATGAAATAGTTCTCAGACGAAAAGTTCCTTAAGGACATCGAGGCACTTCAGTTCGGGCATGTCGGCAACGTGCAAACGATAGAAGAGAAGTATTATGTCGGTTATATGATTTCGCTGAGTCCGGCTCATCTTGAAGGCACGCATATTGCCATAGTTCATCCTCATAAAGGTACCAATGAATCGGGCTTCGGCAGGTTGAAGGACATCGTGGTGCAAAGGGGCTATTGAGGTAAAACGGGCTTCACGCAAGTCGAAAAGGCAACCTTCATGGTAATCGTCGAGATTCGGCCAGAAGCCGATGAACCGGCTGAGCCTCAGCATGAAGACGAGATGGAAATTGGCATAGCCGCCGATGGCATCATCGAGCCACCGCAGACTGGACTCAACGTATTGATAAAGAGGGTCGTTGCGTTGCTCGTCACGTGTCACATAGGTGAGGAATTCGGCAAGGAACATTGCTATTCCGATCTTCGCTGGCACAACCGGTATGCTTGTGTAGGGCACGGCAATGTTTATATCACGGATATGCTGGAGCGAAGAACGCTGACGGTAGTTGAAGACTATCGACAAAATAGTGAGTGGCTGGAACAGTTGTTTCTTGAGCTTGCCTTTCTGCGTTTTTGGAATTCGGACAATAAAAGAGACACGTCCCATCGATTCGGTGAGCATGTCTACAATGAGTGAAGCATCACCATACTTCACCGAACGCAACACTATAGCCTTGGTTTTTACATCCATTTTACTGTCTAAAATATACGCAAAAGTACAAATTTACAGCCATTTACGAAAATTTATTCCTTAAAATTTGGTCAGTTTCAAGAAAACAAGTACCTTTGCACCCGCAAAATTTTGGCAAACGGGTGAATTAAGACCATGTTCTTGTATATCAAAGTATTGCCAATTTTTAGCAAAACAACCGTTGGTCCCTTCGTCTATCGGTTAGGACGAGAGATTTTCATTCTCTAAAGAGCAGTTCGATTCTGCTAGGGACTACAAAGAAAAGGTTAAAAGGCAGAAAAACAAAAGACTTTATACCTTGAGAAGCCTTGAATATTGAAAATAAAAAATAAAGATACACAATAGAAGATGGCAAATCACAAATCAAATCTCAAGAGAATCCGCCAGGATAAGAGAAAGGCTCTGCATAATAAGTATTATGCAAAGACCATGCGTAATGCAGTGCGCAAACTTCGTGCGCTCACTGACAAGGAAGAAGCTGTTAAGCTGTATCCGTCAGTACAGAAAATGCTTGACAAATTGGCTAAGACCAACATTATTCACAAGAACAAGGCAGCCAATCTGAAGTCTAGCCTGAGCCGTCACATTGCAGCTCTTGGTTAATACTCACCAGCAAGTCACAGTCATAGCAAAAATATAATCGAAGGTCGTGTTCCGTTTCGGAATGCGGCCTTCGTGTGTTTATGGAGTAATGCGTTTATGTTTATGGCGTAATGCGTTTATGTTTATGGCGTAATGGATTTATATACATGCCGAGCCATGTTTCAAGGCTGTATCCGCATTGAGTTGAAAGCACAGAATCACCGTTGCCCCGCACAATCAATTCGGCATTGTTTTTTACATAATTAAACGCATGAAAATTTCTGTAATTCAACTATTTTGTGTATCTTTGCAACTATAATTAGAAACTTAGAAAATGGCAGTAGTAGATAAAGAGGCCGAAGAGAATTATTCGGCGAAAAACATACAAGTTCTTGAAGGCTTGGAGGCAGTGCGCAAACGCCCTGCAATGTACATCGGAGACATTTCCGAAAAGGGTCTCCACCACCTTATCAACGAGACCGTCGATAACTCTATCGATGAGGCAATGGCAGGTTATTGTAACAATATCGAGGTAACACTCGGTGCTGACGGTTCCTGTACTGTTGAAGACGATGGACGTGGAATCCCTGTAGATGAGCACAAGAAACTCCACAAGAGCGCCCTGGAAGTTGTCATGACAGTCCTCCATGCAGGCGGAAAGTTCGACAAGGGCTCATACAAAGTCAGTGGCGGACTCCACGGAGTCGGTGTCAGTTGCGTCAATGCGCTGTCAACACACATGATTTCCCAAGTCTTCCGTGACGGTAAGATTTATCAGCAAGAGTACGAAAAGGGAAAGCCTCTCTACCCTGTGAAGGTCGTCGGCACAACCGACCGCACCGGCACAAGGCAGCAGTTCTGGCCGGATCCAACGATATTTACCACAACAACGTTCAAGTGGGACATCGTCGCCCGCCGTATGCGTGAGCTTGCTTACCTTAACGCAGGTATCAAGATTACCCTCACCGATTTGCGTCCTGACCCAGAAACCGGCAAAACACGCACTGAGGTTTTCCACGCAAAGGACGGACTTAAGGAATTCGTTCGCTACATCGACCGCCACCGCACACACCTGTTCGACGACGTCATCTATCTGAAGACCGAGAAGCAAGGTGTGCCAATCGAGGTAGCCATCATGTACAACACCGACTACAACGAGAACCTTCACTCTTACGTCAATAACATCAACACCATTGAAGGTGGTACTCATGTAACCGGATTCCGTATCGCCCTGACAAGAACTCTTAAGGCTTATGCCGACCATGACCCGCAGATTTCAAAGCAAATCGAGAAGGCAAAGATAGAGATTAGCGGTGAGGACTTCCGCGAAGGACTCACAGCCGTCATCTCAATCAAGGTTGCTGAGCCTCAGTTCGAGGGTCAGACAAAGACAAAACTCGGAAACAGCGAGGTAGCCGGAGCCGTTCAGCAGGCTGTCGGCGAAGCTCTCTCGAACTATCTCGAGGAGCATCCTGAAGAGGCAAAGCTCATCTGCAACAAGGTTATCCTTGCCGCCACAGCACGTATCGCAGCCCGTAAGGCACGTGAGAGCGTACAGCGCAAGAGCGTCATGAGCGGCGGCGGACTTCCAGGAAAGCTTGCCGACTGCTCAAACAAAGACCCGAAGCAATGCGAGATATTCCTTGTCGAGGGTGATTCCGCAGGCGGTTCTGCCAAGCAGGGCCGTGACCGCTACACTCAGGCTATCCTCCCACTTCGTGGTAAGATTCTGAACGTTGAGAAGGTTCAGCGCCACCGTGTGTTCGAGGCAGAGTCCGTAATGAACATCATCCAGTCTATCGGTGTCCGCTTCGGCGTTGACGGCGATGACAATTCCTTCGAGGCAAACACCGACAAACTCCGTTATGATAAGATAATCATCATGACCGATGCCGATGTCGATGGCTCTCACATCGACACTCTTATCATGACACTGTTCTTCCGCTACATGCCTAAGGTCATAGAGGAAGGACATCTGTACATTGCAACACCGCCACTCTACAAGTGCACATACAAGAAGATCAGCGAGTACTGCTACACCGACCAGCAGCGTCAGGCATTCCTTGACAAGTACGGCGGTGGAGTCGAAGACGGCAAGACCCTTCACACACAGCGGTACAAAGGACTTGGTGAAATGAACCCGGAGCAGCTTTGGGAGACCACCATGGACCCGAAGACACGTCTTCTGAAGCAGGTCACCATCGACAATGCAGCCGATGCCGACGAGGTATTCTCAATGCTTATGGGCGACGACGTGGAGCCACGCCGCGAGTTCATCGAGGAGAACGCCACCTACGCCAACATCGACGCATAAGGCCTGCGAACGTCTGATACCAGCAAGAACATGAGGCTTTAGCCCCACCTTTGCAAACCTTGACACATAACAATGGGGCAGCCAATGCATTATGGCTGCCCCTTGTCATTTTAAATACATACATTTCGTAACTATAAAACCTGATAAGATCATGAAAAAGATCATTGTTACAGCGGTATTTACTGTGTTGAGTCTATCCGTACTTGCGCAAGTACAAGTGCCACAACATCCAATGCGTCTCTGGTATGACAGTCCAGCGAAGTATTTCGAAGAGAGCCTGCCGATAGGCAACGGCAAGGTAGGAGCACTCATCTATGGAGCTCCGGACAACGACACAATCTATCTGAACGACATAACCTACTGGACAGGAAAGCCCGTCGACCATAACGAAGGCGCAGGACTGTCGAAATGGGTAAACCCTGTACGTGACGCATTGTTCAACGAAGACTACAAGCTCGCCGATTCCTTACAGCATTATCTGCAAGGAAACGAGAGTGCCGATTACCAGCCGGTAGGAACACTTCACCTCATAAGTGCCGACCCGTCGAAAGCAACAGCTTATAAGCGCGTCCTCGACATTGACAGCAGCTTGGTACACATCGACTACACTCAAAGCGGTATAAACTATCACAAAGAATATTTTGCTTCCTATCCTGACAGGCTCATTGCCATCCGTCTCTCAGCCGATAAGCCTGCAAGCATCAACACTAAGGTTATGCTCACGGCACAAGTTCCGCACAGCGTGAAAGCCAGCGAGAACCAGTTGACAATGATTGGTCATGCCATGGGCAATGAGAAAGAGACTATCCACTCATGTACTGTACTCCTGCTGAATACCGACGGGGGCACTACCGAATATGCCGACAGCACCCTGACTATCAAAGGCGCCAACTCGGCAATAATATACATCGTCAACGAAACCAGTTTTGGCGGAGCCAATGCCGACCCGATAAACTCCGGTTCCGACTATATAACGAAGGCAACCGACGAAGCATGGCACACGAAGAACGTAACTTACAACATAATCCGCGGCCGCCATATCAAGGATTACAAGCGCTACTTCGACCGTGTCAAATTCTCATTAGGCATACAGCCTTACGATGACAACAAGCCTACTGACCAACTTCTGAAAGCCTACAGCAACCGTACGGAGCAAGCTCTAAAGGATGGATTAACCGGCGCAACAGCCAGCAGCCCTGACGATGCCGACGACGCTGCACTCGAGACGCTGTACTTCCAGTATGGACGTTACCTGCTCATCTCCAGTTCGCGCTACCAGAACTCGCCAATGAACCTGCAAGGTCTGTGGACACCATACCTTTATTCACCATGGCATGGCAACTACACAATGAACATCAACCTTGAGGAATGCTACTGGCCAGCCGAAGTTGCCAACCTTTCAGAAATGACGAAGCCTCTCGAAGGATTCCTCAACTCACTGCGCAACAACGGACAATACACCGCACGCAACTTCTACGGCATAGACAAAGGCTGGTGCTGCGGACACAACAGCGACATCTGGGCTAAGACAGCACCGGTAGGCAACGGAAAGCAAGACCCTAAATGGTGCAACTGGAATATGGGCGGCGCATGGGCTGTATCAGCCGTATGGGACCATTACCTCTATTCCCGTGACATCAATTACCTGCGCAAAAAGGCTTACCCGCTCATGAAGACAGCCGCAGAATTCTGTTCAGAGTGGCTTATCGTCAATCCAAAGAACACCAACGAAATAATTACTGCGCCTAGCACCAGCCCTGAGGCTGAATACATAACCGACAAGGGTTACAAGGGCGCAACATGCTATGGCGGCACTGCCGACCTCGCAATCATCCGCGAACTGTATACCAACGTACTCGACGCTGCAAAGATTCTTAACGTCAAGGATGAATTTACGAGGAAGATTGCCGACCAGCTGGCTCACCTTCATCCATATACCGTTGGTAAGAACGGCGACCTCAACGAATGGTACTACGACTGGGACGATGCCGAAATCGACCATCGCCACCAGAGCCATCTGTATGGACTCTACCCTGGTCATACACTTCCAAAGGCTTTATATCCGGCAGCACGCAAGACCCTTGAGATGAAGGGCGACGAAAGCACAGGATGGAGTACCGGATGGCGCATCAATCTTTGGGCACGTCTCGGCGACGGCAACCATGCTTACAAACTCTACCGCATGCTGCTCCGTTATGTTTCGCCACAGGACTACAACGGTCCTGGCGCTGTCCATCGCGGTGGCACCTACCCTAATCTCTTCGACGCTCACCCGCCATTCCAGATTGACGGCAACATGGGCGGAACAGCCGGTGTATGCGAAATGCTTATGCAGAGCACACCTGACCAAATCACACTTCTGCCTGCACTACCTTCCGGCTGGGAAGACGGTTCTATCTCAGGACTGCGTGCCCGTGGTCGTTTCGTTGTCAGCATGGTATGGAGGAACGGCAAGGTAACCGACTACACTATCACAAGCCGCGAGCCGCTGACAACTCTCATAAATGTCAATGGTGTCACAAAGAAGTTAAAACTGAAGAAGAAGAACGGAGAATCTATGTTCTCGGCTTCCAACGTTTTCTGATTGAAAATAATTGAAAATAAATACCGTTTCTAACTTACTGATAATCAGCCGAGTTGAGAAACGGTATTTTTTATGTCCTAATCTGGTATCTTTTACGATGTGATTGGGTATCTTTCACAAATTAAAAGATACCGAATTACAATTAAATCTTATGTCTAAGGAGAAATAAACTTACAAAGGGTATATCCTCTATTGGATATACCCTTGTTTTTTTAGTTGCTCAGCGACCTCACAAAGTTCATCATACCACTCTTTGCCGAAGCGCCGGATAAGCGGTGCTTTCAGGAACTCATAAACATGCAAGCCCAATTCCTTTCCTTTTTCCACGGCAGGTTTGCATATTGCCCACTTATTATAGTTTATGCCGAAAAGATTATTGCCAAAGTCCTTCTCACGGATAGGATAAAGGGCACAGGATATAGGCTTTACGAATTTTGTCTTACCTTTACGGAAAGCACACTCCAACGCACAAAGGCAACAGTTACTTATGGTTGTCCCGTCTTCGTCGGTAATGTCGTCATAACAGGTAAAAACGCAATCACGACCACCGACTATACTTGTCACTAGATCGCCCTCAACATCGGTGTAAGCCACGCCCTGCTTGTCGATTACGCTCTGAGCAGAAGCCGAAAGGTCGCCCCACACGGTATCGAGAGCATCCTCAATAGCCATCGTCTCGTCGAGTGTTACCGGAGCACCGGCATCACCCTCAACGCAGCATTGTCCTTTGCATTTGCTAAGGTCACAGCAAAATTTCTCAGTAAAAATATCGGGCGAGACAAGCACGTTGCCCACTTGAAGAATGTGAAGAGGTTCCATTACCACTTAATAGGTTCTATACCGTTGCTCTTAAGATAATCATTGCAACGGGAGAATTGATGATTGCCAAACCAGCCACCGCGGTTAGCCGATAATGGTGACGGGTGGACACTTTCAAGGATACAGTTCTTGCTTTGGTCAATGAGATATTTCTTCGAGCGGGCGAAACCACCCCAGAGCATGTAGACCAAATGTTCACGATGCTCATTGAGCGCACGGATAGCAGCATCAGTAAATGTTTGCCAACCTAGTCGCTGATGGCTGTTAGCCTGATGAGCACGAACGGTAAGTGTTGCGTTGAGCAGTAGAACGCCCTGCTCAGCCCAACGGGTAAGGTCGCCGTTCTTAGGCATCGGTGTGCCGAGGTCCATTTCTATCTCCTTGAAAATATTAATAAGCGAAGGCGGCATCACTACTCCGTCAGGCACAGAGAAGCTTAGTCCCATTGCCTGACCGAGTTCATGATACGGGTCCTGCCCGATGATTACCACCTTTACTTTATCGAACGGGCAGAGGTTGAACGCATTGAAGATTAGTTTCCCCGGAGGAAAGCACTGATAATTCAAGTACTCTTCACGCACCAGTTTCGTAAGGTCGACAAAATACTGCTTGTCGAACTCAGGTCCCAAGACCTTCTTCCAGGATTCCTCTATCTTTACGTTCATAATGCAAAGCCTATCCAAGCCTCCCCGAATGGGGAGGATGTTAAATACAATATTAAATGCTTGCGAGAAAAATTCTACGCATCAACCAGTCTCTCCAAAGTTTAACCAACTAATCCTATCTATGTTTAGCTAGGTGATTAAACATCCCCTCCAAGCGGAGGGGCTTGGGGAGGCTTTAGTCTGTAATCAGATTCTCACCAGTCATATCGCTTGGCTGCGGCAGTCCCATGATATGCAGGATTGACGGAGCAACATCAGCAAGACGACCGTCCTTGACTGTTGCCGAGTTATTGTCGGTAACATAGATGAACGGAACAGGATTCAGCGAGTGCTGAGTGTTTGGAGTGCCATCGTCATTGATAGCATGGTCAGCATTTCCGTGATCGGCGATGATAAGAGCCTCATAGCCGTTAGCCTTTGCAGCCTCGATAACATCGTGAACGCAGTGGTCGACAGCAACTACAGCCTTTGCGATAGCGTGATAAACACCAGTATGACCAACCATATCGCCATTGGCGAAGTTGACAACAATGAAGTCGTACTGCTGAGTGTTGATAGCACCAACGAGCTTATCCTTTACCTCGAATGCGCTCATCTCTGGCTTGAGGTCGTATGTTGCAACCTTCGGTGAAGCAACAAGGATGCGGTCCTCACCTGGGAACGGCTCTTCACGACCGCCATTGAAGAAGAATGTAACGTGAGCATATTTCTCAGTCTCGGCTGTATGAAGCTGACGCAGACCCTGCTTGCTAAGGTACTCGGCGAGAGTATCCTGAACGTCCTCCTTCGGGAAGAGAACGGTAACGTTCTTGAAGTTAGGGTCGTAAGGAGTCATTGTGAAGTAGTGCAGATCCTTGATAGTGTGCATACCCTCGTCAGGCATATCCTCCTGTGTGAGAACCTGAGTGAGCTCCTTTGCACGGTCGTTACGGAAGTTGATGAAGATAACAGCGTCGCCCTCACCGATTGTTCCGTCAACTGTTGAGTTGTGGATTGGCTTGATGAACTCGTCGGTAACGTCCTCATCATAGCTTTCCTGAACAGCCTGTGCCATATCGGTAGCCTGCTTACCCTTACCATTGACGATAAGGTCGTAACCTTCCTTGATACGGTTCCAACGATGGTCACGGTCCATAGCATAGAAGCGGCCGATGATTGAGGCGATGTGAGCGCCATTGGCGTCACAAGTCTTTGTCAGGTCTTCGATGAATCCCTTACCGCTGTGCGGGTCGGTGTCACGTCCGTCCATGAAGCAGTGAACATAGACGTTCTTCAGTCCGTATTCCTTGCCAATCTCGACGAGCTTCTTCAGATGCTCGAAGCTAGAGTGTACACCACCGGTAGAAGTCAGACCCATGATGTGGAGCTTCTTCCCGCTTTCCTTAGCATAAGTGTAAGCAGCAACAATGCCTGGGTTCTTCATGATAGAACCGTCTTTGATGGCGTTGTTAATCTTCACCAGGTCCTGGAATACAACACGTCCGGCACCGATGTTCAGGTGACCAACCTCAGAGTTACCCATCTGACCCTCAGGCAGTCCGACGTTCTCACCGCTAGCTTGCAGCTGTGAGTGTGCCGATACGGCGTTCAAGTAATCCAAATACGGAGTCGGAGTGTTATAGATAACATCTCCACGGCCCTTGTCACCGATTCCCCATCCATCGAGAATCATCAATAGCGCTTTCTTTGCCATAATTGTTTATGTATAAGATGTTTATTTTATGTTTTCTTTCGGCTTGCAAAGTTACAAAAAATGTAGGATATAATTTTGGAAAGCACAATTTATTTAGTAATTTTGCAGAATATAAACAACTAACTTATAACTTAATAACTTTATGCGACACAAAAGAATAGGAATAGCGTTTGCTTCATTGCTATTATCAACTACTATTATGGCACAGAACGCACCACAACTTAATGCTAACAACATTGACGAGGTTCTCAAGGCTATGACACTCGAAGAGAAGGCACAGCTGCTTGTCGGCGATGGCGGAATAGGCTTCGTCGGGAGTGGAGCCATCCTTGGTCATCAGTCACGGCTTGTCGCCGGAGCTGCCGGACAGACCGTCGAATACAAGCGTCTTGGCATCCCGGCAACCGTTCTTTCGGATGGTCCTGCCGGTGTTCACATCAGCGCTACACGCCAGGGGACATCACAGACATTCTACGCAACAGGCTTCCCGGTAGGCACCTGCCTAGCCTCAACATGGAATCCGCAACTCGTTTACAAGGTCGGACAGGCTATCGGTAACGAGACCTTGGAGTACGGATGCGATGTCGTCCTTGGTCCTGGACTGAATATCCAGCGCAATCCGCTCGGCGGACGTAACTTCGAATACTACAGTGAAGACCCGTTCCTGACCGGAACTATCGGCGCTGCAATGGTCAACGGCGTGCAAAGCGAGGGTGTAGGTACCAGTCCTAAGCACTTCGCCGTCAACTCACAGGAGAGCGACCGTATCCGTGTTGACGAGCGCCTGTCACAGCGTGCACTACGCGAAATCTACCTCCGTGGCTTTGAAAAGGTTGTCCGTGAGGCTCATCCATGGACCATTATGGCATCATACAACCGTATTAACGGAGTATTCTCACAGGACAACTACGACCTCCTGACAACTATTCTCCGCAAGGAATGGGGCTTCAACGGTATCGTCATGACCGACTGGATAGGCAGACGAAACGGGCTCCCGACAGCTTCTGAGGTTCATGCAGGCGACAACCTGCTCATGCCTGGATACCCCGACCAGACTCACGACATCATCAATGGAGTGAAGGACGGCACACTCGACATCAAGGATGTTGACCGCAACGTCCGCGACATGCTCGAATATATCGTCAAGACTCCGGCATTCCGTCATTACAAATACAGCAACAAGCCTGACCTCAAGGCACACGCTGCCATCACCCGACAGACATCTGCCGAGGGAATGGTACTCCTTCAGAACAGGGACAATGTCCTGCCAATACACAATCTTAAGACCGTTGCCCTGTTCGGAGTGAACAGCTACGACTTCCTCAGCGGTGGTCTTGGCTCCGGTGCAGTGAACGTTCCATACGTCGTCGATATGGTTCAGGGACTCAAGAACATTGGTGTGAAGACCACCGGGTCGCTCACCGACATCTATGAGAAGTATGTTCCATACGCAAAGGCAAAGCTTAAAGCCGACAAGAACCCTGAGATGTGGTTCCTCGACCAAGGCGAACCGAAGCTCGACGAGATAGAGATTTCCGACCGACTGATACAACACGAGCTGCCTGAAGCCGATGCAGCAATCATCACTATCGCCCGTCAGGCAGGTGAAGGCATGGACCGTGAGATAAGCGAGTTCAACCTTTCAGACAAAGAGCGCGACATGATTTACCGTGTCAGCGACCTCTTCCACTCTGCAGGGAAGCCTGTCATCGTCGTCATCAACAGTGGTTCATCACTCGAAACATCGAGCTGGCGCGACCGTGTTGACGCCATTCTAGTGGCTTGGCAGCCGGGTGAAGAAGGCGGAAATAGCGTTGCCGACGTGCTCACCGGTAAGGTTTGCCCGTCAGGACACCTCACAGCAACATGGCCAATATCCATCGGTGATGATCCATCGACATACAACTTCCCACGCAAACCGGACTATTACAACCTCACAGACAAGTTCGACAATGGTTTTCTTAAGGGCGTGAACTACACCAATCATGAGGAAGACATATACGTTGGCTACCGTTATTTCGACACATTCAACAAGCCGGTGGCTTATCCTTTCGGCTATGGTTTGAGCTATACCACCTTTGCTTTCAGTGGACTTAAGGCAAAGAAGACTGGCAATAACGTCGTCGTTTCAGTCAATGTAAAGAACACCGGCAAGGTTGCAGGCAAGCAAGTAGCACAGATTTACGTTGCCGCTCCTAAGGGAACTCTGGAGAAACCGGTCAAGGAACTGAAGGCATTTGCGAAGACGAAGGACCTGAAGCCGGGTCAGAGCGAGACTCTCACAATGACAATTCCGGTACGTGAGCTTGCTTCATTCGACGAAGCCAACAGTGAGTGGCTTGCCGAACCAGGCACTTATACATTCTTTGTCGGCGACAATGTTGAGCACATTGCCGATGGCGTTACGGTCAATGTCGACAAATACACGGAAAAGGTGGACAACGTAATGGCTCCGAAAGAGAAGCTTAACCTGCTCCATCAATAAAAAAGAACAATACAATTGTGAAACAAGCAGAAGTAGAATTCCTTCCAAGTGAGTTCACGAGAAAGCTCCGGTTAACGTTTGCCCCGGCAATAAAGGCGGGATTCCCGTCGCCTGCCGAGGCTTACGAAACGGACGCTCTCGACTTCAACAACGATATGATTAAGAACCCTGACACGACTTTCTATGCCCGTGTCAGGGGCGATTCTATGATAGACGCCGGCATCAACGATGGCGACATAGTTGTCGTCGACCGCTCGCCGGAGCCACAAAAAGGTGACATCGTCGTAGCATTCTACAACCGGGAATACACCCTGAAGTACTATGACGACACCCACAAAGACGAGGGATATATAGAGTTGGTACCCGCCAACAGAAGATACCATGCCTTCAGAGTGACTGAAGCCGACGACTTCATGATATGGGGCGTCGTCCTGTACTCCATAAAAGACTGGCACAAAGGACCTCTAAGCAGGACGAAATAAACTGTCTATGGGCAAACAGAGATATTGGGCTTTGGTCGATGTCGACAACTGCTATGTCAGTTGCGAGCGTTCTTTCCGTCCCGACTTGAACGGAAAGCCATGCGTCGTGCTGTCGAATAACGACGGATGTGTCGTCGCCCGGAGCAATGAAGCCAAGAAGATGGGCATAACCGACGGCACGCCTTTCTTCCAACTTGCCCAGCAATTCCCCGGCCAGAAGATTTACGCCTTCTCATCAAACTATGAGCTTTATGCCGACATGACCCGCCGGCTGATGAACGTCGTGCGCAACAACTGCGCCGAGTTCCACCGCTATTCCATCGACGAAGGGTTCTGCGTGCTCGACGGAATGGAAAATTTCGACCTCAAGGCATGGGGCGAAGACCTCCACTGCAAGATTCTCCGTGGACTCGGAATGCCCGTAAGCATAGGCATTGCACGCACAAAGACACTTGCAAAGATGGCAAGTAAATATGCCAAACGCTACCCCGGCTACCACCATTGCTGCATGATAGACAATGACACGAAACGCCAGAAAGCCCTGTCGCTGTTTCCCATCGGCGATGTCTGGGGCATCGGACGGCGATGGGCAGAGCGCCTTCTTGCAGCCAATGTCAGGACAGCCCTCGACTTCGCCAACCTCAGCCGGTCGTTCGTCCACACAGCATTCAATGTCGTTGCCGAGCGCACATGGGCAGAGCTCAACGGTATCGATTGCATACCTATCGACGACATGGACATGGTAACGAAGAAAAGCGTGTGCACATCACGGTCGTTCCCCGACATGCTCACATCCTTTGCCGACATCTCCACCCACGTCGCCAACTATGCCGCACGCTGCGCCCAGAAGCTCCGCAAGCAGCACAGTGTGGCTGGAGCCGTCGGAGTATTCATCGACACAAACCACTTCCGTGAAGACCTTCCGCAATACGGGATGTTCCGGACGATGCAACTGCTTACCCCGACGAACAGCACCCAGACCATAGTGAAGGCGGCAATGGAGTGCCTTCGCCGTACATTCATCCAAGGCTACAAGTACAAACGGGCCGGAGTATTACTCATGGACGCATGTCCCGACACAGCCATACAGACCGACTTCATCGACTTCAACGCCGAGCGTTACGACAAAGAAAGGAAAATCGATTCCGTCGTCGACCGCATAAACCGCCGAAACGGAACCGAGACAGTTGTCCTCGGCTCACAGCAATACACAGCCAAGAACGGTAAAGGCAAAGCAGCCCACTTTGCCGAAGCCATAAAGCGCGACCGCAAGAGTCCGAACTACACAACCCGTTGGTCGGACATCATCGTTGTTTCCTGACGGTTGCGCCACGTCTTTACCACTACAGGTAAAGGCAAATCACACTTCATCCTTACTCTGCTGTCTATGAATATTGTCAACAAGTTCATCGACAGAAATATCCAACAACTTCATTTGCCGTGCCACCTCTGGCAGAATATCACGGAAGAACTCACTCTTCCGCTTCTCCATGATACGCTCGCGAGCTTCACCACTTACGAAATATCCCAGTCCGCGACGGTTATAGATTACTCCTTCGCGGGCTAGTTCCTCGTAAGCCTTCACAGCCGTATTGGGATTCACGCCGATATTGACAGCATACTCCCGCACCGACGGAATCCTCTCGCCGGGACCGTACCTACCGGCAAGGACATCGTCGGCCAACCGGTCAGCCATCTGCAAATATATCGCTTTATTATCGTTGAATGCCATTGCTTACTTCTTTCTTTTCTGAATATTCGGTCCACTGGCACTGCCTACACCACTAACCTTGACGTTGAACGACTCGGCAGAACCCGTAACATCGACATCTCCCACACCACTGACTTCGCCTGTAATGCTCCCGACATTGCTGACATTGAGCTTCACGTGTCCGGCTCCGGATGTCTCTACTTCTATCTTGTCGGCATCAATAATCTTTCCGGTTACATCCTGTGCGCCTGAGTTATCTATGCTTACCGTCTTAGCTTTCAGAGACTTCATCTTCAAATGGCCGGCACCCGACATCTCAACGTCAAACGCATTATTTATCTCAACACTGTCAAGATTGAATGCACAGGCTCCGCTTGTTACCAGAGTAAGCGAATTAGTCTTGAAGAATCCCTTCTGGTAGAAATTGGCACTGCCTGAAATCTCTACATTTGTCAGAGTCGGAGACTTAATAGTTATTTTTATCTTGTCGGACAGGTCATTGCCGGCGAACAAGCGATCGTCATCATTCTCATTGATGGTTAATGTTCCATTCTTATCACTGACCTTTATCTCTGCCATCAGTTTCTCAGGCGCTTCGATGACTACCTCAAAGCTATCAGCCTGTATATAATTGACGGCGGATGCCGGACAGCCGCAATCTATCGACGAGAATGGCTGCACTTTCATAGCCTTGGTCTTCATCGGACCCAAATCACCTACAAGCACTACCTTACACGACGCCATTGAAAGCGCTACAACCACGGCAATCACTATTACATATAATGTATGTTTCATTTTAATCCTTTCTTGATTAATCACTCTTCGTTCTTCATTCTTCGTTCTTCGTTCTTCACTTACAAATTGTGCCAACGGTTGGTAACAATCTGCATTCTGGAGTATATACGGAACGACAACCTGTAGTTGAATACGGAAACGGCAATGATGATTATTGACAAAAAGACATCAAGCACATCCCTGTCGGTGAGTGTAGTAATTGCATAATTGACATTGCCATATATGGCATTGAGCACCAGATAAGCAATACAGAGCCCTGCCATAGTCAGCACGAAAAGGCTGAACCACACGATGATGTTGCTCTTTATCCATGCACGGCGGCGGATAATGGTGCCAAGGACAAGCAGTAATGTATGGAAAAAGACGAACAACGCCACGAGAAGGAAGGTGTCGGTAGGACTATAGGAAGTGAAACCAAAATTACGGAACATAGTTACTATGAACGACTGGCAATCGCCTGTAATAACCAGTCCAAGTATAATCTGAAGCACATCGCCGACGGCTATGCCGACAAGGGCTGCAAGTGGAATGAAGACGACCAAATGAATATACCGCACGACGAACTTCTCCAGCTTGCTTGCCGGAATCACGAACTCGGCTATCCGGCTCCGTTTGTCCTGTATGTTGCTGACAATGAATGCCGAGCAGGTGGCAAAATAGGTCACGGCTATGAAGCCGAACACCCCACTCATATTGTCAACGTAAGTGAAGTTGTATTTATGCGTGAAGTACATCTTGGCAAATGCAAGCATATTCGGGATGCTGCACAGCGCAACGAATATAATCACTGCCGCACAGGTGGCAGCCACCTGAATGTAGAACTTCCTGTTGGTGAAGATTGTCTCGTCAAGAAGCATTCGCCAAGTGGAGGTCGTCTGGCTGTTTATGTCGTTATTAATGTTGCTCATATTCTATCTGATTAAAAAGATGAACGATATTTCCGTTGTTTTATAAGACGTGAATTTTCAGAGGGATCACTTGTTGATTAACACATAATCGAACAGCAATTCGAGGTTGAGTTGGGTCTCGCCCTCACCTTCATGGCGTCTGGTTATAGCCGACAAGCCCAGCGGCGAAGGCTCTGTATACAGCACATCGGGCGACTTAGCCTCATCAACGGTGACATTGCGAAACGCCAGTCTGTCGGTTATACTGCCTACCGACTCATTCAGAAGCACCCGGCTGCGGTCGATAATGATAATATGGTCGAGCATCGTCTCTATGTCGTGCACCTGATGTGTCGATATAATCAGCGTGCGGTCTCCGTCAATATGACTGGCCACAACCTTTCGGAACAATGCCTTCGACGGTATGTCAAGTCCGTTGGTGGGCTCGTCCATAAGCAACAGACGGCAACCGGAAGCCAGTGCGAAGCTCATAGTGACTTTCTTGCGCTGTCCCATCGACAAGGCTTGGAGGTTCTTGACGCAGGTGTCCATGCCGAAATCGGTGAGGCTTTTGCGCAGGACTTCCTCACTGAACCGGGGATAGAACTTGCCATAGTACTTCACATAGTCTTTCAATGAGATGCCCGGCAGGGTGTCCTCTTCGGCAACGAGGTATATATCTTCGAGCATTTCGGGGTCACGTTTGAAGCTTTCGTGCCCGTCAACAGTAACCGTGGAGCCTTTGCCGGGGCGCAGAAGACCGCTAATAAGGTAAAGTAACGTCGACTTGCCCGTGCCGTTCTTTCCCAGCAAACCGTATATATTGCCCTCAGAAATGCTCAGTGAGAAGTCGCTGAACACCTTTCTGCTATTGCCCGGATAGCTGTAGTTGAGATTCTTAATGTCAATCATAATCCAGTTCTTTTTAGTGTATTACTATACTAGTACACTGCAAAAGTAAGCCGATTAAATGACTTTTGCAAGCAAATCCGCGATTATTTTCACCACAATTCGGCTTTTTAACATCCATTAAGAGAGTTATCCCGTCGATTATCCAGCCAACATCTATAATAAAAGTGCATGATAATCAACCATTAACCAACCTCTGCTCACAACCTTCCTCCTACCAAGCTGCATTGCAGTAAGCAACCAGATACATTGTTGTTGGTAATCTTTTACGTTGTAATCAAGCATTCCTTACGTTGTAAAAAGGAATATATTACATTGTGAAACGGCATCTTTTACGATATAAATTAAATTAAAAATTAAATAATAATAAATTAATAATGAACAGAAAACAATTTATTTTCTATCCATTTTTAATTTAAAAACAATCGTAAAAGATACCGTTTAACGACGCAAATGGTTATCAATGACTAAATCACAAGCGCTTCCTAACGTTTATTTTATCAAATATATTTGCTTTTATATCCAAATTCCATTACCTTTGTCAGCCCAAAGGACTATTCCCTTTGCCCTATCGGACATTGAAGTACGTTGACGTCATATTGCCATTGCCGCTGGACGGACTGTTCACTTACGGCATTCCCGACACGCTCACAGGGCGCGTCAAGCCCGGCGTGCGCCTGCTCTGTCCGTTGGGAAAGTCGAAGAAATACATCGGGATAGCCGTTACCACCCACGACAAAAAACCGGAATTCGACGTTAAGGACATTGAGGACGTGCTCGACACGACACCTGCCGTGCCGGAGAAACAGCTGCGGTTGTGGCAATGGATAGCCGACTACTATCTCTGCCCTGTCGGCGACGTGTACAAAGCCGCGCTGCCTTCGGGACTGAAAGCGGAGGAAGGATGGCGCCCGAGAACGGAAGTTTTCATCCGTCTGACCGACAAATACCAGACTGACCAGGCTATCCGCATTGCCTTCGACTCACTGAAACGCGCTCCGGGACAGCTCAAGACTCTGAAAACTTATATACCTCTTGCATCGGAAAAGAATGAGACCATAGACGCAGATGACGCCCAGGACGCTTTGCCACGCTATTTTCCTGCTTTCTTGCCATTGACATCGCCGGTGACACGGGAGGAACTGATGAATCAGGCTCATGCCACAGCAGCAAACATAAAAGGGCTCACTGACAAGGGGATTTTACAGACATACAAGAAGGAAGTGGGCAGACTGAACAGCGGAGGCGAGGCTCATCTCGACCGCATGAAGCAGCTCAGCGACGCACAACAGACTGCTTACGATGGCATTCTGGAGCAGTTCGGGGCGCACAATGTTGTCTTGTTGCATGGCGTTACATCGTCGGGTAAGACCGAAATTTACATCCATCTGATAGAGAAAGCTATCAGCAAGCACAAGCAGGTACTGTATCTTTTGCCGGAAATTGCGCTCACCGTTCAGATAATGCAGCGCCTTCAAAATATCTTCGGCGACCGGCTTGGCATTTACCACAGTAAATACAGCGATGCCGAAAGGGTCGAGATTTGGCGGAAACAACTATCGGACAAGCCTTACGATGTCATTCTCGGAGCCCGAAGCGCAGTCTTTCTGCCATTCAAGAACCTGGGACTTGTCATTATCGACGAGGAACATGAGACCAGCTTCAAGCAGCAGGATCCTGCCCCACGCTATCATGCCCGCTCGGCAGCGATAGTGCTGGCGCAGATGTATGGTGCCAAGACGTTGCTCGGAACAGCCACGCCATCGATGGAGTCATACCATAATGCTGCCACGGGAAAGTACGGCTATGTAAGGCTTTCACATCGATATAAGGACATAGAGTTGCCAAAGGTTGAGGTCGTTGACATAAAGGATTTACGCCGGAGGAAGATGATGAACGGTCCGTTCTCGCCCCGTCTGCTGTCGGCTGTTCGTGAGGCATTGCAAGGCGGACGGCAGGCTATACTCTTCCAGAACCGCCGTGGGTTTGCCCCGATGATAGAATGCCCGGTTTGCGGATGGGTGCCGAAATGTGAGAATTGTGACGTAAGCCTTACTCTCCACCGCCGCCTTAACATATTGACGTGCCATTATTGCGGGTCAACCTACCGTGTTCCTGACAAATGCCCGAACTGTGGAAGCACCGAGATTCGCAGCCGTGGATTCGGAACGGAGAAGATTGAGGACTATATCCGTGACATTTTCCCCGAGGCACGGGTGGCACGAATGGACCTCGACACGACCCGCACGCGGAATGCTTACGAGCGGATAATAAATGATTTCTCACAAGGCAAGACCAATATCCTCATCGGTACGCAGATGGTAACGAAGGGACTGGACTTCGACAACGTGAGTGTCGTCGGCGTGCTCGATGCCGACACCATGCTCAACTATCCTGACTTCAGGGCTTACGAGCATGCCTTCAATATGATTAGTCAAGTGAGCGGACGTGCCGGACGAAAGGGACGCCGCGGACTGGTCATACTGCAAACGAAGAATCCTGACTTGCCGGTAATCCACCAGATAGTAAACAATGATTACCGGGCGTTCTATAAACACCTTATGGCTGAGCGGCGGGCGTTCCACTATCCACCGTTCTATCATCTCATAAACGTATATCTTAAGCATCGTGACGACCATCTGGCCGACTCTGCCGCACTGGAACTTGGCTCCCGTCTCCGTCAGGTCTTCGGCGACCGTGTGCTCGGACCTGACAAGCCTGCCATAGCCCGCATCAAGCTACTATATATCCGCAAGCTTGTCCTCAAGCTAGAGAACGGTCTCGACTACCGCCGTGTCCGCCAGTCGCTCCGTGACATCCAGCACCAGCTTCTACAGTCCCGCCGCTACGGTGCCCTCCAAATCTACTATGATGTAGACCCTGAATAAAAAACATCCGGCATTTCCAAACTTAGAAATGCCGGATGAATTGTTATTTCCTTATCATAACTTTTGTCACTGTTCCGTCGCTATGCCTTATAATATTAAGCCCATTGACTGGATCACTGACACACCTTCCGTCGATTGTGTATATTTTGTCGACTGTCGGAGTATGCCTGTTTGACACAACATTTTCTATTCCGTCGGTCATGTCGGTGAGGTCAACCTTCTCCGAATTGAACACCTTGCATTTGTCGGCAGCATCAGGATTATAATCCCAAACGAATGCTATGACCTGGAGTTGGTCACGGTTGTAATTGCTCTGCAATGGCAACTCACAAGTATATGAGTACTCATCGCCATTCCAATTGATTACGTCTCCCCACGTACTATTGACTTCACGCAATACGTGCTGGTGGATAAAGGCGTTGGAACCCGACTGGTGCTGCGCCTGAATATTGTTCTCAACAAGCATTACACAGACACGCGAAGCGCTCTGGGCGACATCCGGTTTAGAGCATTTGCCACGGACTATGACACGCACAGAGTCGGTAGCGTCATGGACAATCTGTGTCCTGAGGTCGACTGAGACATCGGCACTTTCATTAAGCAGAGAGTCGAGCACGAGTCCAATCTGCTCCTTGCTTTGCGGAAGGAACACTGGCGTCGTCTCATTGACAAGAGCCCTTCGGTCGGTCATCATTGCTGGAGCGTATGATGAATTGGCATTGTAGAACCACAGATAGTCATTCTCAAAGCTCTGAGTGAGCCAGTCAGTTTCGTATCCTACATGAATTCCTACGGCGTTCACTCGGTCTTTGTATTTATCCTCGGCAAGTATCTGCGAAAGCCAGTTGGCTACTCGAGGACAATTGACGCATTTCTCTGTGGTGAATTCTTCGACCAGCACTTTCTTGTTGAAGCTGTAGTTTACGACCTCAAAACGTGCAGGCAGAGCATTGTCGGTTGTGTCAGCATCACCGCCATCGGGTATTGCCGATATTGTCATGTTACGGTATACAGGGTCTGGACTGGCAATATCAGGTGTAATGGAGAACACAGCTGTGTACTCGTCGCCATAGTCCAAAGAGTGTTCGAAGTGCTTTGTTATCGTACCATCGAGTCCGTCAATATTGCAATTGACATCGAATCCATTGATAGAAGCCGGTCCTATATTGCGCACCGTTGCCTCAATGTGAAGGGTATCGTTGTTGATAACGAAGGTCGGCTGATAGCTGACAGACTTAAGTTTCATGTCCATCTGGGTCATAGCATTGCCATTGACAAATGCTTCCAAAGCCAGCATGCCCTCAGCTGAGCAGTCTTCCCAAGAACCGGTGCGGTCAGTATAGCAGGCGTAACGGTGCGGATTGCCTATAACGGAAAGACCGTATGCCGATCCGTTTTGATGATAGGCAAAGCCTATGTAAAGTCCGTCAGAGTTGGCTGGAATAGTATAGCTATTGTCGAGTGCAACTGTATTCCACCCTCTGTGGACGGTCTTGACAGCGCCATTAGCCATGTCAGCGCCTGAGAGCTCATGACGTATCCACACACGAAGAGAGTCGATGTGGTTGCGGGAAGCCAGTCCGACATGGAGAGAATCGATATGGCAGCCATTATAGACGGCAAGTTTCTCATTAGGTATGTATATAGCCCCTTGTATCCATTTGTCCGAACCACGTGTCCCGACTGTCGCGTTGGTGTATACTTCACCATCGCAGTAGCCCAGGGCAATTGTCTTTTGCTGTGCATTTCCGACAATAGAGAAAATCAAGAGGAGCGACAGAATCAGGTATATTCTTTTCATTCGATATTAAAGAAATTAAAAAGTCCCTGCAAGTCACAGTCTGTTGCTGCAAACTTGCAGGGAGCTTTATTATAATATGTGTGTTTACTTCACGATGAACTTTTTGCCATTGATGATATAGACACCAGCTGGCAGTCCGTCGGTTGTCAATGCGTTCTTGCGAACGAGGACACCACCCAGACTATAGATGTCGTGTGGCTGACCGTCGGCGATAACCTTGTCAATAGCTGTTGTTACTGATGCTGTTGCATCAACAGGGAGTGACTCGCCCTCAGGATAACGGACAGTTACAGAGAAGCTGTGGTTGCCATCCGGCAGAGAGTTAACAGTGAACTCGGTTGTTCCATCAGTATCAGTGTGACCAACGAGTTTACCATCACAATAGATATTATAGCCGAGGATTCGACCGAAGCCAGGAGTGAATGTAGCATCATCAACTCCAAATACTATAGGAAGATTGTCCTTTGACGGAACTGTTACCTCGTGGATAGCAAAGTAGCGGGTACTGTCAGGAACATCGAGGCTTACCTCAACCCACTCGCCTGTCGTCAGGCGGACTGTGTCTTGAAGAACTACGAAGTTCTGGGTCTCAGGATCACCCGTGGTGTAGAGCACCTGATAGTCATTTGGATAATTGGTGTACACGCCACCATTGTCTGTCATTCCAACATTGTGGACATAGAAGCTGACTGTCTGAGGCTCACCGCTGAGCTGAGGACTGATAAGCCAGTTGTCGCCATAGTAATATGCTGTTCCTTGAACCTCACGAGGTACTGCAGCATACTGAGTGCCGCTATGAGCTTCGAGTGACGGGTTGTGACGCTTATTGTCAGGATCAATGTTCTCAGGGTTGAAGATGATGAATGCGAACGGCTCGCCCTGATGAGGATATGTCAGTCCACCCCAAACAGGACCGGCAGGAGCACCATTTCCATCGATAAGAGTCCAGTCGCCAAAGGCTATTGACCATGGTGAATAACTCTCAAAGTCATCTATTACTCTCTCCTTGGCTGCGGGAGTATTCCATGTAAGCTTAACGCTACCGGTTTGTCCATCAGCCTGGAGATTACCGACTGTTGTACCGTCAGAAACCTTCAAGTCTGTAGTACCGTTAGCTGTGTTGTCGGCATTATTGAGGTCATCCTCATAGTTTACGGTAGCCTTGAAGTCGATCTTGCTTATAGCATTATCATTGACACTGGATGTTGGACGAATGAAATGATATGTACGGACTTCCAGAGGCTGCAATGCAACTGCGTCTGTTGAGTCGGCAACGACTTCGCCATTGCCTGTAAGCAATACCTGATAGTTGGCTACAGGATTATCACCAATGTTCTTGACTGTCACATCGGCATGAGCGATACGACCCTTTGTAATCTTCGGCGATACAGTCATTGATGTGTGAAGGTCATACTCATAGATGTCGCTGACACGGAAATTGTCAAGCAATGTAGAAGCGCCCTGCTCTGAAGTAACGTCGAAACGGACGCATACATAACGCTGGTCTATATAGTCAGCAAGTGAAACTTTGTCCTCGATCCACTTAGATTCACCGGTCTGTTTGCTCAAGTCGATAGTCTTCAAAACATCATAAGTTCCATCGGACTTGCGAGCCTTGACCTCGATTGTCACCTTCTTGCCCGGCTCACCCTTATAGTAGAATGCCAGCTCAGGGTTTACAGCACCCTTAAGAGAGATCTTACCGGATGTGTAAGAAGCTGTACCGTCACGGAAGAACGGCTTGCATTCGAAAGAATAACCACCTTCATCGACAGACTCGTTGCTGAAGTCCATGTCACCACCAACACTACGGAAGATGCTGTTATCGGTGAATGAATCGGCAAACGGAAGAGTATATGGGCGTCCTATCGGATAACGAAGTCCATAGTTGAATGCGGAAATCCAACTGTCATCAGGCTCACCAGCCTTATTGCAGGCTACAACAACATAATACTTTGAGTTTTGGTTGCCTTCGTCCATGTTGTCTGTAGTAACGTCTGCTTCCAAGTTACGTGTTGTTGCTGCCTTTATCAGGCTATCGCCTTTGTATGTATAGATGTTATACCATACACTGTCAGGGCAAACGACACCACCGTTTATGCCGACGCTGTCGACACCTTGCCACTGGAAATGCAGCGTTGTAGCAGTCGGGTCATTGACAACTACGTTCGTTGGAGGATAAGGAATGTCCTCGCCGACATAAAGAGTGCGCTTTACTGAAGGACCATCACCATCGGCATTAGACGCTGTAATAGTATATGTATACTCACCATTAGCACCATCCGGCTCATCAGTACATGTGATAGCTTCGCCCGGTGCTGGGTTGTTTATTTCCTTAACGACCTCATATCCGCGCATGATTGAGATCTTATCGATATTCGTCAGTTGCTTTCCACTGATGGTCTTGTCAGGCGCATTGAACTTAAAGATAGCCTGCTTGTCGCCATTTGGTGCAGAAACAACGCTCAGGTTCTGGACAGAATCTGGCGAGAGCTCTGTTGAAACAGAAGCAATACGAACGGTTTCCAGACGCATCTTGCCTTCCCATTCGCCTGATATATCTTCTATGCCAACGTTGTAATCACCATCAGCAGATACAGTGAATGTCTGGCTCAAAGTGTCACGATTAGAGTACACTTTGGCTGTATCAATCACGAGTTGCTTCATAGCATCGACGTTAGGACCACCACCAATATATGCTTTCAAACTGATGTAATCATCATCAGAGTAACTATAGTTATAGCCTGAAAGTGAAAGGGTATACTTCTTTCCTGCCTGAAGTCTTACAGGCGGAGAGAAGAGCCAGTCGTCATTACCGGAGCTCTGAGGACCTTCCATAACACCATTGTAGCTGATGCTCCATTCCCAAGTATTGCCATCATTGTTGGCATCATACGTTGTCCATAATTCATGGTCACCGTCTTCATCAAAGTCTTCTTCATAAGGAAGAGCCTTGCCGGTACCATAAACAACCGGACCAGATACCGTTCTAGAACTGTGTTTCTGTCCATTGACAGCCTCAACGGCATAGTTGTATTTCGTAACAACGGTCTTTGGCATGTCAACAACATATTCATTGTCAGGAACTCCTTGTGCTACCAATGTCGTATCGGTCTTGGTATACTGGTAAATATCGTAAGTAAGATTACCGAGATAGCCACCATTGATAGTAGATGTAGGTGCTGTCCATGACAAATTTGTCACAGCATCGGCATTGTCGAGATTAGCCTTAAGGTTGGTAACAGGCTTTGGCTCGTCAAAACCAACATAACAAGAAATGCGTGCTTTCTCGCCAAGTCCGGCATTGTTGCCTATAATAACATTGAAAGTCTTGTTGCCTTCTGTTGATGTTACGCTTACACTTTCAGACTTACCCGGCTCCGTTGCTGCCGTTGCAAGGGTATCATGACCAAGTACGACATAATACTTAAGTCCATCGGCAGTAAGATCAGTGTTGCTATAAGTCTTCGTCGGAACAGTGAAAGAGATTGTTCCGGTAGTACTTCCGTTAAGGAATGAAGCCGAAACATCACTTGCCTTACCCGGAGCCGCATCAACAGGGATTGGGTCACCAGCAGCAAGTCCGACGAACTCATTGACCTTATTGAATGCTGCAACCTCCGTAGCAGCACCTGTTGAAGTATCAACAGTATAGAGGATTGACTTACCGTCGCTTGTAATAGCAGCCCAATACATCGTGTTTGTAGCCGGGTCTACACAAGCACTTTGCTTATTGAAGGTACTCTCATCATTCACAGCAATACTTACACCGGTACTTCCGACGAGAGTTTCTTCACCGTTTGTAGTATTGATACGATACAAATTACCGTCACCGCCTATACCGAACAACTGTCCATCATTATCGACAGCCATTGCAGCATAATAACGGGTAACAGGAGCAATGGACGTTCTCTTGAGTGAAGGATACTCGATGGTACCCAACTCACGGGTCTTGTAGTCGGAACAAAGGAACTGACCATAAACGATTCCGGTGTTACGGTCCTGCGCAGAAACCATTGCAATCTTTGTAGGGTCGTCAAGGTCTGTTGTCTTCAGTTCCTTAGTGTCCATGTTGACGGACACCAGTTTCTCACCCATAATCCACTGATAATCGATGTAGCTCAAGTCACCAGCTACACCATAGAACATGTTCTCATAGACGCCACTGCCATAAGAACACTGCAAATCATCGCTTGTCTTTATTTCATTAAGAAGATTAGGTGATGATGTAAGGAAGGAGTAGAGTCCGTAGACTGAATTATTCCAACTCCATCCATCTTGATAGATTAGATTACCAATGAGCGAGGCTGGTCTTGCCGGAGCTCTAAGAATCATGTAAGGACTTGTCGATTGTGCTTTTGCCGGTGTGGAAGGCAATGTTAATCCTCCCACCGCCAAAGCTGCCGCCAAGGCAAAACGTAATGAAATTCTCATAAAAATAGCTTTGTTTTTTGATTGATTATTATATTGTTCTCTTACAAATCAAGTAAATCAGTTTGCCTTTCGTTATCTATTCGGCTGTAAAGGTAACACATTTTCAATACAAATACAAGTAATTTAACAGTTTTCTTTAAAATAAGTTTTTAAAGCAACATTTTGTTACTAATTCGATGGTTAATAGATAAAGGATAGACAATAAACAGAAATCCCCGACCTTGCAGTGAATGAAGGTCGGGGATTTATATTTTTGATGACATGGAAGCTATTGTGGGATTATAGCCGGAATGTCAGTTATTTGTCGGAGCAAATAATGTAAATAAGCAATAAATGATTACTTAACGAGAACCTTGACGGTCTTGCCGTTAGCATACTTAACGATGTTCAGACCCGGCTGAGCCTCAGCGATACGCTGACCGGCAGCATTGTAGCGAGCTACAATCTTGTTGTCAGCCTCTGTTGAAGAGGCAACATTGTTAATACCAGCTGGATCACCGTAAGCATAGATGAAGCTCTTAGCGGCATTGGCTACACCATTCTCATCATAGACAATGGCAATGACATGAACCTTACTCTTGTTGATAGCACCCTTAAGAGGAGACTTTGTTGGCAAAGTAAGAGTATAGGTAGTAGATGTCAGGACACCCTCTGTCAGAGGAGCCAGAGTAGCCTGGTTATGTGTTTTGTCGTATGAGCTGGCAATCAGTACGTCATCGAACGGCCACTTGAATGTAGACTTACCATACTTACCACCACGGCAGAACTGAGCGAGGTTAGGATCATTGTCTACCTGAGAAGCAGTGTAGCGATAATAGCCATTTGCCTGGTTCCAAGAAGAAGCTGAGCCAGTCAGACTATCAGCAACAAGAACGAAGTCAACATTGTAGTTGCCAGATGTCAATGGGTCGATAGTAGCTCTTGCCTCAACAGCTGTAGAGTCACTGTTCCAAACACCCATTACGTCAACACCGAGAACAGGAATATCCTTAAGGCGCTCGTTGAAGTCGTCGGTGATTGATGTATTAGAAGAGCCATAGTAAGGGTCAATAATAGCACCATTACGGTCGAGCATGCATGAAGGAGCACCTTTGAAACCAAGGTCAGCATAGTTGTCATCATACATTGGGTCAGAAGAGTTGTACTGGTGGATACCAATTCCGATGAAGTTGTCAGGATAAGTATCAGCAAGGAGCTTCATTCCGGCAAGTCCACGCGGACACCATTGACAGCCTGTACCTGTGAATTCCTCAACGACAACACCACGCTTGACAATCTTTGAAACAGCAACAATTGTGCCGGCTGCACTAGTATTTGAAGCCTCATTAGCCTCACCATTAACCTTAGTAACGGTAACTGAAGCATCATAAGTACCCGACTCAGCAGGAGCAGCAAACTCAATAGAATCGGTGAATGAACCACCAACTCCCAGTGGATTTGCAAGGTCAACGTGCTTTTCAGCCGAAGTTACACCATTAACGGTTGTAGTGTAGTCGAAGTTGTTGACACTGCTTCCACTGTTAAGGAAGGTAACATTAACCTTTCTGACAGTATTGGTAGCTGCACTAACCTTACCGAATGTAACTGGTGTGATGCCATTTGTTGGGAAATTGTCGCTTTCAACAATCAGCTGAACGGCTGTTGCGCCATTGTCAGAGCCGAAGCTATACCAGTTTTCACCACTACCGCCTTCAGAAGCAGGAATATTGGCATACATATAAAGGATTCTGTCAGTGATCTTAGAATTCAAACCAACAGGATATGTTGTTGAAGATTTCGGAGTAACCTTGTATGAAACCATCAGACCGTCATAATCGGTTGTAGACAGAGTGAACTGCTGGTTAGCCGGCAATGTAACTGTGTTCCAAACGAAGTTATCATAGTTCTCCGAAGATGTACTAGCGATAGTAGTATCCTTAGAAGCCAGTTCTGTCAGACTACCGGTTGTACTATTATAACCATAAACTACCACTCCGTTAGCAGTAGCATTTGGTCCCATAGCGAAACGAACAGCTACAGCCTTTGCACCAGCATACTGAGCATAGTCAGTTGGCTCAAGGAGAGCAGCCGGCTGAAGCTGAGAAGTAGACTGAAGACCTACAGCATTGTCGACATAATCAGTTGTGTAATAACCAACGAGACGCTGGTTTGCAGCAAGATCTGCCTTGCGTGGAGCCTTGTTAGCACGCAGTGTGTTTGTGTTAACAGCAACCGCTTTCTCAAGCTTGCCGCTAAATCTCTGGGCTTGGAAGCCCTGAGCATTGACTGTCAGCGCAAGAACGGCTGCAGCCATAGTAAGTAATGTTTTTCTCATAAACCTATTTGTAAATTAGAAATATGTAAATACTTCATTTTATTATCTTCTTTGCAGTGCCATCAGCATAGCGGACGATATTTACACCCTTCTGCAATTGAGAGAGCTGCTCGCCACGGAGATTGTAGATGGCTGAAACCTTACCGGTGTTCTTGCTGTCGGCATTGACTGAGTTGATACCAGTGGGGTCGGCATAGACAAAGTTGACGGTAATCTTAGGTCCAACACCTGTATCGAAATAGTTTGTCTTGAATCCTACAGTGCGACCAACTGCCGGATTAACCTGAAGGGTGATGGTTGCTGTTCCATGAGATGTAATATCAGTCCACTCCAACAGCATATCATCATTATTTCCTGCTGGTATAATTCCGCCCTTAGCATTGTCCTCACCTATCTTATTATACATATTGCATTGTCCAAGCATACAGAACTGAATCTGTCCTGAAGGAAGATCCTGAATAGTCATGTGTACCCGAGCCGTAGCATCATCAGAAGAAATATTGCGGACATAAAGACCTGACATAATTTGAGCAAAGCCAAAATCATCCTCCTCAGCAACATTGGCTGTGTAGACATCACCATCATGCAGCTGAGTCCAAGTTGTATCTTTACCGTTAATCTCGGCATGGTAGAACTGGAATGTATTGTCAATCTCCTCATTGTCATCCTGAGCCATGGCGGGCATTGAGGAGAGTGCCAGAAGCGCCATGCATAAAGTAAATACTTTCTTCATATTGATCAATATTAGTAATTTATCCTATCAACAAGTAATTTCTCTCAATAAATGATGTTAATCTTCCTGACGTGAAGGCTTAACAATCTTTACCTTAGCAGCCTGGAGCACTCCGCTGTCGTCATAGACAAAAGCTACGAATGAGCAATGGTCGGCAACATAGCTCTCTGGAAGTACGTACTCATAGGCAAACGACTGACTCTGTGTAGCAGGGATAGTAATATCAGAACCCCAATCGCCATTGACGGCAGCACGGAGCACATGGTTATGAACATAAGTACGGTTTACACTTCCGTTAGGCATACTCTGCATTGCAGTAATGCTATCCTCGATGACCCAAAGCTGGAGATGACCACTGACATTATTGTCAAGGGCAAGGACATTACCAACAACCGTTGCCTGACGTGATGTTGAATCGTAATCGGCAGTGAGGTTTATCTCAACGGTAGCCGTGTCCTGCAAAGCCTGTGTAACAGCTGCAGTCCAAGCTGTATAGTCGACAAGTCCATGACGGTTGACCATCCCCACCGGCTGATACTCTGCACCGAAGTGACTGTAATATGTATCACCAAGGTCGGTGGCAAGACCAAGGCTTCTTGCATTACCCTTGAATCCCAGAGGACCGGAGTGGATACCTACGGCAATAACGTTGGAGTCGCCATACTGCTCCTGTAACTGATGAATTACATCATTGGCATTAGGGCAGTTGACACAACGCTGACCGGTGAAGTCTTCCAATAGCACGGCACGGCTGACGTTGGCAGGACGGACGTAGGTGAAGCGCTCGTCCTCGTCGATGGAACTGCAGGAGGCAAGGAAGATAAGTAGAGATAAAGTACAAATCCCCAACAACCCTCCCCCAAGGTGAGGCTTTTGATTACCTGAATTAGCATGCGCGTGAATGCTAAAACCTTTAAGAACTTTATTTATTAAATTAATCCTATTCATGTTAAGCTAACTCTTCAATTTTTCCTCACCATTATTTAGGTAACTAAACATCCTCCCCTTGGGGGAGGCTTGGCGGGGACTTGACTTCTTGGTGTCAGGCTTGTTGGCCTTAGAAGTTATAGTTATACGACAGTGTGAATCCCTTTGTCTCAGGCACGTAGCGGCAGACACCACCAGAGCAGTTGTAGCCTTCCTGCGTGCGGCCCCATCCAAATTGGATTCGGTGAGCACCTATATTATATGTAACGTAAGTCTGCCAATAGTGGGCGTCAGTGCGACCGACATTGTACTGGTCGGACACGGTGAACATCCAGTGTGGCGCAACCGACAGCTCAGCAAGGGCGAATGCCCAGTCGCCGTCATCCTCAGCGGTAGTCAGGTACTGGAGCTCTGTGCGGAGTCGAGTCTGACGGGAGAGATTGAAGAGCAGGTCGGCGATGAAGATGTTTGAGTGGATGATTCCGCCCTCACCCTCAACGACTGTCTTGTTGTATATCTGGTTCATGTACATGAGGTGCATCTTGAAGTCGCGTTTTATGCGCTTGTCGATTTGCACGTCGATGTCCTGATAGTAAGTTCCGCCACCCCATTTCCAGAATGACGAGCCATAGCCCTTTGTACCGGCACCGGTGTAATAGAGGACAGACGGGACATTAGAAGCGTTTCCCATCTGGATATTACCTGTCGCCAATGGGTTAGCATTGACGACCTCAGCCAGTCCGTGCTCGCTCTGATCGATGCCATGAATATGCGAGAAGTTAATCTTCAGCTGTGTGCCGTACTTTCCGCCGAGGGCAGTGTGCCGCTTGAAGGTGTAACCGAACTGAGCCTGATAAGCCCACTCGCCTGCCGGATGAGTAGCATACGGATATAGGGCTGCAAGAGCGTAGGTCTGGTCCTCTGTGAATGCCGGCATGTGGTTGATCATCGACGATGTACCAGTCATGCTGCGGCGTGAGCGGAATGAGAAGTTGTCAGAGCGCTTAGCCTGCAACAGCACTGACATTCCCCTCCGGCTGTAGGAGCCCGAGAGCATTGCCACATATCCTTTCCTATATATATAGGTATTGTCGAACGACGGATCCTGAGTCTTCTGAGCATACTCAGCAAGGACATTGAACGCGCCCTTCTGGAAGTTCACACGGGCATCCCATGCGTTGACATTTTCAGGAAGGTTCAGCCGGTGGGTAGCGTCGACCATTATCTCATCATCGCTTGCTTTCTCATGCTTGTTGACCCACGAACCGCCAAGGGTAAGGAACGTTCCACTCTCTTCCATGCCTTTGAACCACTGGTCGAGACTGAGTTCCAAGTCGGCACCGCTCACCCATGAGTTGTTGTGAGCCCAATAGCGGCGCTGCTTACCCGAGAGTGCCTTGAAGCGAACTCCACGGAATGGCTTCAATACCAGCCGACCACCAAGTATGGAGTTATCGATACCGAGCGAACGCTCCTCGTAAGTACGGAAGACGAATCCCGAGCCAAACTGGTCGTAGATGTTTCCGAGAGTGAGCTCAGCATTTTTAAGCTTACCTTTTATATAAAAGAATGGCACACCCCATCCCTTGAAGTCGTTTTCGTATCCCGGCAGCGGGTGCTCAAGGTACTCAAAGCGTACACCGGCGTCGATGTACTTGCTCTGCAAGTTGAGGTCGGCGTATGTGTTGGTGCGGAAGTCCTCGTTAGAGCCGTCAGCCTGTTTGCCTGTAGGGACAAGCATGTCGGACTGAATACTACCTGAGACTGTAACCTTGTTGGAGGTTGAGTCAGTCTGGGCGAAGGCTGAGGATGCTACTGTGAGAGCTGCTAAAAGAAATATTTTTTTCATCTAATGTTTTTTTAGGCATATTAGGGGGGCGTAGGCATTATGGGCATAAGAGGCTAAATGGGCATTATGGGCATTATGGGCATAATGGGCATTATGGGCATAATGGGCATAATGGGCATAATGGGCTGGATGGGCAAGATAAAGAGAGGAGATTACTTGACCAGTTCCTTAACTTTGTCGTAGAGTTCGTTCTCGGCTCCCTCAGTGTAACCGTTGTGCTGATAGACGACCTTGCCATTGCCGTCGCAAACGACGACGAACGGAATCATCTGTCCACCGAACGAACGGCGGAAGTCACTGTTCGGGTCGAGGAGCACGTCATAGTCCCATCCCTTCTGCTCGACCATCGGGCGCACCTTATTAATATTCTGTGCCTGGTCGATGCTGACGGCGAAAATCTTCACGCCGGTGTCCTTCTGCCAGTCCTCATAGACCTCGCTGATAGCGTCGAGTTCACGGTTACACGGTTTGCACCATGTAGCGAAGAAGTCGATGATGAATGGTTTTCCACCATTGTTCAGTGTATCGGTTGTGATGGTCTGACCGTTGATGTCGCGGAGAGTTAGCTTTGGCAGCTGTGCTTGAGCGGTGGCAATAAAACCAAAAAGCATGACAAGCATGCCGGCAAAAATCTTTCTCATGATTATGTTCCTTTCGTTTTCTTTCTAATAATGGCTGCAAAATTACAAAACTTTTAAATATTAGGCAATATTTTTTGGAATTTAATATTGTGTGCGCACAAAAAAAATCAAAATATCCACAAGCAAAACTAAAAGAAGGACATTCCTTTTAAGACAGAAGGACAGAAGGACATAATGACAAAGGATGACAGAAAGGTAAAACTTTTTTATTTTACAGTGATTTTTATGGAAAAGAGGGGTATGAATGAATAAATGGCTGATAGTCAATGGCTTTACAAAAGACGGCAAAATGCGTTGTAAATGATGGCTAAATGGGTTGTAAAAGATACCCGATTAGAAGCTAAAAGATACCCGATTAGAGGCTAAAAGGGTATCTTTCAGAAGCTACTTCTTATCATCGACCTCGGTATTGAGTTTCGGGTACTGGATCCGGGTGTGATATATTGACTTGAGACGCTCGATGAGAACCTGCTTGGCAGTCGTTATGTCACGGAAAGTGATAGGACAGTCGCGGAAGTAGCCCTCGGCTACCTGCTTGTCGATGAGCTTATTGACAAGGTTGCTGATAGATTCCTCGGTGAACTCCTTAAGCGAACGTGACGCAGCCTCAACGGTATCGCTCATCATCAGGATAGCCTGTTCACGGGTGAACGGGTTAGGACCTGGGTAGCGGAACGGTGCCGGGTCGACATCCTCGTCGGGGTGGGCGTTCTTATACTTTATATAGAAGTATTTGGTCAGGCCCTCACCGTGGTGGGTGGCGATGAAGTCCTTGATGACGCGCGGCAGGTTGTATTTGTCGGCAAGTTTCAGTCCCTCGGTGACGTGGCTGATGATGATGGCGGCACTCTCCTTCTCGGTGAGTTTGTCGTGAGGATTGAAGCCAGCCTGATTCTCGGTGAAGAACGCAGGATTGGTCATCTTTCCGATGTCGTGATAGAGCGCACCGGTACGCACGAGCTGGGCTTTCGCCCCGATTTTATTGGCTATCTCAGAGGCAAGGTTGCCGACGGTTATGCTGTGCTGGAATGTTCCCGGAGCGACCTGGCTGAGCTGACGGAGCAACGGGTTGTTGGTGTTCGAGAGCTCGAAGAGTGTGACAGTGGAAACGAATCCGAAGGTCTTCTCGATGACAAGCATAAGCGGATAGGCGAAGAGAAGGAAGAATCCGTTGACGGCAAGATGATAGTACATCGTCGAGTCGAGCTTTGTCAGTGAGTCGGTGAGTATGAGTTGCAATCCCAGATAGACCGCCGACTCGCCGAGGGTTACAAGTATAGCCGTAAGGAATATCTGGCTGCGCTTCGAGAGCTCACGGAGCGAGTAGATGGCTATCAGTCCGCCGACGAGCTGGACGATGATGAACTCATACTGGTATTTTACCGCCAGTGCCGAAACGAGAATCGTGGTGACGTGGGTGATGAATGCCGTTCGCGAGTCCATGAACACACGGATGAATATCGGTGCCATGGCGTAAGGTATGAGGTAGACGCTGAACTTGTTGTAGAGTATCATCAGCGACGTCAAAATAGGGAAAATGACAATCATCACATAGAGCATTGTGATGTTGCGCGGCTTGACGAAATAGTCCTTGCGGAAGAGTGCAAGGTAGAGGGTGAAGAGCACGACAAGAATGGAGACGATGATAATCTGTCCGATGAGGGTACTCGTTATCTCGTTGCTTCCGGCGTTGTGCTGAGCCAGAGCCTTCTCATAGCTGTTGAGCACCCGCACCTTGTAGGCGTCGACGATAGTTCCGTTGTCGATGATGCGCTCGCCCTGCTGGACGAGTCCGCTAGCCGGGGTGACGGTGTTCAGGAGGTCGCTCTCCTCGGCTTCGTTGCGGTCTTTATCGTAGATGAGGTTTGCCTCGATGTATTCGTTGAGGTTGCACGATTGCAGAAGGGTGCGGTTCGGACCGAGCCGCGGGTCCATGAACAAGCGTTCGTAGGCATTGATGGTGGTGAGCATGCTGTCCGTAGGCACTGCCTCAGCCTCCTTGCCGACGACGACACGCAGCGCTGTTTCGCCCTTGCTTTCGAGTTGTGATTCGGCTGTCGGGTCGATAATGCCCTGCTGATAGAGCACATGCAGCCGGGCGGCAATGTAGTTCACCCAGTCGCCCTTAAGTCCCGGAATGCCGTTCTTGAACTGCTCGCGGAAACGGGCTATCTGCCTTTGCTCTACATCGTCCTGATAGTTGAAGTAAGGCTGGTACTGGCGGATTATGGAGTCGCGCTCAGCCTTGATGGCTTCATCGGTCTTGAAGACAGGGAAGTCGAACTGCGCGTTGAGCGTAGGATAGCGCCACACCTGGTCTTCCTCATAGTGGAACGGCTTGTCGAGGCTACGGGGAAGGAACACGATAATGACGGCTATCGTAATGATACTCAGCACGGTACGTGTTGCGATATTGCGCCAGTAGTGGTCCTCTATTTTGTTGAATTTGCTCATGGTTTTCTACATATAATTGTGAATCACTTTGCGAAAATACAAAAAAAACATGTCATACTCAAAAAAAAATAGTAATTTTGCAAAAAATATATTGTCTTATTATCATTTTGTAAAGATGCAAGAAAGAGAAGTAAGGGTGCGCTTCGCCCCAAGTCCAACGGGACCACTGCATATCGGAGGCGTTCGCACAGCTCTGTACAACTACCTTTTTGCCCGTCAGCACGGCGGCAAACTCATATTCCGTATAGAAGATACCGACTCCCACCGGTTTGTTCCGGGAGCCGAGGAATATATCCTTGAAAGTTTCAAGTGGCTTGGCATAAAGTTCGACGAAGGTGTCAGTTTCGGTGGCGACAGCGGTCCTTACCGCCAGAGCGAGCGCCGCGACATCTACAAGAAGTATGTCCGCCAGCTGCTCGACGCGGGCAAGGCTTACTACGCTTTCGACACGCCTGAGGAGCTGCAGAAGAAGCGTGAGGAGGTGAAGAACTTCCAGTATGATGCCCACGACCGTATGACCATGCGCAACTCGCTGACTCTGCCTGCCGACGAGGTGAAGAAGCTCATCGACGACGGCGAACAGTATACTGTCCGCTTCAAGATTGAGCCGGGACAGGATATTACCGTTCACGACCTTATCCGTGGCGACGTGACGGTGAAGAGCGACATTCTCGACGACAAAGTGCTCTACAAGAGCAGTGACGAGCTGCCGACATATCATTTGGCAAACATCGTCGACGACCATCTGATGGGCATTACCCACGTTATCCGTGGCGAGGAGTGGCTGCCTAGCGCTCCGTTGCATGTGCTGCTCTACCGTGCTTTCGGCTGGGAGGACACTATGCCGCAGTTCGCTCATCTGCCATTGCTGCTCAAGCCGGAAGGCAAGGGCAAGCTGTCGAAGCGTGACGGCGACAGGCTGGGATTCCCTGTATTCCCGCTGGAATGGCACGACCCGAAGACGGGTGAGGTGTCGTCGGGATACCGTGAGAGCGGATACTTCCCTGAGGCTGTGGTCAACTTCCTGGCCCTGCTGGGCTGGAACCCGGGCACGGAGCAGGAGATTTTCTCTCTCGACGAGCTCGTCAAGGCATTCGATATTACGAAGTGCTCGAAGAGCGGCGCCAAGTTCGACTACAAGAAAGGTATTTGGTTCAACCATGAATATATTCTCCGCAAGAGCGACGAGGAGATTGCCGGTCTGTTTGCTCCGATAGTTGCCAACAATGGCGTTGACGCTACTATGGACCAGGTTCGCCAGGTTGTCCACCTGATGAAGGACCGTGTGAACTTCGTCAAGGAGTTGTGGCCTCTGTGCTCGTTCTTCTTCATTGCGCCGACAGAGTACGATGAGAAGACTGTAAAGAAACGCTGGAAGCCGTACAGCAAGGAGCAGATGACTGAGCTTGCTGAGGTTCTCAAGGGCATCGATGACTTCTCGGTTGAGGGTCAGGAGCCGGTTGTAATGAAATGGGTCGAGGACAAGGGCTATAAGCTCGGCGACGTGATGAACGCCTTCCGCCTCGCACTGGTAGGCATCGGCAAGGGTCCGGGCATGTTCGACATCTCGGCATTCCTAGGCAAGGAAGAGACTCTGAAGCGCCTGAAGAAAGCCATTGAGGTGCTGGGGTAAGGGATAGCAAGCCGTTGCAGAGCAACGGCGAACGCAACCATAACAACAGATTACGCAACGATTGAGCGCAATGTACAATATCATAATGAATCTGTATGAGCTGGGCGTTATCATCTACAGCCTCTTCTCCGAAAAGGTGAGGAAGATGTGGAAAGGGGAACGTAGTGCCGTGAGCATACTCCGTGAGAAGGTGGACCCGAATGCGAAGTACATTTGGTTCCATGCTGCCTCATTGGGAGAGTTCGAGCAGGGCCGTCCGCTCATTGAGCAGATTCGGCATGATTGTCCGGAGTATAAGATTCTGCTGACGTTCTTCTCGCCTTCAGGCTATGAGGTGCGGAAGAACTACGAGGGTGCCGACATCGTTACCTACCTGCCGATAGACACGGTAATCAACGCCAGAAGGTTCCTGCGTGCGGTGCGCCCTGTCATGGCGTTCTTCATCAAGTATGAGTTCTGGTACAACTACCTGCATATCCTGAAGCATCGCCATGTGCCGGTTTACAGTGTATCGAGTATTTTCCGTCCGTCACAGGTGTTCTTCCAGTGGTATGGCAGGGAGTACGGACATGTGCTGAAGTGCTTCACCAGGTTCTATGTACAAAACGACATCAGCCGTGACTTGCTATATAAAATAGGTATAAAGGATGTTGAGGTCGTTGGCGATACCCGTTTCGACCGTGTTATACAGATTCAGCAGGCTGCAAAGGAGCTGCCGATAGTTGAATCGTTCGTCAACGGGAGTCATTCCAAAGGAAAGGAGAGCAATCAGCACTCTAAGCCCAAGGTCTTCGTAGCCGGTAGCTCATGGCCGCCCGACGAGGAGATTTTCATCAATTACTTCAACCGACACAGGAACTGGAAACTGATTATTGCCCCGCACGTTGTCTCGGAGAATCATCTCAAACAGATAATTTCGCTGATAAAGGACAAGAAGGTCGTACGCTACACTCAGACCAATGAGGCTGACGCCGCCACGGCTGACGTGCTGATAATCGACTGCTACGGACTCCTGTCGAGCATTTACAGATACGGTCAGGTGTCATACGTCGGCGGAGGATTCGGAGTTGGCATTCACAATGTCCTCGAAGCTGGCGTCTGGGGCATCCCGGTTATCTTCGGACCGAACAACAAACGGTTTGAC
Source organism: uncultured Prevotella sp. (assembly GCA_900315635.1). Classification (GTDB taxonomy): domain Bacteria; phylum Bacteroidota; class Bacteroidia; order Bacteroidales; family Bacteroidaceae; genus Prevotella. Next base: position 234,385 of record OMZV01000008.1, read on the forward strand.
GAGGCGCAGGGATTGCTTGCCGTCAAGGGCGGATATGAGATAAAGACTGCCGACGACTTCGACAATATTATGTCGCAACTCGACAGCGACCCGCAAATGCTGGAACAGAGCGGACGGTCGGCCGGTGAGTATGTCGGCAAGCTGTCCGGGGCTACAAGGAAGATTCTGTCATCGATAAACTCAAAGGCAAACGAACGTCTTGCCTGACAATAATAAGCAAACGAACGTCTATGAAATATCAGATTACATGTGCGCATTGCAACACCCGGTTCCTTGTCGACGGCAAGGGCGGGCAGACTATCGAGTGTGAATGTCCGGGATGTGGCGGAAAGATGCGCGTCACGCTGCCGAAGTCGGAGAAGCCCGATGACGAGCCGGATAGCGATAACTATCAGACCGGTTACGCTCCACCAGAGAACGGCGACACGGACAACGGTGACAATGGCAACGAGCACAAGTCACATCGTGGACTGGCGCTGGGCTGTCTGCTGTTCGTTGTAGTGATAGCTGCGGCTGTGGTTGCCCTTATGGCACTCAACCACACGACAAAGAAGCCTATCGACGACCCGTACGAATATGTAGAGCCTGACACGACGAGTGCAGACAGTGTCGTCGAGGACACGGTTCCTAAGGAAGTCGATACGGTTGAGGTACATGAGGAGAAGCCGAAGGTGAAGGCTGCGCCAGTTGACACAACATTGGAGAACAGCGCTGAAGCATCTGAGGCTGGCGATGAAGACGCAACGACCGACGAGGCAACGACCGACGTCGGCGACAAATCATCGACAAAGTCGGCTGCTACGGCTAAGGACAAGAGCAGCAAGGATAAGTCGTCGAAAGACAAGAGTTCGAAAACACAAAGTACAAAAGATAATTTAACAACTGAATAATGAAAAAAGCAAAGTATGGTATTCTGACATCGCTGTTGCTTGTTGCGGTGCTGGCATTCGCAATGACATCGTGCGGTGACGATGATGATGTAGTGAAGGTAAACTTCGACGAGAGTACCATTGAGGGCACTTGGCAGGTTCTGCAAATGGATAGCGTTGAGCTGACGCCTGACAAGAATAGTTCGATGAACCGGACTACATTCCAGTCGGTCAACTACGATAACCGCTATATCGTTTTCAGCAATTTACAAAACAGGTATCAAATCCTTGATGGTGCAGGTACACCTACGCCTGTCGAGCAGGGAACATTCTCGCTCGTGAAGAGCTCGTTCCGCATTGATTTGTCGTCAGGAAGACAGCTGCACTGGCTGAGGTCTGATGGCAACAACATGTACCTGGAGGTTTACAACGACAATAACGGTACTCATCGAGCACGCTACACTCTGAAAAAACGCTCTGACATTACCTTCAGTTTTTCAAACAACTAACTAAAAATAATAACATCAAAATAAATGGGAAAAGTAATTCTGACGGGTGACCGTCCAACAGGAAAACTTCATTTGGGACATTACGTCGGCAGTCTTCGCCGCCGTGTGGAACTGCAGAACAAAGGCGACTTCGACCGTATGTTCGTCTTCATGGCTGACGTTCAGGCTCTAACTGATAATGCCGACAATCCCGACAAGATACGTGAGAACATCGTCGAGGTGGCTCTCGACTACCTTTCTGCCGGTCTTGATCCGACAAAGTGCACTCTGTTCGTTCAGAGCCGCATTCCGGAGCTGGCTGAGCTGACTGTATACCTGATGAATCTTATCAGCGTAAGCCGTGTACAGCGCAACCCGACAGTGAAGACTGAGATAAAGATGCGTAACTTCGAGGCTAACATTCCTCTGGGCTTCTTCTGCTATCCTGTATCACAGGCTGCCGATATATCGCTGTTCAAGGCTACAACAGTGCCTGCCGGTGAAGACCAGGAGCCGATGATTGAGGTGTGCCGTGAGCTTGTTCGCCGCTTCAATCAGGTTTATTCTCCGGTTCTTGTTGAGCCGAACATCATGTTGCCTGAGAACGCAACAGCACGCCGTCTGCCGGGGACTGACGGCAAGGAGAAGATGTCGAAGAGCCTCGGCAACTGTATCTACCTCTCTGACGACAAGGACACTGTATGGCAGAAGGTAAAGAGCATGTATACCGACCCTTCACACCTGAATGTTGCCGACCCAGGACATGTTGAGGGTAATGCGGTATTCACTTACCTTGACGCATTCTCGACCGATCAGGACTTCGCTGACTTCTGGCCCGAGTACCAGAATCTCGACGAGCTTAAGGCTGCTTACACTCATGGTGGTGTGGGCGACATGAAGTGCAAGAAGTTGCTCAACAAAGTCATCAACCGCATGCTGGATCCTATCCGTGAGCGTCGTGCCGAGTATGAGAAGGATATTCCTGAGATATTCAATATCCTCAAGAAGGGCTCTGAAGCTGCCCGTGAGGTTGGCGCACAGACAATGGACGAGGTTCGCAAGGCTATGCGCATCGATTACTTTGAAGACGCTGAGCTCATAAAGAATCAGGCTGCAAAGTACGCTAAATAAATAAAAAAACGGCTGACGTAAGGACTTGTTTAAATTTTATTCCTTACGTCAGCCGTTTTTAGTTTTACGACATGAAAATCACATATCCTTAAATAGCTGACATATTATATAATGTCACTACCTCAGAATTAGAAATAATAAGCTATGCCGACCTGCCAGGAGTTGTTGCGGCTCTTGCTCTTAACTGCAGAGCCAGCGACGTCTTGCACAGCCTTGAGAGCTGTTATATCGGCAGTCTTTCCACAAGCGATGTTATAGTTTCCTGTAACCTCAAAGTGCTTTGCTATAGAGAAGCCAAGACCTACGTTTACGCTGAAATTAGACTTCTTCAGGGCGTAGTTGCTAGTGTCTGTCCATTTGTAATTACGGTCGCCGACATTGAATCCGAACTGTGGACCGGCGTGGAAGTTAAGACTAGCCAGACTGCCAAGTCCGATTCCATAACGAAGGTTGACAGGAACATTGATACTCTGCTGCTTTACCTTGACTTTCTCGTCTAGCTCGTTTTCAACCTTTGCCGAACGATAATCATAGAGTGCTGATACATCAACGCCAAGACCAGTTACAGGAAGGCTTATCTTAACGGTAGGACCGATATACCAACCAGCTTGATTGGATTTGTCGAATACTTCACTGCTAAGGTGCATATCGGTAACATTGAGACCTCCCTTGAGACCGAACTTGACTTGTGCGTTTGCCGAAGCAGCAAACAGCAAGCCTGCGGCAAGGAGAGTTAGAGTAAAAATTTTCTTCATATAAATTCAGTAACTAAAGTTTCCCACTTGTTCAAAATGCCCATAAACAAGGGGTTTCTGAAAAGTTCAAATAGCAGGATGCCCATAAACAAAGTAGTTTAACAGGTGCTTAAAGTTAAAGATGCGCATACCCTTTGGGAAAGCCTTTTTATAAAGGGGTTCTCCAAGTGGGAAACTTTAGTTCAGTAAGTTATAAAATAGTTACATTCTTTAATCACTTCAACGATGTAGGGGATACCTAAGCGAAGCGCATGGTCTCCCGAAAAACTAGAAGTACATAATTCCTCGTAAAACCAGAAGCGCATGGTCTCCCGAATATTTTCTGTACGGGAAGCCATGCGCTTCGCTTAGGTCTCCCCTACTAAAAGGAAAGGCTTGTCTAGTGACGTTGTCTCCTGACGGTTACACGAGCTCCGCCACCGGCAGAACCACTGCCACCGGAACGGCGTGTGCGACGGACTTTTGTACCGCTATCGCCGCCACCGGAGCGACGGTTACGACGACTCTTCTTAACCTTTTTGCCGTCGTTCTGCTGAGCATTGGCAATGCTGTCAAGCGAGTCTTTCTTTTCCTGATCTCCGTATATGTTCTTTTCGAAGTCAGCTATCTCCTGCTCTATCTTCTTCTGTTCCTTGGTCAAAGCAGAGTCAGTAGTGCAGTATTGGGCAAGCGTACGACCAAGCATATTCGTAGTCTTGTATATCTTTCCCTTGTATTGGTTTGTCGTGAAATAGTCGTCGATACTCATCGTGGCAGCATTGTTGATGTCACTAGTCATGATTATCTGCTTGCTTAGGAACGGTGCTATATCAGAATAACGAACCCAGAAAAGTGGATATTTTGTCTCAGCTCCGCTGCCGAAATCTCCAAAGTCGTCCTCACGATACATTATCGGGCAGAGGGCAATAACCTGACGATGGAATGTTGATGTTCCCTGGTCGTAGTAATCACTCTCCTTTAAGTAGTAACCTTTGACCTCACGCGAAGGTATGTCGCTGTTATCGATGCGAACCTGCCTGCCGTTACGCTCATAATAAATATGATAGTTGTCAAGGAACTGCAATGGCTTGATGCGTGCGCTGTCGGAGAATACTTCGTTTCCATCCAAACGATACTCGTAAGCCTTGACTCTACCGCTCATAATGAGTTTAAAGAGGTAGGTAAAGAGGTTCATCTGACTGCCTATAGGCTCAACAGGATAGTAGAGTCCGGCATTGGCGTCATCAGTTAGGTTCAGCTCACGGTAGATGTCACGACGCCAGACTACATCAGAAGGCATCTCGGCAGCGACAGGGAATTCTATCTGCTGACGGATGGTAACGTTGTCGGCATTGCTCTTAGGCTTCTGTTCTTGCTGCGCACGGCGTCGTGCCGGCTGAGCTGAAACAGAAATAGCAAGTAGTGTTAGCCCTATAATAAGAAAGACTTTTTTCATATTTTATTTCCCAACAAGCATCCCCCAAGGGGAGGGTGTTTAATTACTTATTTATTTACTACAAATCTATCATATCAATTTACCCACCTTTCAGTCTTATTTAGGGGTCTAAACATCCTCCCCTTGGGGGAGGCTTGGTGGGGAATTGCACCGTCCTACCTCACAATTATCTCCATTGCTCCCGGCAATCTTCTCGTCAGATTATCCGGACCGATGGCACTTATATTGGTTATGTAGACACGATGGTTGCGAGCCAAATGACGGAACTGCTCCTTCTGAGCCGCTGAGAAGTTGGCACCGCTTGAAGCGATTGGAACAGCATTACCCATATTATCGTGGAACACAGCTGTGAAGTTAAGCACACGGAATGGAATATCCAGCAATCCGTCGTCGATAGCCGCATGAATGCTGCTTGCTCCAAGGAGTGAGCCTTTACCAAGTACACCTCCTTTGAATCGGTCGGATCCTACAGCAATATAAGCTGTTGGATCTGGCAACTTGCGTACACGGAATACATAATCGCCAACTGTACGTCCCTTAGCTGTTACATGAAGCGTCATTGGCTGTCCGATAGCTGACGGACGAGCGATATAATGTCCCGGACTTGTCTGACGGAGTGAACCGCCCGTTGCAGAAGCTGTAATCTGACCAGGACCGGCATTCGGAATACTGATACTTACCGGGTTGTCGAATCCTGCATAAAGCACATTCATCAAGTCGGCAGCAACTGTTCCTGCCTCAGGTGTTGGTTCGGCAATATAGTTGTCAGGCTTTGAGCCGGGGATCACGAAGTAATCCTGCTTGAAGTCACGACGAAGGACATTACCTGCAACATCACGCATAAGGATGTAACCGCTTATAGAGTGTTGACCGGCACCGGTAGCTTTAACTGAATATGTATTGCCTTGAATCTTCTGACCATTGACATAAACCTCTGGACGCTGGGTTGTATCGACAGCTGCCATGAACATATCTGCCGTGAACGTTTCACCAGGATAAAGACGAACTTGGTTTGGAACGACGAATGCCTTAAGCTCATTGACACGAACATCCTTAAGACCTACATTAGCAACAAGGGTGTGGAGGACTTCCCCTTCGGCGTAACGCACATCGCTCTGCAACTTAGACAGTAACGTCACAGCGGCAGCTGTAGGCATTGCCTCGAACATGTATTCCTCCCATGATTTGCCAAGGCTGTTCTTTGGCACTTGTGTTGAGAGGTTACTTGCTATAATCTTACGCTGTACCGGATCAGTGACAAACTTCAGGATGTTCTGACGATAGGTATTTATTGCCTTATACAGCTTCTTACCCTGACCGGAAGTTGGTGAGAGCATAACCTGTTCGGCGGCCTCAAGGTCGTCCTTGTTCTTTATGTTCAGTGGATTGCCATCATCGCCGTCAGCCTCTTTAACTATCATGACCTTAAGATCCTGTGCATAGTTATAGAGGGAATCGCTGGAATTCTTCACAGCCGTCGCCATCTCAAACCACTCACGAACTTTCTCCGGATTATTCTTCATCATGTCTGACAGTTCGCCGTAGATGATGTTATTCTCCGTTGAAGAGTTCTTCGTTGTGCGGTTAAGACTCTCCTCTACGATGGAGAATCCATTTAGCACCTCAGTGGATATATTGAGAGCAAGCATAGCCATGAGGACGACGTACATGAGATTAATCATCTTCTGGCGAGGACTGACTTTCCTTTTTATGATTGCCATTCGGTATTGTTTTATTTCTTAGTTCAAGCTTTTGACTTGTTGTAACTGGAATCTAAATTAAGCCTGCTGTGACGGCTGGCTTGGAGACGGAGCAGAAGCAGGTGCTGAAGGAGCTACTCCAGGAGCAGCGACACGCATATTAACTGTCATTGCCTCTATCATGCGGGTATAAATCTCATTCAGGCGGGCTATCTGTCCTGCCATCTTATGAGTCTGCTCATTTATCTGATCGATTGTACCAACCTGCTGGCTGGCGCCCTTAAGCTGTAGCTCGTAAATCTTCGCGATGCCGGTAAGAGTACGGTTGAGGTTCTCCATTTCCTCGGAATCGCGTGTCAAGCGCTCGCTCTGCTCGCCGACCTTGCCGAGAAGCTCTGTAAGGTTCTTCAATGCATCGACATACTTTTCCTGAGCTTCCACCATCTCCGGTGTAGCTGTCTGAGAACTTGCTATAACCTCGCTCTGCTGTTTGATTGCAGCTGCAAGAGCCTCAGAAGCGCTTGCTGACTGAGCGGCAGGAGTTGAACCCGCAGATGGCTGAGCTGCATTAGTTGCAGATGGCTGAGCCGCATTAGTTGCAGATGGCTGAGCTGCATTAGTTGCAGATGGCTGGACAGAACCTTGAGACGCAGATTGCTGAGCAACACTTTCTGCAGTCTGCTGACCTGAAGCCGCTGATACACGTTCGCCACCCGGGTAAGCTGTTGACGCAACCTTCGGTCCGGCAAATTCTTCCTGCTCCTCTTCTGTATCATTCTCGTGCACATTGTCGTAAGTAACCTTACCTGTTTCCAAGTACTCCTCAGTGACTCGAGTAGGAATCTTCTTACCATCATCCGTCTTATCGAACGGACGGTCGAAAGCCGAGATGAAGAACACGCATACTTCTGTACCCATACCGATGAACAACATGATGTTGGCACCCGGCAGGTGGGTTAACTTAAAAAGGGTTCCGAGGATAACGATAGATGCTCCCCAGCTATAAGCATAGTTAAGGAACGTCTGTCCCGGAACACTATCCATCCACTTTTGCAGACGATAGATTATGTTGTATTTACTGTATTCTGACATTACTTAAATGAAAGATTGAAAGAATGAAATAATGATATATTCTTTAATAACTGTATTCCTATTATGAATAATTGTATTCCTATTACGCTTAACGCTTACGTGACTTCTTATTAGCCTTACGGCTCTGCTTTGCTGCTTCACTCGAAGAACTTGCCAAGCTACGGACACAGCGGAAGCCAATATAAGAGCGCGGCTGGTTCTGATACTCCCATGTACGCCATGCACTGCGGATATAGCTTTCAGGATCTTTCCAGCTACCGCCACGGACACTCTTCTTCTTCAAACGATAAGGATCTTCCTTTGCAGCATTATAAGAAAGTTCAGGATTGAGGTCGTTCATGGCATCTACACCCGCTTCGGTGTAAACCGTACTTGTCCATTCTGCCACGTTACCAGCCATATCGTACAGACCATTACTATTGGCTGAGTAAATGCCGACCCTACTGGTTATCAAGTTTCCATCCTTGGTATAGTTTCCTCTGTCCGGCTTAAAGTTGGCATAGAAACATCCGTTGCCATTCTTCACATCCTGATTCTCCCATGGGAACTCATCCTGGTTCTTTCCACGTGCTGCATACTCCCACTCAGCCTCAGTCGGCAGACGGTAGCGCTGAACATATCGTGCCTCACGGCCAAGTCCCTTAAGAAGATAATCAGTACGCCAAGCGCAGAATGCGTTAGCCTGTTCCCAGGTCACACCGACTACTGGATAATCATTGTAAGTCGGATTGCTGAAATAGTTGCGAAGGTATACTTCATTGTCAGAATTACGGAAGTCGTTCACCCAACACGTTGTATCAGGATAGACATTGACAATATACGTATTAAGGAAATCCCACGGACCTGACAGCGGACGGTTAATAGTTTCACGGTGGATATTGCCTTCATCATCGACGTATGCAGTATCCTTTGAAATCATTACCTGCTCATCAGGGTTGACAGGAATATCAGTATTGAGGTTGCGCTCTTCAGGATTCAGACGATTACGGCGAAGGGCTGCAGCTGTATAATCATATATCTCATAACGGTAGTTGAGCTGCTTGGCATCAAGCATCTTCTCGCCGGTTACTGGATTAGTGACATAAAGACTCTCAAAGGCACGCTGCTCGTCTTCATTCGGTTTTCGCGGCAAAGCCTTACGCCAGTTAATATGAGGAGTTACAGGGTCGCCGTTCTTATCCTCTGTTATCATGTAAGTCTCGTCACCGCCATAAGAAGGATCGGCAAGACGTGTACGCAGGATAGAATCACGTACCCAAAGGACGAACTGCTTATATTCAGAGTTAGTAACCTCAGTTTGATCCATCCAGAAGCCATCAACCGAAATATCCTTCCTCGGAGTCTGCTTACCCCAAAGGCTGTCGGTTTTATCCAGACCCATCTTTAAGAACCCACGTTTCACGAGAGTCATTCCGTAAGGTGTTGGTTCCTTGAAGCTTCTTCCGCTTCCCACGCCGGTGACCTCACCACCACGTCCTGACGACGCAGAACGTCCGGCAAAGCAACTGCTAAGAAGTCCTATTACCATTATACTCAGGCAAAATGATAATATATGTTTTCTCATTCTCATATTCTATATGTCAACTTTCGAATTTAAGAGTTCAATGTTTAAAGTTCAATGCCTAAAGGAATCTGACACTCTTATGCTTGTTGCGTCCCTTTTTCTGTAGGTTTATATCAGTCTGATAGCTAACAAACAACTCATGGCTTCCATTGCCAAGGTTAATTGCCGAAGTATAGACCTCATAGCTATAACCTATATTAATTCCATGGAAACTGCCACCTATCAGCGCCGTCACCGAATTGGTAGGGCTGTAGGATACGCCTCCATAGAGCATTTTCTTGTCATTCTTATACACCACACGGGCAGTAATGTCACCACGCCAACTCACTCCGTCGTAACGTACTAAAGTTGATGTAGGTATAGATATTAACGGATTTCTAAGTTTTATATTGTATCCTGCCGTTAAATAATATGAAGGATCAACCTTAAATTCATTAGTCTCACCAAGGTCAATCTGCGGAGCAGTTATATGCTGGACAGACGCACCGGCATACCAATTCTTATGAGTATAATAGAGACCGAAGCCAAGGTCCAGACTATTTCCGCTAACCTCAGATAAAGGGAGAGCCGGGTCATTAGAATCCTCAACATCCAGTTTGCTTCCATCGAATTTCTCCATCAGCAATCCAGCCTGTATTCCGGCAGCCAGGCGACCGCCAAACAATTTGAACCGGAATGCATATTGACCAGCTATTCGCTGATGAGTGAACAGACCGATCTTATCATTAAGCATTGAAAGACCGACGCCATGATAACTTTTAAGAAAGTACAGCGGCATGTCAGCCCCTACATAAAACGTGTTAGGATTATGTTCAAAACCCGCAAAGTCGAGCGCGTAAGCACCGACAACGTTAAGAACATTCTCCTTTCCGACAGATGCCGGATTGAACGAAGGCTCCATAGAGAAGTAATGACTGTATGACGGGTCGTATTGCGCCCTGACCACATTAACGGTCAGCAGCAACAATGCAGTTATGATGATTATACGTCTAAACACGTGTAAATAACGGATTTTTATTTAGTTTATTGTTTATCAAAAACAAAAAAGGTCGCCCAAACCAAAAGTAAGGGCGACCAAATGCCTAATTTCAAAGCAGAGTATAACTTTCCATAACACTGAAAGCTGCCTGCTTAAAAAGTAAAATATCAATATTCATCCTCATTCCAAAGGAAGTCATCCTTTGAAGGATAGTCAGGCCATATATCTTCGATGCTCTCGTAGACATCGCCCTCGTCCTCTATCTCCTGCAAGTTCTCTAATACTTCTGCCGGTGCACCCGAACGAACGGCATAGTCGATAAGCTCGTCCTTTGTTGCAGGCCATGGTGCATCTTCAAGCTTTGAAGCAAGTTCAAGTGTCCAATACATAGTCTTAAATTTTTACATTACTATTAATTTGGGCGCAAAGATAATATATTTTATTTTATTTACAAGAAAATGCTAAAGTTTTTTCTTCGTTATTATCAATAAAGTTTAAAACTCTAAAAGTTGACAATATAATTCTGCTTGAATTTCTTATGGTCGAAGAAGATGATGCCGCAATAATACAAGTCGAATGTAATACCAGTACGCTCATCAGCAATTAGCTCATTCCAGTAAGCCTCTGTTTCCTTATTCTTCTTTATCCTCTGAATAATAAACAAAGACTTACGGGAAACATGATTCATCAATTCGTCAACAACTTTCCGATAATCACCTTTAAGCGAAACACGGGCAACATCTATTGTAGGGTTTTCCTCAAGAAGATTATTTATCTTATTCATCCCCTTATCATCAGCCGATATTTGAACAACATTACATGACTTGCAGCCAGCCTTGAAATAACTCCTGTAAGCAGTAGTACTCGAACCGTAATCAACTACAAGATTCGGTTGACAATAATTAGCTACACGGAAATAGAGCCTGCAAAGCTTACGGGCAAACTTATTGATACCGTATACCTCATGATTCAAGTGAGTATATTCGTAATAAGGATAATGCTCGTTTATAACATAGCGAATGAACCTGTAAGCCCACGGCGACTGAACACCAAAGCCACGGGAATACTTCATGCGTCTAAGCCAAACGCGAGCTCTTCTAATCTTATAGAACATCGGTATAAGGAATTCTTATTTTTGTCGTTTATATAAATAATGTAACTATAATATAACGAGAATTTTCACAATTTATTGCCTGACATTAAACCGCCAGGACACAAATACCCGTATAATAGATTTAGTCGTAATCACAAAGCCCCATAAACAGAAAAAGCCCCAGAGTCAGACTCTGAGGCTTTCCTTCTAAAGAAGGCGGCTTCCTACTCTCCCGCATTGCATTGCAGTACCATCGGCGTAAG